>JBFMEC010000284.1:0-1511 GCA_040753575.1 Nitrospirota bacterium | reverse complement strand
TGCTTCCAACGGCGGTTGTTAAGAAATATGAGGTCTGGAAAGACATTGTGTTCAGGCATGGTCCGGAGAAATTAAGGGAGTTTCTTGGGTTCCATGATGAAAAACTAAAGGGAAAATGCAAGGGGCAGCGATCATCGCGTTTGAGCTTACATTATAGGGTTATCTATTCTATAGAACAGGACATTGTTACGGTTTTTGTTTTGGAAATTACGCCACACAACTATTAGGAGGAGTTATGAAAACTCGGCGAGAAACTGAATTTTTACCAGCAAAAGCGCATGCTAAACTAACAACAGGTGAGGTCATACGAATGCTTCGTGAGTTAAAAGGCTGGACCCAGGCTGAACTTGCGACGCGTTCGGGCATCAGCGCAACCAATATTAGCCTCTTGGAAAACGAAAAGGTAGAAATTGGCAAAAAGCGTGTAGAACAGTTAGCAAAAGCTTTTAACATCCACCCCGCTATTATCATGTTTCCTGAATACGAGGCTAAAGAAATTCAAAAGGCGGCCTAACAAAAGACGACCCAGCGGGCAGCTATTAAATTTTATTTTATTGAAAAATAGATAAGCACCAGTTATTGGTTTTTCTCTTTCGAGGGATCATCTTCTTTTTCTAAGTCTTTTTCCAAATCCTCTCTGCTCCAATGATTCCTCACTTCAGAAGACTATCCATCAATTTGAGTTTTAGCGATCTGGGAAATTTCAGAACAAGCGAAGAAAGTATTTCCCCGCGACTTAACACGACCGTTGGACGCAAATTAATTTTAATACCCCTTATCTCCTTCCATAAATTTAGCCATATTTTTGTATTGCAGTATGATTTATAAAATAGTATAATTTTTATGTGCCAAAGACCCTTTTCGAACGGGATGAGGACAAAGACAAAGAAAATCAAAAGAAGTATGGTGTTTCTTTTGCTTTAGCCCAACATGCTTTTCTTGAACCTCACCGTGTGATTGCAGAAGATATAACCCATAGCAGTGAGGAGGAGAGATTTTATTGTATTGGCCGTGTTGGAGACGGCGTAATGACCGTTCGATTCACGTACAGGGGGAATGTCATCCGCATTTATGGCGCGGGGTATTGGAGAAGAGGGAGGAGGACCTATGAAGAAAAAAATAAAATATACTGACGAACCAATGGGTGAATTGAGAGTTGTAAAAGATTTTCTACCCACACCGGATCAGTTAGTCTTTAAAGAAGAAAACGTTAAGATAACCATCTCTTTAAAAAAATCGAGTGTGGAATTTTTCAAGAAAGAAGCACAAAAGCACCATACATCCTATCAAAAAATGATCAGAAGGGTAATCGACTGGTATGCTTCACAGTATCAAAAGGGTGCCTAACCTATTCTGCCAATGGTGTTCTGATTCTCGATGCAGTCTCTGTCTTGATCAGGAAAGATACGAACGAGTGGGATCTGATGAAAAGAATTAACCGAAGGGATTTTTTAAAGTATACCGGAGTGGCCGGAGGAGCTCTATTTATGGGAATGGATGGAGGTGATGCA
>JBFMEC010000283.1:0-1516 GCA_040753575.1 Nitrospirota bacterium | reverse complement strand
CGATTGGGTCATGGAATGGGGGTCCCTACAGCGGAGATTGCAAGACGACTGGGTGTTTGTACCTCGGCCATTGTCAAAGCGATCCAGAAACTGGAGATTCAAAAAGAGAAGTGAAAGTTTTCAACAATGTCTCTCCCATATGGGGAATTCTTAGAGAAGCACTTGAAGTAAATGTCTGTCATCTATCTCCTTCTCGAACGGAAAGGGGATAGGAATTTAAGGAATAACTTAGTTATCCCATATGCCAGTAGAGCACCTACAATGACAATCGTGAAAATACAATCAAAGGAATTCGAAATGGTCTTAGGTATGGGACAGGAGCAAAGACTTTGATTACACCAGAAGATTGTAGGGTTAGGTCTCAACGGGCTGTTGCTCAAACCCCTGATTTAAAAATCTGAGATCCTAAATGTCAGCCTTTAATATTTTTTTTCACATGATGATCATAGCCTTCCCATCTATTACGCTACATTTACAATAATTTGAATATTATCAGACCTGGTTACGAAAATAGGCAATTTTGCTTACATTTTTTAACATTTTCAAATTTTGAGAAATTCAAATAATTTTTTAATTCCGCAAAGTTACAAACTTTTAAAAAATTTTTACATTTGGCAAAGAATTTGCTTCCATATTTAAAGGTCTTTGAGTCGTTGCATCACCCGGTCATTGAATATAATCCATACCCTTTGCGCTTTGCTAATAAAAGGAGGAGCAAAATGTCTTACAGCTGGGAGGGTGATCTTATACTTCAGGATACCGTTATAGAGAAGAAGAGGTTTTTTATCGGGAGTCAGAACAAGCCGATCAAGACCGATATCAGGGAGTGGATATCATTTGAAGATAACAACATCATGAAAGGAATTCTCCGGGAGCTTGTCAGGATAAAAAGAAAAGATTGGTGTCGTGTCTACAATATTGACAAATCTCCGCAAACACTCGGCGCTAACGTAGAATAGCCAAAGGTGAGGATCAATCTAGAAGGGGGCGGGGAAATCAGCCAAAAAAGTTTCGTGTGGAGAAAGCATCGAGTAAAAAGTGTAGACACGGCTCCGAGTCCACTCGTAGGCATAGGAGGTGGTCATATGGTTTAGATATGGAAAACCCACAATTTTATAAAAAGAGTTTGGATTTATTTATCAAAAGTGATGAGAGGGTAAAGAAGTACCTTGAAAAGAGAGACGAAGGTGCCATCTGAATAAGAAAGGGGAAGAAAGATGAAAAGACTGGTGATGGTTATCATATCTTCAATGCTATTGGTAGCGGGAAGTGTGGAGTTTGGAATGACTCAAACTTCTTCCAAAACTGAATCACTACGATCTGATAATAAAGTGGGATGGAAATTAAATAGCGGTAAGCTCTATTTAGATATAAGCTTACGATCTGGATACCTCCATGGAGATAGTACTTATCATATCAGTTTTTCAGGGGGAGCTAGTCAATTAGAATTTCCATTGAAGACTTATTTATTGGGGCCTGAAATAGGCTGGGGCTATAAGAACATACGGAACCAGGA
>JBFMEC010000282.1:0-1529 GCA_040753575.1 Nitrospirota bacterium | reverse complement strand
AAACTACTCTCTGAAACCAACGCCATCCGTGTGATAATGGCGGATATGGAAGAAAAACTTTCAGGGGATTATCTCTTTGACATGCATTATATAAGATCAAACTCAAACATGTTATCTGATAAGGTGCATACTATCGTAGGTGCCCTCAATGAAATCTCTAATGGGAAATATTCAGAGTTATACGATGTATTAAAGAAGGCGGATTCAGAGATTAAAGCAATCCTTAATAAAAGAAGAGAGAATGGAAACATCGCCAAAGACGGGGTCCCTAATAGCAAGAGTGGGGAAGAACCGGAGCTTTCCAGTGGGATGAATATAGCAGGCGGGAAGGAAGCCGATCTTGGTAAGGTCAAGAGACCTACCCCGTTAAAAGGCCACAAGGTTTTGATTGATAGCGGTGTTATTGCTTGTAAGGGTGTTGGTACCGGAAATGCCTATTTAGTTAATAAAGTAGAAGATTTGGACAATTTTCCTGATGGAGCCATCCTTATAGCCAGGCATATCTCACCTAAGTCTGTAACAGTGATGAATAAGGCTACTGCTATTGTAACAGATGGTGGGCTTGCTACAGGATATATGGCAGTCCTTGCCAGAGATTTCAAGGTGCCTACCATCCTGAATACAAAAAAAGCCACGAAGCTCATAACAAGCGGCATGGAAATAACTGTAGATGCTATTAACGGTAATATATATGAAGGCCGTGTGGATGAAGTCATTGAATTGGGACAAAAAAGGGAAAACCTGTTTAAAAATACCCATGTCTTTAAAACATTAGAAGAAGTGCTGAAAAAGATAGTTCCTTTAAACTTAATTTATCTTAGAGTAGATTCATTCAAACCCGAACTTTGCAAAACATTTCATGATATAACGCATTTTGTCAATGAAGTATCTCTGGACGAGATGTTTACAATCAGTAACAGGCCTGATGTAAAAGAAGGAGAAGCTGTAAGATTGGTTTTAAAGATACCACTCAAGATATACATAATAGACCTGAACGGCGGTATTGAAACTCCTGCAAAAAGAATAACCCTTAATAATATCCATTCTCTCCCTATGAATGCCTTTCTTGATGGCATAATGTCCATGAAATGGCCAGGCCCCAGGCCTAAGAATGTAACGGGTTTAGCCTCTGTTGTTGCTAACATTGTGGTTGAGCCATCACTACATCAAGATAGGGGATGGGGAAAGAGCTTTGCCTTGATATCCAGAGAATACATGAACTTTAATATCAGGTTGGGGTATCATCTATCCACAGTGGAAGCTTACGCAAGTGATAACGTAGACCATAACTTTATTCGCTTTCACTTCAAGGGAGGTGGCGCATCTATCGACAGACGTATCAGAAGAACACGACTGATAAAAGAGATTCTGGAAAAGCTGGATTTCGAGGTTGATAGGATTGGAGATATGCTTAACGCAAGGATAACCAGATATCATAGGTCAACTATCGAGGAAAAACTAAGTATATTAGGTCGCCTCACAATTTATACAAAGCAATTAGATATGATAATGTTCAGCGATGCCTTTGT
>JBFMEC010000281.1:0-1534 GCA_040753575.1 Nitrospirota bacterium | reverse complement strand
TACGGCGCCGATTCTTTTCGCAGCCCGTGAAGGAAAGAAGATTCAGGTTATAGCTGATGAGACGAGGCCGGTTCTTCAAGGTGCAAGGCTCACAGCCTGGGAGCTTATGCAGGAGGGAATACCTGTCACCCTTATCACTGATAGTTCGGCCGGGACCCTTATGAAGAAGGGAGAAATAGATCTTGTAATCGTTGGAACTGACAGGACGGCAAGAAATGGGGATGTGGCAAACAAGATCGGAACTTACTCTCTGGCAGTTCTCTGTAAAGAACATAAGATACCATTTTATGTAGCAGCACCTATGAGCAGCAT
Organism: Nitrospirota bacterium; assembly: GCA_040753575.1. Lineage (GTDB taxonomy): Bacteria > Nitrospirota > Thermodesulfovibrionia > Thermodesulfovibrionales > SM23-35 > JBFMEC01. The sequence goes on along the minus strand of JBFMEC010000281.1, from coordinate 1,222 downwards.
TGATTTTTCTACCCCTTCGGGTGATCAAATCCCCATAGAAGAAAGAGATCCCGAAGAAGTAACCCATCTATCGGGGAAAGGAGGCACAATTCAGATCGCACCGGACGGTGTGAAGGTTAAAAATATCGCCTTTGACGTTACCCCTCATAAGTATATAACCGCAATAATTACAGAAAAGGGTGCCTTCAAACCAAAGGATTTAAAGAAACTCATAAGAGAAAATATCATCCTTGAAGAATTCAGGCTTTAACCTTGACAATAAAAGGGGAGCTATCCTACCATAAAAAATGGATTTACAAGAGATTCTCTGCAAATACGAGCCAGAACTAAGAATTGTGGAAGACAGGCTAAAGGATCTCTTCAAAGGCCATGTCTCGCCAATCCCTCTAATCGGAGACTACCTGATAAATAGCGGTGGGAAAAGACTGAGACCCTTGTTTCTGATCTTAAGCTCAGAGATAGCAGGCTACAAGGGGGATGCACGTCTGACCCTTGCAGGGATTATTGAATCAATACATGCGGCCTCTTTGCTTCATGATGATGTCATTGATGGTGCAGAGATAAGAAGGGGCAAATCCCCGGCCCATTCTATATGGGGTAACCAGGTTGTGATACTTGTTGGTGACTTTCTTTATTCCAATGCCTTAAGACTTGCTGTAATGCAAGAAAATCAGAGGATCATGGAGGTTCTTTCCGAGGCGACAACAAAGATGACGGAAGGTGAAATTTTTCAGCTTACGAAAACGGGAGATCCCGATATAACGGAGGAGGACTACCTCCAGATAATCAATGCAAAGACGGCTGTCCTTATCTCCGCAGCATGCAGGATAGGTGCAATCCTCGGATCTTTACCGGAAGAGATGGAAAAGGCACTCTCTGATTTCGGAATGAAGACTGGAATTGCCTTTCAGATGGCCGATGACATACTTGATTATATGGCAGATGAGGGTGAACTTGGTAAGAGGCTCGGTAAGGATCTGGAGGAAGGCAAGATAACACTCCCGTTGATATATCTGTTGAAAACTGCTGCAGATGATGAAGTGGAAGATGTTAAAGAGATAATAAAGAATAGTTTAAAGAGGAAGGGCCTTAAAAAAATATTGAAGCTTTTAAAAAAATATAACTCCATAGAGCAGTCTTTTGAAAGGGCCCAAAACTTCGTTGCCGATGCAAAGGCAGACCTGTCAGTCTTTTCTGATTCACCTGCAAAAGAAGCCTTATT
>JBFMEC010000280.1:0-1544 GCA_040753575.1 Nitrospirota bacterium | reverse complement strand
TTGGAGTTTCCTGAGTTTTTCATGAAGGAATTACATAACCCCTTGCAATAATTACAAAAATCAAAAAAACACAAGTGGAAAAGAACATTTATTTGAGACAAGAAAAGATTCCTGAGTTTATTATCTTATATAACCTCCAAACCATTAACTATCAAGGAGAAAGAGGGATCATGAGTATGAACTCTAAGATGATAGCCAATCTTAAGGGACAGCTCTCAAAATTCTCAGGAATCATTTCAAAGAGGTTTAAAAAGCCAAAGCAGAAGCTTATTAAGGAGATGCTTTACGGGATACAGGCATCAAAGGATGTAAAGTTGAGCAATATAGCAAGGACACTTAAAGAAGAGCAGGCGTTAATAAAGACAGAAGACAGGTTATCGAGGAACCTTGATGACGAAGATTTCACAGGAGGGATAAATGATGAGATATGCAGGCTTGCATCTCCTAAGGTAACGGATGACATGGTAATAGCTATAGACCCTGGTGACATAAGAAAGAAATATGCAAAGAAAATGGAATTTCTGGGGAAGGTTTATGATGGCAGCGAAAACGAAATAGGCAATGGTTATCCTTTATGCAAGGCAGTGGCCTCAGACATAGAATCTAAGAAGGTCATTCCCCTTTACTGCGAGGCATATTCACATGGGGCTCAAGGGGTCAAGAGTGAAAATGACCAAATCATGAAGGCGATTGATACAATTTTCAAACATATAGGAGAAAGAGGGATACATGCAATAGATCGTGGCGGAGACAGGGGTTTTATATATGAGAAATATCTCGATAGGAATAAGCCGATACGATTTGTTATTCGGTTAAGAGATAGGGATTTGATCCATAGGGGTAAAAGGAAGAACTGCTGTGATATGGCGAAGGTTTTACCAACACCTCATGAGAGTGTTTTGATCATTTATGATGAGGGGAAAGAAAAGAGGAGGAAGGTTCAATACAATGCTGTAGCAGTAAAGCTTCCTCACTATGACCATAAGCTTTACTTTGTTGTTGTGAAGGGATTCGGTATAAAGCCGATGATGCTTTTAACAAGCTGTACTGTTGATATCTACAAGAAGGAGAACATATGGAGAATTGTAGAGTATTATCTTGCCCGATGGAAGTGTGACGAATCCTATCGGTATATTAAACAGTGTTATAACCTTGAAGATATACGGGTACAGAGTTATACCAGCATCCGAAATGTCGTAGTGCTTGTGCTGGCAGTATCGTATTTTGCCGCTGTATATATCGGGCAGAGTATAAAATTGAAGATGCTTGTAGAACGGATATTCTTGGTATCAAAGAGGTTCTTTGGAGTTCCAAGCTTTTTCAATTATGCAGTAGCAGATGGCATCTTTAACCTACTTTATCCTGATAAGACTGCCCTGAGAGGTGTAAAACCAATTGGTATTGATGATTTTCAACTACGATTTGAGTTCGGCTAAAAACTCAGGAAACTCCACAGATAAATAACTTGACAAATACCTAAATATATGGTATTACCCTAAAATATAGGGAACTATTTTTAAGGTTAAACAAAAGGAGGATAATAT
>JBFMEC010000279.1:0-1575 GCA_040753575.1 Nitrospirota bacterium | reverse complement strand
ATGCCCGTTCAGTATCAGCCCCTACTGTATGTTCAACTTTCTCATGTTGCCTTGAAAATTGATTCTGATCATTTCTATCTTGCACAACATCATTCGATTGTTTGTGATAAATCCCATTTGTTTGCTCTCCTCGAATTATTTGTTGGTATAGTATAATTCGATCGAGTGGCTCATGTTAAGTTTATTAATACCCAGAAACTGCAACAGCCTGCTTGCCGGGAATCCTTCTGAAAAGCAAGAAGGATTGCGGATAAGCCGCAATGACAAAATCTTTAGGAATGTCATCTTACTAATGACATCCTTAGTAACTCCGAAATAAGGATTGCTTCGGCTTCGCCTCTGAAAATTGAGCATCCCTTGTCAATGTTAATTTGTCATAGATATAATATTTCAAACTGTTTTGGGAGGAATTTTTGGAAGAGAGATATGACCCTCAAAGGGTTGAATTAAAGTGGCAGAAATACTGGGCTGAAAGAAATCTCCATAAAACAGAGTTAGATCCTCTGAAAAAGAAATTTTACTGTCTTGAGATGTTTCCCTATCCTTCGGGCGAAATCCACATGGGCCACGTAAGAAATTACGCCATAGGGGATGTAATAGCCAGATACAAAAGGATGCGGAGTTATAATGTTCTTCATCCCATGGGATGGGATGCCTTTGGACTGCCAGCCGAAAATGCCGCTATAAAACACGGTGTGCATCCAGCAGAATGGACCTATAAAAATATTGAATACATGAAGAAACAACTTAACCGAATGGGACTCAGTTATGATTGGGAGAGAGAAGTAACCACCTGTGAACCTGCCTATTACAAATGGAATCAGTGGTTTTTCCTGAAGATGCTGGAGAGAGGACTTGCCTACCGAAAATATTCCTTTGTTAACTGGTGCCCCTCCTGCGAGACGGTTCTTGCCAATGAACAGGTTATAGACGGAAAGTGCTGGAGGTGCGAAAGTGTTGTCCATCAGAAGGAACTGGAACAGTGGTTTTTAAAGATTACCGATTATGCCGAGGAACTTCTTCAGGCATGCGATGAACTGAAAGGTTGGCCCGAAAAGGTTGTTGCTATGCAGAAGAACTGGATTGGAAAGAGCATTGGTGTTGAAGTGGATTTTGAAATTGAAGGAATGAAAGAAAAGATAAAGATATTTACCACCAGGCAGGATACCCTTTTTGGTGCAACCTTTTTGTGTCTTGCACCGGCACATCCTCTTGCCAACAGGCTTGTATCGGACAAGGAAGGTCTCGAAAAGGTGAAGGCGAGATACGGGAAGATGGGGGAAAAGTTTGGCCTCTTCTCCGGCTATTATGCGATAAATCCAATGAATGAAGAGAGAATACCTATTTATGTAGCAAATTTTGTTCTCATGGAATATGGTACTGGAGCGATCATGTCTGTTCCGGCCCATGATCAAAGAGATTTCGACTTTGCAAAAGAATATGGTCTCACGATAAGGGTTGTCATTGTCCGGGATTCAAGGATCCAAGGATTCAAGGATTCCAGCGAAGACAGTATTCCGCACTTGGCCACTGGATCACTCGAATCCTTGAACCCCTCTGAAATTAAAGAGGCAT
>JBFMEC010000278.1:0-1608 GCA_040753575.1 Nitrospirota bacterium | reverse complement strand
TAGTCCATCTTCCAAATATCAAGAAAGCCCTTGGTTCCGCTAAAAGCTCTTATCTGAACTTAATCGCAGAGGAGATATTGGAATTTTCAGTCCTGAGAAAATTAATTGAGAAAGCGATTGTTGACAGTCCCCCTATGAGTCTTAGAGACGGGGGGATTATAAAAGACGGATATAATTCAGATGTGGACGAACTCAGAAGAATATCATTAAAGAGTAAAGATCTCATCGCAGAAATGGAACATAAAGAAAGGCAGAGAACAGGTATATCTTCTCTTAAAATTGGCTATAACAGAAATTTCGGATACTATATAGAGGTTACAAAATCAAATCTCTCCATGGTTCCTGAGGACTATATCAGGAAGCAAACACTTGTAAATGGAGAAAGGTATGTGACACCTGAACTTAAGGAATACGAGACGAAGATAATCGGAGCCGAGGAAAGACTTAAAAATCTTGAGTATCACCTTTTTCAGGAGATGCTTGATGACCTCCGGAAAGAATCTGTGCTTCTATCAAAGACCGCTTCCGCTTTGTCCGTTGTTGACTTCCTTTCCTCCCTTGCCATCGTCGCAAAAAGATATAACTATGTGAAGCCTTGCGTTGATGAAAGCGGAATTATAGACATAACAGAGGGAAGGCATCCAGTTTTAGAAAAAATACCCTCTGATGAAAGGTTTATACCCAATAGCATCTATCTGGATAATGAAGATAACAGACTCCTCATAATTACTGGCCCGAACATGGCGGGAAAATCTACCTTTATGAGACAGGTCGCACTCATAGTCATAATGGCTCAAATCGGAAGTTTCGTTCCCTCATCAGATGCAAGGATAGGAATAGCTGACAGGATTTTCACAAGGATAGGTGCCTCTGATTTCCTTACCAGGGGTCAGAGCACCTTCATGGTTGAGATGATCGAGGTCGCAAACATTACGCATAATGCAACAAAGATGAGCCTTATAATCCTTGATGAGGTAGGAAGAGGCACTAGCACATTTGATGGTATAAGCATTGCCTGGGCAGTAGCAGAATATATCTTACATACCATAAATGCAAGGACACTCTTTGCAACCCATTATAACGAGCTGACAGAACTGGGACTGACAAACTCAGGGGTCAGGAATTACAATGCCTCGGTGAAAGAATGGGGTGATGAGATCATCTTTCTCAGAAAGATAGAAAAAGGATCTGCTGACAAGAGTTATGGCATACAGGTGGCGAGATTAGCCGGACTCCCCGAACCTATCATAAACAGGGCAAAGGAGGTTCTTGCAAATCTTGAAAAAGAGGAGCTTAATGAGACAGGCAGGCCGCGATTTGCAGACAGGAAAATGAACAGGGGTGCGGTTCAACTTGATCTTTTCTCCTCTGCAACGGAGTCTTTCATAAGTGAAATAAGAGAGCTGGACATGAAAGAATTAAAACCGGAAACCGCTCTGCAAATTCTTTTTGATCTCAAGAAGAGAATTGATTCCTATTCTCCTTGATTCACCATCAAAAAAATAAAAAAACCTCGTTATCCCAATAAGGATGAGGTGTTAGAATAGTTGTGCGAGCAACAAAATAACACCAACGAGGTGAATATATTATGGCACAAAAGGTACTTCC
>JBFMEC010000277.1:0-1659 GCA_040753575.1 Nitrospirota bacterium | reverse complement strand
TGAAATTATTATACAGAAAGTTGATAATCAAAAGTTGGAGATACTTGTTGAGGCTGTTATCTATCCTTGTAATTTGAGTGTCAAGATATGGGCGGTTAGCTCAGCCGGGAGAGCGCCACGTTCGCAACGTGGAAGTCGGGGGTTCGAATCCCCTACCGTCCACCAATAAAATCAAGGACTTAGCCATTTTGGTTAATCCATTCTTGCTGCGACTGTGACTGATTTGTGACTGAATCCTGTCTTACCCTGTCCAGTATTGCTACTGCGCCCCTTAAACTCTCAGGATAATGGTGTGCATACCGCTGGCTTATTATCGGCGTTTTGTGGCCTAAAAGTGTTTGAACCTTATAAACTCGCTGATGAGTCTGGGAGTAATTTCCGAAAGTGTATAGTCTCCAAAGAAAGCTACAAGTCCTTTTATATAGCTCTTGCAGGCGCTGTAACTTGCCAAATTAGAGAAATATTCAGACTGAAACTTCTCCATCATCTCCCTAAAAGTCTTCTCTTCTCCTGGCTGTGTCTCAAACCACTTTCCCTCTGCAATCTGACCCTTCAGCTTGTCATAAATTCTTTGAGCCAGTTTTTTATCATCTGTTTCAGTTGATTTACGATGATGTCTGCCCTGATAAACAAAAGACATCCACCAGACTCGGCCTCTCTTATAAAGTCCCATCCTAAGCCTCCTTTCTGAGGCCCTTGATCTGATCTGGTTCCCGCTGGACAGGATTATACTCGTTCCTTTTAACTACTTCAATACAATCTTTGACAAGACTGTTTACATCTGCCTTCCTGCTATTCAGACCTTTGAGAATCTCTCTTACTTTCTTATCATTCCCAATCGGTTCTTGCCTTAAGCTCTCACCCAGCGGTCTATTTCGGTCTTTTTAAACCTTATAAGGCGGTCTATCTTATAAAAGGGGACCTGTCTCTTAGCTACCTTGGCATACAGAGAAGATTTTTTAATCCCAAGATATTCAGATAGTTCTTCTATATTTAAATAACCTTTCTCCAATTTTCTGCTGCCTTTAACAATTTCTTCCTATTGTGCATTACATTTATGGAGAAGCTCACACAAATCCCTCTACAAAGGATGGGCTGAAGTCAGGTGTGGAAACTCCACTTTCACATAAGCCGGTGTTGTATCAAGAGTATTTCCTTTATAAAGATTTCCGTAGCTGCGCATGTAGAACTGTCGCTTCTGTAGCTGCATGACCTTATAGGCAAGTATCTGCTTGTCTTCAATCTCCCTAACAGATATACCTCCACCGAATGAAAGAATCGGCTGGTACTTCCTGATTGTTGGTGATGAATCTTCTATATACTGGGCAGTCTCGGGATGATTCACAAGCATATAAATCCATGTATTGATATTGTCCAGGATGCTTCTCGCTGCTTCCCTGCCTATCTCTTCCTCAATCTGTGCAACACTCTGCGTATAGAAATGTATCCACACATTTGCTGCGCCGCCCTTGTTGAATAACTCTTGTATTCCTTTATATAACATGTTGTGTCCTTCATCTATATGGAGGCAGAGCGGCGGATCGAGTTTCCTTCCCGATGCGTAAAATCTTCCAAGCATGCTCTGTATCATTGATATGAGTACTCGACCTATAATATGTGCAGTTCTTCTCGCAAGCATAGAACCAGTATTGCAAAACA
>JBFMEC010000276.1:0-1671 GCA_040753575.1 Nitrospirota bacterium | reverse complement strand
ACAGATTGATTTAACGGATCATTTCACCGTGAGAAATTCATCGCGAACAATTGAGAGGATAAAGGGGTTGCTGGATGCACCTATGGGATCCAATTTTTTTACGAAATAAGAGTATCAAGAAATGGAGTCAACTATAAAGAATTCTCCTTGATTTGGAATTTAACATTATGAGAAAGCATAGCGAAAATAACCCTAATCAATTTATGTGCAGTGGCAAGGACAGCCTTTCTGAAAGGCAGGCCGTCTTTTCTTCTTTTAAGAAAATACTTTTTAAAGAAGAGATTCACGCGAACAACGCCGAGAGTCATGAGGTAGACAATTCTTCTGAGATGACGATTGCCTCTTTTAGAGATTTTTCCCTTGCCCTGAAATTTCCCGGACTGATAGATAGCGGGATCAAGGCCAGCAAAAGCGATGAGGGACTTATGGGACTGGAAGTTATTGATGTCACCGACCTCAGCGAGGAACACTGCGCCTGTGGTATCGCTGATACCGTCTATAGAGGAGAGGATTTCCAATTCTTCGATGGCCACGGATGCGCATATTCCAGAAAGGATGTCTGTTATCCTGTCGAGTCTTTCCATCAAATGAGTAAGAGTCAGTATTTTTTCGGGCAGGATAAGTTCTTTGGCCAAGCTTTGAGAAGCGACGGAGTGTTTGGCAGCTTTAATAATATCTTCAGCGGAGACAGAGATTTTTCTACCTCTACCAGCGATGTCGAGGGCATGAGCAACAGCCTTGGGCTTGGCAGAGTTGATACGGCGTGCAGAGGGGAACTCTTTAAGGAAAAGGAGCATTGTAATAGTAAAGACATTGCAGATGGATTCCAGTTCTGGGAAAGTGCTCTGGAGGATACGTTTAATTTCATTTTTGACAGAAGCGATGAGATGGGAAAGGGATTCTCTTTCTCTGGCGACATCTCTGAGGTCTTTAATGTCCTGCGGGATGGAGAACTGGGAGATAGAGTCTTTGTGGGCGGCAAGGAACTGGGCAATAGTGAGAGCGTCTTTCTTGTCGGTTTTTGTTTTTCTCAGAGAGAGTTTGGCGAAATTGGAGATCAAGAGAGGATTAATGACGATGGTGTTGATATCTTGAGCGGAGAGAAAGGAAAAGAGATTGATGTGGTAGCAGCCTGTGGATTCCATGGCTGCAAGGACTCCAGCAAAGCCTTTACAGCAAGAGACAATAGCCTTAAGCAACTGGGAAAAGCCTTCAGAAGTCATAGCATCGGATATGGAAAAACTGATATTGCCTTTTCCATTGATACCAGTAGCGACGAAAGAATCTTTGGATACATCGATACCAACAAAGAGCTTGTACAAAATAGCACCTCCATAAAACATTGCTCAAGTAAGACAGGCAAAGCCTCCCGACCAATCCTCCATGCTGACAAGGGTTCTTTGACCCAATCAACCTATTATGGTTTGGGGAGGCAGGGAACAGACTCCATTAAGGGTTCAATGACCCAGGTGATATGCAGTTCTCCTGCCCTACCGGCTTCAATGGGTAAAACCCATTTATATAAACTTTATAACATAAATTCTTAGTAGGAGGTGACTATGAATATCACGGGCAAAACCAGGATAACAGGACTTTTCGGGTATCCGGTTGAACATTCTTTATCGCCGTCGATGCACAATGCGGCTTTCAAACATCTCGGTCTCGATTGCT
>JBFMEC010000275.1:0-1684 GCA_040753575.1 Nitrospirota bacterium | reverse complement strand
GCTAAAGCAAAATAATTTATGTTAAAAATTAGGGGTTTTGATGCCCTTTTTTAGTACCATAAAAGTGTAAGTGTTAAGCACATCATTAGTGCTGAAACATTTGCACTTATTTTTTATAATAAAGGGAGTAATTGGTCTGGCGTGCCGCTTTTTGGATCAAGCATCCGTCATAAAAACCGTCAGCCACCCCTTATTATAAGCATTCGATTAGGCAGGTTGAAACTCTTTTGAGCTTTCGTGTAACGAACTAAAATGAATTGTAATAAGTGCGGATGGTAACAATTACAACAAATTTAGATCGAGGAGGAAAAGCATCCGTGATTAGTGTTGGCATTGATATCTCAAAAGAGAAAAGTACTGTGTGTGTATTGAAACCTTATGGTGAAGTGGTTTGCTCGCCTTTTGAGATAAATCATACGGAGAAGGATTTATCAGAGCTATCAGCTATGCTGTTGAGGCTTAATGAGGATGTCAAGATTGTAATAGAGGCAACAGGCATCTACCATCTTCCGGTTCTCAGTTATTTGCAGGATCGAGGGCTATTCGTGTCTGTGATAAATCCATTTGAGATGAAGCAGTACAGGAGCCAAGGGTTGAGGTCTGTGAAAACAGATAAAAAGGATTCCATTGCAATTGCAAACTATGGTATCGATCACTGGTTTAGACTTAAAGATTATGAAATAGCGGAAGGCCTTTATCAAGAACTAAAAATATTGGGAAGGCAATATTCGCATTACATGTGCATGAGAATAGAAAGCGTGCAGTCGCTGACACATTTGTTGGATTATACAATGCCAGGCATTAAAAATCTGCTGAAAGGATGGCAAGATTCAACCGAAAAAGATAAACTATCAGACTTTGTTGAAGCGTACTGGCATTTTGATAACATCACAAAATTATCATTAGAAGAATTTACCGAAAGCTATAAAACATGGGCAAAAACAAAAGGATACCACCAAAGCCAGAATAAAGCCGTCAAGATTTATTCCCTGGCACAAGATGGTATCCCTACGTTGCCTGCCGAAATGGAATCAACACAGATTATGATTCAGCAGTCAGTAAGTGTATTGAGGCAAATCAATACAACTTTAAAGACTATTTTAACACGAATGCAAGAACTCGCCAAGAAGCTGCCAGAATACCCCGTTGTAAGAGCAATGGGCGGTGTTGGAGATATACTCGCCCCAAAACTAATTGCAGAAATAGGCGATATCCGAAGATTTCACAGCAGCAAGGCACTTATAGCATATGCTGGAATTGATGCGCCGCCGTATCAATCAGGGCAGTTTATCGGAACAAACCGTAAAATCAGCAAGCGAGGATCCTCAACGCTAAGAAAGATAGGATATGAAGTAATGAGGGTTTTAAAGACACACAATGCCCCTGAAGATAGCGCGGTTTATTGGTATATCCTAAAAAAAGAATCTGAGGGCAAATCAAAAAAGGTTTCAAAGATTGCAGGGCTCAATAAATTTTTACGGATCTATTATGCACGAGTAAAAGAAGTATACCAGTAAAATCAAGCTTCGTAAGCAAGACTGGCTGAATGAATCGAGTCTTTTTGTCGTGCGAAAAAATAGCAGAAGTCCAAAGCAAAGAAAAACCTGCAAGAAATCAAAGATAACTCTTGATTTTTCTTAGCAGGTTTTTATACCCAAAATCAGAAAGAGAGGAAGAAGAGGAT
>JBFMEC010000274.1:0-1692 GCA_040753575.1 Nitrospirota bacterium | reverse complement strand
AAAAATTATTTTATATAAAACCTGGCGCTAATTCAAAAGACATAAAAGTAAGGATAGAGGGAGCACGAACAATAAAGGTGAATAAATCAGGCCAGCTTGAAGTACAAACTGAACTCGGAGTAGTAAGGTTCACAAAGCCAGTGGCTTATCAGGAGAAAAATGGCAAAAAGGTAAAAGTAAATGTAATGGAGTGAACCCCATCGGTTAGACACAAAGGACCTCTGAGGTTAGTCGGGTCTGACGATTATTGTTAATATTTCTTTCCACCAATACTTCATATTCATTCGGTGGACAATATCCCAGTGCTGAATGTAATCTTTTTTCATTGTACACTTCTTCAATAAAATACGGAATACGTTTCTTCACGTCCTCAAAGGTCTTATAGTCCCATAGATACACCTCCTCACTTTTCAGGGTTTTAATGAAGCTCTCTACCTGAGCATTATCATAAGGATTACCTTTTCTCGACATACTGATACGAAGACCAACTGCTTTGAGATCATCCACGTACTCTTGAGCTGCATACTGCACCCCTCTGTCAGAATGGTGAATGCATCCCTCAGTAGGGCATCTCGTTTCAATTGCCATCCTCAAGGCTGCTCTCGCTAGTTCTGTGTCTATCCTCAGAGAAATTGCCCAGCCAATGACCTTCCTGGAGAATGCATCAAGGATTACCGCTAAATATACAAAAGCGGTGAGTATCCTGATATAGGTAATATCAGACACCCATGCCTGGTTCACTCCGGTTACCCTTGCATCTTTCAGCAGATTGGGATAAACGGGGTACTTATGCTTGCTGTCTGTCGTAGTGATCCATCTCTTTTTGATCTTGCAGATCAGCGACTCCTCCTGCATGATCCTCAGTACCCGTTTGTGGTTAACAATTATCCCTTTACGCTTTAACTGTGCGGTAACTCGCCGATACCCATAACGTGGATGCTCTACAACAATCTCCTCAATCCTGTCCCTTAAATCCGCTTCTTCCTTCTGCTTATGCAGGTCTTCGGTCCCCTGGTAATAATAGCTGCTCCGTGATAGGTTCAGCATTTCGCACCCCCGTTTGATCCCTCCAAGTTCTTCGCGGTGATTGGTAACAAATTCTCTTTTCTCCTCTGTAGTGTATATTCCATGGCTTTTTTTAATAACTCATTGTCCATAGTCAAACGGCCAACCATTTGCTCCAGATCCTTAATCTTTGCTTCAAGGGTTTTTACATTGGCTGACTTTCCCTCTATAAGCTTGCCTTCAAGATACCGATTCTTCCAATGACCAATGAGACCTGAAGATATCTCATATCGCCTGCTCAGTTGCCCTGTCGTAGCTGAACCGCTCAGTAGTTCTTCAACTACCTGCCTCTTAAATGCTACACTGTAGTTCCTTTTTGCCCTCATTACGAGTCCCTTTCCGCCATAAAGCATGCTCACGTGCCGTTTCTGCAAAATTCGGCTTCACCAAATGCCCCAGGATCACTTATCTCAGGGTAACCCATATCTTCCTATATCCCTAAAATTCGTATCGGCATCTTGAATATCCCTTATAGCTTCTTTCACTCGTCAGTATTCTAACCTGGTATAATCCTCACCTGTAGATTAGGTAAGGAAGTTTATAATAGTTTTTGAAGTCTTTAAAGCAGGAAAGACAGTTTGCTTTCCTCCTTATGGATCTCTCCTTGGGAGATACCATTTGCAAAAG
>JBFMEC010000273.1:0-1697 GCA_040753575.1 Nitrospirota bacterium | reverse complement strand
GAAAAAAAGTACGGGAAGTTTGCATTTGAAAAATTGTTCCCTGATGCTTCGTATGATGATGTATACGGAATGAACATAGTTACCAAAGAAAAAGTTGTTATGCTTAAGTTGGAATATGACTTTTGTTAAATTGAAATTTGTGTAACCAAATTAACAGGAGTCAATAATGTTGAATGAAATGAAATCCCGCAATGCGGGGGAAACAAGAAAAAGAATGAGTGCAAAAGAAAAAATAATGATTCTCCGGGAACTCTTGGAGAACAAAGTACAGATAGGTGAACTATCTGAAAAATACGGCATCCACCCAAATGTAGTATATAACTGGAAGAAAACCCTTTTTGAAAAAGGAGAGCAGTTATTCGAAGATAACCGGGAAAGAACCTCAAACAAAACAGAGGAAAAAATAAACCGGCTTGAAGCAAAGCTAAAAGATAAAGACAGTTTGATAAGCGAACTGGTAGAGGACAATATCCGATTAAAAAAAAATATCAATGGGGAAAAGTAAATAACATATGGGTAGATGTAGACATAAGGGATTCAATCGTAATTTACATAGAGCGAATAATGAACCGTAGCGAGATAAAATTAAATCTGTTATTAAGAACCATAGGCATAAGCAAAGGGAAATATTTCCACTGGAAAAAACGTTTGGGCAAAGAAAATCAGCACAACTTTGCTTTACCCAAAATTAATTGGCTTCTGCCCTTCGAAAGAGAGGCAATAATTAACTATGCAAAAAATCATTATGCCGAAAACGATTATTATCTGCGTGATGGTTATAGACGCCTAACTTACCGTATGCTTGATGAAGATGTTGTTGCCGTTAGTCCATCGAGCGTTTATCGAATACTTAAATCAGAGGGGCTGCTCAATCAATGGAACACAGTAAAATCAAGCTCAAAAGGCAATGGTTTTTCTCAACCCGATAGTCCTCATAAACATTGGCATATTGACATTAAGTATATCAACTTCAAAGGTACGTTTCTCTTTTTAATTTCTGTTATGGATGGATACTCACGTTACATAGTCCACCATGAACTAAGAGCTAACATGAGCGAGTATGACGTTGAAATAACCGTGCAAAGGGCAAAAGAAAAATACCTTGATGTCTCTCCAAGAATTATCTCCGATAACGGCGGTCAGTTTATTTCTAAAGACTTCCGGCAGTTCATAAGGTTCTTGGAACTTACTCATGTTAAAACCTCGATTGCTTATCCGCAAGCAAACGGAAAGTTGGAAAGATTTCATCGCTCGCTTAGTATTGAATGTCTTAATACAAATAGCTTTATCACAATAGAAGATGCAAGGGAAATCATTGCAAAGTACATCGATTATTATAATAGGGTTCGTTTACACAGCGCAATATTTTATCTATCGCCGGAAGATTTTCTGCTTGGCAGACAAAAAGAAAGAATAGCTCAAAGAGAACAAAAACTTCAACAAGCTGCACTTAACCGGGAAGAATACTGGAGTAATAATGTTGCTGCTTAGAAAAACAATTATGGCTAAATCAAATATCCTAGCGGAACTTGACGCAGCGGAGACAACTATAAATGTCGCAGCGAAGTCAAGTGGAGCGGGCATTGGAAGTTGCGGTTATCAACCACAACTCTACAAAAAAACATCTTTTACAAAAGTCATTTTTCACTTGAACCTTTACAGTATCAGGTATTGCAGCATTGCTGCTTTCTATCAAT
>JBFMEC010000272.1:0-1704 GCA_040753575.1 Nitrospirota bacterium | reverse complement strand
AGCAAGCAAATGAGTGAAAACTCAATAAGAGGCGATAACAATGGCTAAGAAATTAATTTTTGGTGTGTTAATCATCGGCATTCTCTTCGGCGGCGTGTACTTTTACTGGAAATATGTTTATAGCGTTCCGATAAAGACAATAATCGATAACCCTCGCATGTATGAGGGGAAAAGCCTGATAATTTCTGGAAAAGTTCTAGATAGGGTGTCTCTTATATTTCTGAAGTATTTTAGGTTGCAGGATAAAACGGGAGAGATAATTGTTGTCACTTCGAGAACTTTGCCCGCACTTGGCGATAAAGTTCGTGTTAAGGGGAAGGTAGTGGAGGCTTTTACCATTGGCGACGAACAGTTACTCGTTTTCTTAGAGGAAGATTGCTTAAAAAAATTTCATAGTATCATGACATTTGTCAAGAACATGTCGCCTTGCGCAGAGAGCTTCTTACTGAAGACAAAATCGGACCATTGAAGAAGTATTACATTTAAAAGGATATCTATGTCAGAGGAAAGAGGTATAAAAGAAAGGTACTTTAATTGGCTTCTAACTTTATTAATAAGCCTTCTGATGTCTCTGGCCTCTATCCTCATTTATGACAGGTTCTTCGTTCAGAAGATTGTAGCGGTTGATGTAAAAGGCTACATTGCTGAACAAAGAGATTTATACATCTCAGGGAAAATCAATGACGAGCAGTTGAAGGCGAATATAGACAGGATGGAGAAGACTGTGACGAGCATTCCAAAAAACAAGGTCATAATAATGGGAGATGCGGTAATACGAAATGCTGAAGTTGTCAGGCCTTAAAGACTCAAAAAATCTCAGACTGTTTTTGTTTTTCTTCCCTCTTATATTATGCGGTTCACTCATCCCGTCAAGGCTTTCTGTTTCTCTCACTCCATCCCTGGATCACAGGTTATTTTTCCTTGACAGGTCTCCTGATCCTTATGACATCAAAAAGTATGACTACGTGCTTTTTATATTCAGTTCGAAATATATAAATAACGGCAAACCGGTTAAGGCCATAAAGCAGGTTGCCTGCGATGAAGGGGAGATATTAAAGGTAACCGAAAATGATTACTACTGTAATGACAATGAATTCATAGGAAAGGCAAAGGATTATTCATTGAAAGGAGAGAAGCTGGAGAGGTTTGTGTATAACGGGAAGGTTCCGGAAGGTTATGTCTTTGTCGCTGGTCGTCACAAGGACAGCTTCGACTCAAGGTATTACGGTTTTATAAAGAAGAAGGATATTAAAGCCATTGCATATCCTCTTTGGTAACAATGCGTACAAAGTTAAGACCAGAAGAAAGAGAATTATTCCTGACAAGAAAACACTGGATAGTGCTATTGAGACCCTTTGCAATCTTTTTGCTGGTAGGAGTCCTTACATTCCTCCTATATACTGCAGATGTTGGTAATAAGCTAACTGCCCTTAAACAGCCTACTATCATCGTTATGCTCTTTACTCTGGCATACGTCATTTATTGTTTCTACGAGAGGCAATTCAACATATGGGTCGTAACGAACATGAGAGTAATTGATGAATGGGGCGTATTCTCCCATAATGCAAAGGAAAGCCCTCTTGATAAGATAAATAATGTTTCTCACAGGCAATCCATAATCGGTCAGATATTCAACTTTGGCGATGTTGAGATCCAGACTGCTGCTGAGCAGGGAGCAACATTATTAAAATTTGTCAGCTCTCC
>JBFMEC010000271.1:0-1704 GCA_040753575.1 Nitrospirota bacterium | reverse complement strand
TGATATGAAAATAAGAATCATTGTTGATGCAGTCTTCTCCTGCTGTGCGCGTTGGCGGATAGCTATCTCTATGTTAATAAAGAAGATTTAATTTGAAGGTTTGTCTTCTTTAGGAGCTAAGTATCCATATTTTTTAAGATTTCGGATCCAACGTTGAGAGTTTCTTTTTGTTGTGAGCATTTCATGATTGTCATCAGGTTCATAATATGGTTTTTTATTCTTAAGCACTGAGAAAATGATTCTCAATATTTTATGAGCCAATGCCATAATAGCCCTCTTGTGTCCCCGCCTAATAAGAAGGCTTTTGTAGAAATATTCAAATTGAGTTCCTTTGCACTTACAAGCTGCATTGGCTATTTCGCAAAGGACCCTTCTTAAGTGTTTAGAACCTTTTCTTACTTTTGAAGATTTTCTTTTGCCAGCGCTTTCGTTATTACCGGGGCATACACCTGCCCAAGAAGAAAGGTGAGCTGAATCACTATCAAATTGTTCCATATTGCAACCTATTTCAGCAATGACAGAAGAAGCGCTTATAGCATTTATTGCAGGAATTGTTTGTATCAGTTGGCATTCTTTTTTGAATGGTTCAATATCTGATAGAATTTCATCGTTTAATTTCATAATCTTTCTTGCAAGCCATTGCAAATGTTTTATCATTTCATTCAATAAGAATTTCTTGTCATTATCCAAATTGCCATCAATTGCTTTTGCAATTTGCAAAGTATCTGCTTTAAGCCTTTTGCCTCTGCTTTGTGCGATCTCTAAGACATTTTTGCTCCCTTCTAACAAATCTTTTAAAATGAGAAGACCTGAAACGCCAAATATATCGCTTGCTACGCTGCTAAGTTTAATTCCTGCTGCTTCAAGAACTTTCATTACTCGATTCTTTTCAGCCTGATATTGCTTTAAAATAGCGACTCTGTATCTAATTTTCAGTCTCATGTTTCTTAATTGCTTAGATGGAATAAAACTCGGTTTCAAAAGGCCGCACCTTAAAAGCTCTGCCAACCACTCGCTGTCAAGAACATCTGTCTTTCTGCCAGGAACATTCTTTATATTTCTAGCATTCACTACGCTTACTTTTAATTCCTCATGCAATAAGTCGTACAGAGGAAACCAAAATATACCTGTGCTTTCCATAGCAACAGCTTCACATTTCTCTTTTATTAACCACTGCTTCATTTTCATAACATCCTCTTTAAATGTGCCAAACTCTTTTACCTTTCTGCTAATTTTACCTTCATTCCCTTCTTTTAATAATGTTGCTATTATAGATTTCTTATGCACATCAAGACCACAGCACCTTTTTAAAATTGATGAAATCATTTTTACCTCCTTATTAATTTGTGATAATATAATATGGAGGAAAGATATGGCGGATTACTCCGTTTTACACTCCTCTTTAATAGAGGAGGAAAAGTTGATATGCGTCCACGGAGGACAGGCGGGGATATTTCAGGAGTATCCTCGGTCAGGTTGTCAAACGGAGATTTATGCTCCAACTGAATATCGACCTCGAGCCATTCTTTCCTCTTTAATATTATAGCTTGAATGACCATAATTTTCATCGGCGGGGATGATATGAAAATAAGAATCATTGTTGATGCAGTCTTCTCCTGCTGTGCGCGTTGGCGGATAGCTATCTCTATGTTAATAAAGAAGATTTAATTTGAAGGTTTGTCTTCTTTAGGAGCTAAGTATCCA
>JBFMEC010000270.1:0-1716 GCA_040753575.1 Nitrospirota bacterium | reverse complement strand
CAAACCTCTCAAAAGAAAGGTTCATATTATTACCACTACGATGGAATTGGAGCAGTAACTGGCTTAACTGATTCAGTAGGCAATCTTATCCAATCCTACACCTATGATGCCTATGGGAATCTGTTAAGATCTAAAGGCAATGTTGAGAATCTCTATCGCTTCAGCACCAAGGAATTGCTACCGAAATCTGGGTTAATATACTTTGGAGCAAGGTACTATGACCCTCGAATTGGCCGCTTCATCACCCCTGATCCTCTTACCTGGGGGCCAGATGACCCAAGGTTGTTTGGAAACTTATTGACTCCCTCCACTGTGATTCGTGATTCGATCTCTATAAACAAGGGTATCTTAGACCCGAGAATCACAGATATTGCAAGAACATTTAAAGAAAGTCAACAAAGGATAATCCTTCAGGTAGGTGAGGCGCTACCTCATTTAATAGGGAATAGATATGTCTATTGCGCCAATAATCCAGTTAATTACATCGACCTATATGGGCTTGCGAGAAAGTTGGCAGCAAAAATTCTCTCTATTGCTTCAGTAGTTGTAGGTGCAATTGGCGTGGGATTAAGTATAGCTCTTTTCTTAGCCGCTTTTCTCAATCCGGTAGGGTTAACTATAGGAACATGTTTAGCTATTGGAGGATCGGTATGGTCAGGCTGGTCTATAATTTCAGCTATCCTAGGTCTTGCTGCCCTCGCTTTAAGTCCTCCTTCTACTATTCCAGGGGTAGTGATTAGCGCTTTCGGCATTCTATTAGTTATCGGAATATTATGTCCACCTGCAGCAGGATTTGCGATAGGGATAGGGGCTATGATCCCAGGAATCTGGAGTCTCTTTTTAAGTATGGCAGATATACCACCCCCTATCGATATCACACCTCCTATGAAAAAACTTGTGCAACGCTCTAATACAGTTGTTGTGTTTTTAAAGCATGAGGTGTTTTCTACTGCTATAAGTAGTAGATCTCCTCCTCAAAATACAAAAGCAGAATTCCCTTTTATTAGCAGTTAAAATGAATTATTTTCCATGGATAATCTTGTCCCTTCTTGCATTAGCATTTATTACATTTCCGTGGAGAAAGAAACCAAAGAGTCATTATATACGTTTCCATACGTTCGGATGGCTTAGTATTTTTGCAAGTGTATTGGGGGTTTTAAAATTTGCTTCTTCTACAACTTACCACTTTAGTAATTACATTTACCTTGTCTTTGGATTCATTTTCGGATTAGTTGGGTTGTTAATTTTAGTTGCAAATTTTTGTGGAAAGTTACCGCTCATGTGGAGAGAAAGTCATTGGATGTGGATGAGAAAGTGGATGAGTAAAAAGAGAAAGCACAGTTCTTCATCCTTATAGGGGATAAAAACACCCCACCTCGAAAGCATAAAGGGTCGGGGCTACATTTTTCAGTTGAAAATAGATTTGATTTTGTGATATCCTGTTGAGAAAATGGCAAGAGCATTACCAATAGAATATGCAGGAGCTTTATATTATGTTACCATTCAAGGGAATGGATACCAAGCTATCTATTCCTGATAACTGAATAATGTAGCTTTGACCCTTAATTTTGACCCTTATTAATAACAGGGAATATTGCTGGGGGGATAAACCAGAGTATTCCTATCACATCCGATGAAAATTTACCTAATTGTGTGGACACGATCTCAAACCAGAGTATTTCTTGGTCAATCTTGCTTGCTGGAGCTCAATGTAAT
>JBFMEC010000269.1:0-1724 GCA_040753575.1 Nitrospirota bacterium | reverse complement strand
ACTGAAGAAAGTGATGTAGATATTCTGGTGGAAATTGATAGAAGAATGAGTTTGCTTGAGTTTGCAGGATTAAAGATAGAATTGGAAGAGGCTCTTGGCAGGAGAGTTGATTTAGGAGAATATTCTGTGATTAAACCAGTCATAAGGGAACAAATATTAAGTGAGGAGGTTTCTGTTCTGTGAAGAGGAATATAAAACTCTATTTACAGGACATATGGGAAAGCATCCTGGCAATAGAGGAATACACTAAAAATCTTACTGAGGATGAGTTTTATTTGAACCGTCAGGTTCAAGATGCGGTTATAAGAAGATTGGAAATTATCGGCGAGGCGGAAGCAAAATGACTAAACCATATGGTAAGCCTACAAGACCATTTGAACTCTGGAATATCGGAAACTATGAAACTGTTTATTGGCAGGAAAAACAGGATGAGTATCTTGCATTTATGCTTAAACTCTATCAGGCACAAGCATTAACTGGCTTTAGATACATTCACGGAAGAAAAGGAGATAGAGCAGTTCATATCGGACATTTAAATGCGCCTGTAACAATGGAAGAGGTTGAAAAAGTGGTAATTGAATGCAGGGTTAATAACTTTAACAAAACAGACGTGCTGGGCTGGGAGTGGAGTTATGAGGTGAACGAGCTCGCTAAGACACTGGCAAAGAAAAACGGCATAGATTTAAAACTCATTCAGATACCATCTGTGAATGAAATCAAATCCTCTCTTGTTGGTTTTGACTTGCAATTATTAAAGATAAGGGATGAAGCTGTTGAGAAGGAACTGACAAAATATGTAAAGTTCCCCGAGGTTGCCTATTTAGAGATTGAGACAAAAGTCAAAGGGAATGAAATAACACTAAAGACTACAGACTTTCAGCTTGCACCGACTGCTGAACTTGCAGAGATTGCAAGCAAAGTCAAAGACTCAAGAGAACTTATAGATTATTGGGCGATAGACTGGGATTACAAAGGAGATACTTTTCACAATCAATGGCAGAGTTTCAGGGTAAAGAAAAATCCGAGAGTGGATTATGAAGCTAAGCACAGATACGAAGAAAAAGGAGAATATCAGTTAATGGTTAAAGTTGTTGATGTATTTGGGAATGATACGAATAAGGTGCTGAAGGTGAGGGTAAGATGAAACCCACTGAACTTTTATATCCTGACCAAAGGGTCCCAAGCAAAGCATATTTAGTTAATGAACTTCGTAAGGCAATATTCACATGGCGAGCACAAGGCTATGCTGGAGTTACCCCAACCACAAAAAGGCTTTTACAGTTTTGGTTTTATGAAGACCATATTGTAGATAATGAGCCGTTTCAATTCTGGTTCTGTCAGAGGGAGGCAATTGAAACACTGATTTATGTCTATGAAGTAATGAAGAAGCGGAATTTCATAGATATGGCAAGGGATTTTAGGGCAGGACCTATACAAGGTTATGACCCTTCCTATGACCAGTATCCTTTATACGCCTTCAAGATGGCAACAGGTTCAGGCAAAACCTATGTGATGGCATTAAGCACCATCTGGCAATATTTCAATCATAAGAAAGAAACCAAAGAAGATTATACTTCTAAATTCCTTCTTGTTGCTGGTGAAAAAAATGTAATCTATGACAGGCTTACAAGGGATTTTGAGGATGGTAGAATATTCAGAGGACTGCCTCTTATCCCTCCTGAATGGCAAGAAGAGTTTGACCTTAAAGTTATCTTAAAAGAAGA
>JBFMEC010000268.1:0-1772 GCA_040753575.1 Nitrospirota bacterium | reverse complement strand
AAGTTTCCCAAATTTAGACGTTCAAGAACGCGATGTCTCGGTTGGACATGAGGCAACTGTCGGCAAGATTTCCGAGGAGCAATTATTTTATCTTCAGTCTCGGGGGATTTCCGAAAAAGAAGCGACTAATTTAATAGTTAGTGGTTTTATCGAGCCAATAGTTTCGGAAATTCCCTTAGAATACGCGGTAGAACTTAACCGGATGATCCAATTAGAAATGGGGGGAAAATGATAAACCTACGAAAAGACTTTCCAATCCTAAAACGGCTGATTGCTGGCAAACCAATTATCTATCTTGATTCCGTCGCTTCTTCTCTAAAACCCCAGCAGGTTCTTGAGGCCATGAATGAGTATTACAGGGAGTATGGCATCAATATTTTTCGCGGTATTTATAAATTGTCTCAAGAGGCAACTGACAAATATGAAGAAGCCAGAAGTAAAGTAGCCAAGTTTATTGGGGCAAAAGATGAAAAAGAAGTAGTTTTTGTCAGAAACGCCACTGAGGCGATAAATCTGGTGACTTATGCCTGGGGAAGAGCTAATATTAATGAAAAAAGTGAGATTATTTCAACGGTTATGGAGCATCATGCCAATCTTGTTACCTGGCAACAGCTGGCACTTGAGACCGGAGCAACAATAAAGTATTGGGATATAAATGAGCAAGGATACTTAAATACTAAGATACTAAGTAAGATAATAAATGAGAGGACAAAACTTTTAGCCATTACCCATGTGTCTAATGTTTTAGGGACAATTAATCCAATTGTCGAAATTGTCAAAGAGGTGAAAAGAGTTAATCCCAAGTGTTTAGTTTTGGTAGATGGCGCCCAGGCAGTTCCTCATATGAAAGTAGATGTTGCCAACCTGGGTTGTGACTTCTATGCCTTTTCCGGACATAAGATGCTAGGGCCGATGGGAATTGGGGTTCTTTGGGGCAGGTATGAATTGCTTGATCAGATGCTTCCTTTTCAATTAGGAGGAGAGATGATTAGAGAAGTTTATCTTGAAAAAACAGTTTTTGCCAATCCTCCGACTAAGTTTGAAGCAGGCACCCCAAATGTTGCCGGCGCCATTGGTCTTGGAGCCGCCGTTGATTATCTTAAGAAAATCGGTATGGATAATGTAAGGAAGCATGAAGAAGAATTAACTTCTTACGCCCTAAAGCGGTTAAGTGGTTTGAACCACTTTACCTTTTACGGGCCAAAAGAGGTAAAAGAGAGAAGCGGGGTAATTTCCTTTAACATCAAAGGAATTCATGCTCATGATTTGGCTCAAGTTTTGGATGAGGATAATATCTGTATAAGGTCTGGACATCATTGTGCTATGCCTCTCCATACTAGACTTGGAATTTCAGCTTCAGCCAGAGCCAGTTTTTATATTTATAATACTAAGCAAGATATTGATAAACTGGTTGAGGGAATTAAAAAAGCAAAAAAGATTTTTAAAGTTTAATGGATATTTATAGAGAAAATATTTTAGATCATTACAAAAATCCGAGGAATTTTGGTAGACTTGAAAATCCCGATGCTTCATACGAAGAAGGAAATCCTCTTTGTGGCGACATAATTGGAATGGAAATTAAAAAGCGGAAGATGGAAGATGGAAGATGGAAGATGGAAGAAATAAAATTTTGGGGAGAAGGATGCGCCATTTCCCAAGCATCTGCCTCGATGTTGACGGAAAAAGTTAAAGGAAAAGACATAGAGGAAATTAAAAAAATCACCAAAGATGATATTTTGTCAATGTTAGGGATCGAACTTTCGCCACTAAGA
>JBFMEC010000267.1:0-1858 GCA_040753575.1 Nitrospirota bacterium | reverse complement strand
CTTTCTTTTCATCTCCTTTTCGATCTGAAAGGAGAGCACGCGTTTTGCCGCAACTGCCTCTACATATTATCAACTTTTCATTCTGAAAAAATCTTATGTGGGATAGCGGAAATGGGTCTTCAGAAGACAGCAAACTCAGGAAAGTGTCCACGTGGACACTTTTGCTGCATGTAACTGATTGAAATAAATATTATTTTTTCTTGGTCCTCTTATTCGTAATCAGCTGGCCGGGAGTTCGACTCTCCCCACCGGCTCCAGATTTTCAATTGCTGATCCATTTCTCATAACCACCGTGATAATTGACCGCCCCTTTCGCGTGATGGCGGTTATGTGAGTCATTGGCCCATTCCTGCCAAAATCGTCACTTGCTATTATTTATCAGTAACAATATAATGTAATTGAAATTAAACTTTAATTACATTAGAGAGTAAATGGATTTACAAGATTTTAACCCATGGTGGAAGACAGGGAAGGTATCCCCGGAGTTCACCGGAAGAAAAAGAAAAATATTTGATGAGATCGTCAGGTATATAGACAAACGTCAGCTCGTGCTGTTCACAGGGTTAAGAAGGGTCGGCAAAACAACCCTCATGTATCAGATTATAGAAGCGCTCATCAAAAAGAACACGAATCCTTACCATATCCTGTATTTCTCGTTCGACGAGATGAGGTATGACCTGGAAGATATCATCAAACAGTATGAAACAGATGTCCTCCAAAACGATATCTCGAAAAAGAAAGTCTACATATTCCTCGATGAAATACAGAAACTTGATGGCTGGCCTTCAAAGGTAAAACTTCTCTACGACTCAAATCCGAAGTTAAAAATCTTTCTGACGGGCTCGGCGCAGATAACCATGTGGCAGGGCACAAGGGAGAGCCTGGCGGGAAGGTTCTTTGATTTTATGATCAAACCGCTGGATTTTGAAGAGTACCTTGATTTCAAAGAAGTGACGATAGACAAAAACAGGGAGAAGATCTTCGAGAAGGACCTGAAGAGGCATATGGCTTTGTTCCTGAAGACCGGAGGGTTTATCGAGGCCCTTGATATGGATGAGCCTGTGCTCAGGAAGTATCTGAAAGAGAGTCTTCTTGAGAGGGTCATCTTTGTGGATATACCGCAGACCTTCAAGCTCGATCTGCCGGAGCTGCTCATGAAATTGCTGACGATCACTGCTTCACGGCCCGGTTTTTATCTCGATTACAAGAACCTGAGTAATGACCTTAACGTTGACCAGCGGACGATTGCGAATTACATCTCATACCTCGAATACGCCCTTTTCCTGCAAAAGCTTTACAATTACTCCCGGAGTCTCCTTACCAGCGAGAAGAAGGTAAAAAGGCTCTATCCCTCCAACACGGCGTTTACTCTGGCGCTGAACCCTCAGGTCGAGTTGCCGTCTGTCATGGAGCAGTTCTTTGTAAACAGCCTTGATGCGAAGTTCTTTCTGAAGACCCCGCAGAAAGAAGAGATTGATATTATCTACACTAGTGAAAAGACTATCCTGCCTATGGAGATCAAGATCAGGGCAAAAGTGGGCAGGGACGACGTGAAAGCGCTTTTCAAATTCATCGAGAGGAACAACCTCGGGAGGGCGCTGCTTATCACACTTGATACTGAAACAAAATTCGAGAGGGATCGCCTTTCAGTCGAAGCAATCCCTTACTGGAAATATTGGAGCATCAAAAAAAGAATAGGCTGAACAAGCTCACTGTGTTTATTCAGCACCCGACATGCCGCAAATTTGGTTATCTTGGACAGCAAAGAGTTCAAACAAAAAATGATCCGACCCCCTACCTGGGTAGGATTGACTTTCCCTTCGCCGTGTGCAAAATGGAATTATGGGCAGTCATTTGA
>JBFMEC010000266.1:0-1867 GCA_040753575.1 Nitrospirota bacterium | reverse complement strand
ACAGGATGCTATTATCATAATCGAGAAGGCACTTAAAGATTACTGCAGAACTGGCACCTTACCAACTTTATTCGAACAAAGTGAAGCGCAACTATCTATAGCTGCTTAAGATGGCTAAACAGTTGCGGAATTTCTTATTCCTTTTTCCAAATGTCTTTTTTATCTATGATTTTAAATTTTTATAATATTTATGAGCCTTTTTTCTGAAGAAGTGCCTTCCCCTGCCCTGAGTTTTTTCTGAGCAGTATTTGACCTCCTTTTATTAGCCAAGGTGCCTCCCCCTCTTTATCGGGAATGTCTCTGTTACTGACACTGGCAACATTTTAAGGGGGCTTTATTCTTCCTTTCAGTTCCCTCTTTATTTGAAATGGCTCTGTTACTCTTGAAAGGTGCCTTATAATGGGTGCTAAGACAGAGGCAAATTTTTAACATATTATCGCATTTCCGGGCAATTAGCCAAAGTGCTATAGAAATCAACTAGATAGAGTTGGGTTGGAAAGAAGACAGGATTCAACATGCAAATGTTATTGACGATATTAAATTTTTTTCTGTTAAATTTTTTTCTTGACAATTATTTAAATTTATGTTTTTATATATTACCGTATTACTGGATGATGGTATTATAGGATTATACAAAGAATAATTCTTTTATAAACTTACACTTATTTGTGGAGGTTCAGATAAAATGAAAGTTTCTCGGGTGCAATCCCCTATAAGACAGCAAACCGTAAGCAATTTACGAAACGCAATTGTAGAAGGGCATTTCAAACCCGGCGAGCGGCTCTTGGAAAAGGAACTTTGTAGACTCACTGGGGTAAGTCGTACTTCAATACGGGAATCATTGAGACAATTGGAAGCCGAGGGTTTAATTAAGGTTATTCCCAATAAAGGACCTGTTGTAGCTACAGTCACTATTGATGAGGCGAGGGATCTGTATGAGGTTAGGCAAGTTTTGGAAGGTCTAGCCTGTAGGCTATTTGCAGAGAAAGGTGACCTTTCTCAAATTACAGCGCTTACTCAGACACTGGACCGTTTGGGAGAATTTATTCGTAAGGGAGTTATACAGAGCGTGCTTGAGGCAAAAAATGATTTCTACAATATTATTCTTCAGGGTTGTGGGAATACATTCATCCATCCGCTATTAAAATCGCTTCATGCCCGAATAGCATTTCTTCGATCATTGTCACTCTCTCAGCCAGGGAGGCCAGTAGAAAGTCTTTCGGAAATCAAATGTATCGTTGAAGCTATACAAAAACGAGATCCAGCAGCTGCATGGGAAGCCAGTGTCAATCATGTTCGGAAAGCGCAAGAAGTTGTTATTAAAGCGCTCTCCGATATGCAAGGAATGTAGATGATATCTCGAAAACTCATATTCAACACCCAGAAAAGTAGATTCGTTAGGGCAAAACGAGAAGACCTTTGTTTAATTGTTGTACCAAATATGAGAGGAGCTATTTTTATGGATCGTTCAAACAAAGTCTTAGAAGTGCCTTCAGAACATTACGGGCGATTGAAGAACTACATCAATGGAAAATGGATAGATTCAGAATCAAAACAAATTCGAGATATCATCAATCCGGCAACTAACGAGGTGATAGCACATGTTCCTTTATCAACCCCTGATGAGGTGGATAAAGCAATAAGTGCAGCCAAGGAGTCCTTTGAATCTTGGAGAGAGGTACCACCGGTCATAAGGGCTAGATACTTCTTCGCCTTAAAAAATTTAATGGAGGAACATTTTGAAGATTTATCCAGGACTCTGGTCCAAGAGATGGGAAAAACAATTGCTGAAGCTAGAGGTGAGCTGAGACGCTCGATTGAGGAGGTGGAGGTTGCGTGTGGGATACCTGCTTTAATGCAGGGGTAT
>JBFMEC010000265.1:0-1874 GCA_040753575.1 Nitrospirota bacterium | reverse complement strand
CCCGGCGCTTCCAATACCTCTAAAGGCATTCATAATGCCCCAGACTGTGCCGAATAGACCGATGAAGGGGGTAGTTGAACCTGTCGTTGCCAGGAAATTAAGATATCTTTCGAGTTTCGCCGATTCCAGTGCCCCGTATCTTCTTAGAAGTCTTCTGGTCTCCCCCTTCGGTTTATGAGCTTCATCTTCATAAACAGCCCTATAAACATTTGCGATGGGACTGATAGTTAAATTCCGAGCCGCTTCATAAAGCTCTTTCGGCCGTCGAGCAGACCTGTAGGCCTTCATGAAATTTTCATTTTCATTATTAGCCTTTGAAAAATATTTCTGTTTAAAGAATATTATCGCCCAGGATATTATTGAAAAGAACAGCAGGATAACCAAAACTCCTTTCACAAGATATCCAGCCTGCAGGATTAAATGAAAAGCTGAATCTTTCATAATTACCTCATCCCTCTCAAGAATTCTATAATTTAAAAAAGAATTTAAAGGAATTCAGAACAAAAAGTCAAATGGCCTTTCTGCTATAATAATCATGGTTTTTACTGATATCTTTCATTGATTACCATTTGCTGTACTAATCGGAGGGGTGGCCGAGCGGCTTAAGGCGACGGTCTTGAAAATCGTTGTAGGGGCGACTCTACCGTGAGTTCGAATCTCACCCCCTCCGCCAGCTAACTATTTACTTTTTAAAGAAACCTGTCCTCTAAAATTCGTTCTGAAAAACATTGCCACTATAGACCGCTACTTACCTGATGTCACTGCATAACAGCCTCTGCCTCGAATTCGGCAATTCCTCAGGCAAAGCGATCATGCAAAAATTTTTCCTTGAGCTAAAAGGGATGCGCATCTCCTTCCCCAGCTTCGAGGATCTCCAGCGGTTAGAACGCAATCCGCATGTGCTATTGGAAACAATGGCGCAGGACGAAACGGCGCATCGGCGAATTGATAAGGCTCGGTGCTCCGAAGTATCATGCGATTCTCACATGGTTGAGCAGGAA
The DNA here is from genome assembly GCA_040753575.1 of Nitrospirota bacterium. Lineage (GTDB taxonomy): Bacteria > Nitrospirota > Thermodesulfovibrionia > Thermodesulfovibrionales > SM23-35 > JBFMEC01. The sequence goes on along the minus strand of JBFMEC010000265.1, from coordinate 873 downwards.
GGGCTATTGGCATCTTGCGAAAACTCTGTCTACGAATTGCGGTCTGGGCAACGAGTTCTTACAGAAACAGGGGCTTACTTCCATGCGAACACTGTGCTGTGGATTGGGATTCACTATCCGGCCACGGCCCGATAATTTCTGCGAACCGCCCACTGCGTAGCTGCATGGTGGGTGGTGTGGGGAGGGACGGCTAATTACTGTCCCTTACCCGATTATGCCCTCTTTCTTTCTATTAAATATCCAGATATATATTTATGAATGATGCTGGATATCAGCGTTTGGTAAGGAATTCCCTCTTGGGCGGCAATAACCTGAACTTGATCTAAATCCTTTGATGACATGCGAATATTTATTCTCTTGTTTTTTTGCAGTGTATTCCTCGCATACTCTCGAAGTTTTTTAATTTCCGCCTTTGGATTCTTAATAGGTCTCCATTCTCCACGTTCGTACGACTCTAAAATGTCTTTTTCTTCTGCATCTAATATTGCCTTTTTCATTTTTTTACCTCACATATTTCTTTGTAGCTTTTCTGCTGGGGATGATGGTCTTTAAAAATATCTCGTCGCTTTCCTGTATATAAGGAACGAGATAAGCATAATCACCAAGCCTGACCGTTGCAATTTTTTGCTCCGGATATTTAGTTTGATTTGGGTGATCGACTATTTCGAGAACATCTTCCCGTTCCATCAATATTACGACTTCTTCAAAACAAACTCCCCTATTTTGCTTCAACCATTCATTCTTCTCATTATCCCAGCGGAAAACCTTCATATAATAAAATTACTACATTGTGTGCCTTTTGTCAATATCTCTATTATTGAAGTTTCCTGAGTTTTTCATGAGCTAAACGGCTAACCCACCGAAATAATTAAA
>JBFMEC010000264.1:0-1893 GCA_040753575.1 Nitrospirota bacterium | reverse complement strand
TGGATGCTCTGATACATAATAATTGTATATGGCAGAGACCATAAGAAGGCATCATAGAATGAAATGCCCGGCGCCAATTGCGTTTGATTAGGACATCCAGCCCTTAAATATATATTAAGATTGTTTTAAGGTTCTGCCCCTTACCCGAGCCTGGAGCTAACTGGATGACGCTATGTGTTAACCATACCTTTGATGAGGACGGCATAAGGGATCTGAATTGTTTCTAGGCCGTGGAGAACAAAACCAAATGGTCTCTCCACTGTTGTACCGATCTCCATCGGGACTATCGAGCCTCGATAAGTGTTTGGTGCAGACTTTGATCTGAAACCGTACGGTGGAAACCAAGTCAGAGCTATCGGACAATCTTAAAAAAATAAGGAAATGGAATTTTCTTTTTATTTCCGATCAGGATCGCTTTTTCTCTTGACAGAGCGGGGCCTTATAAGTGTTAGCCGCTCCACTTTCACTATGCAAAAGTTCTTTCTCTGTAAAAAGCTCTCACATTATCCTCCCAAATTCTGTGTTATCCACCGTTCGCTTTTCGTCCCATATCAAGCCAAGGGATCAAAATACCTTTCAGAATTATCTCTGTTTTCTCTGCATCTCTCTTGTTAAAATCAGCACTTTTCTCTCCTTTTTTAAAATCAGGAACACCTAACTCAAAGAGACAAACTTGCGAATATCCAAAGCCAGAATTGAGATTTGTAAGAAGATTCCCAATTACTTTTGCTTCTTCCCGATGAAGACGGAAATTTTCCCGTGTATGATACCCACCTAGAATATGGAATAAGCATGCACGGTAAAAATTAGGTGCTCCATGCAAGTAGAGAGCATATTTCCCTACGTTTGACAGCACGGATGATTCTTGTTGATCATACTCAACAAATGCAATGTGCAGTCCTTCGGGTGCCCGACGCATAATTGTAAGATCAGCCCTCCCATGCTTTGTTAAATTAGGTGGGAGGTGTGGAATTATGATAAGTTGCTCTTTGTTTGGAATTTCCAGGTCATCCCTTGACTTAACAATTTCAATCGCTTTTTGTTTGAGTTCTTTTATCATTTTTTTCATTTCATCCCTATTCCGAATGGTGGCTAACGATAGAACTCACCTGCAACAGGGAGAATTACCACTAAACTTTCATAAGCAAGATAAAACTCTGGTAAACTACAAAACTATCTCAATCACGCCCAGCCCCTGCTGTCAGGTGCAGTGAATGGTTAGAAAAAGCTGCAATTTGCCGTGTCTTTCTTTTCTTCTTCTTTCTGTATTTCATAATCAATGTCCAACTCTATGCCTTGACCCTATGTGCTCAACTAATAAGACGTTCACCAGCGTCTCAATCGACACCCTTTGGGCATGAGCTCGCCGTATGAGTTCATCCGCGACCTCTGGCAGAACCGTAATACGAATCGCTCGTTTATTAGGCGTCTCAAATCGAAACCATTCTCCATCATCTTCCATGAAAGCAGAGGTATCGAGATTATCACAGAAGGCTGCTTCCTCTTCGTAAGTTTTGAATTCTGGTACTTGTAACTTATTCATTTTATTAATCTCCTGTAATTTCGCTTTTCCTTATCAGTCATATCTCGATCTGTGATGGGTTTGTACACTGTCTTTTGGGCTTGCTCTAATACGACGAATAGGTAACGACCTTTTGCAGTTTGGCCGTATAATCGATAGCGATTACGTCCTTCACGGTGAGCCAGATGCAACAAATCTTCGCATACTTCCTATACTTCACGAGGTTCAACATTATGCTGAGCAGGAGGATAAAAGACATTGACCTCGAACGGAATGTGGTTATCGTCCGATCCGGCAAGGGCGATAAGGACAGGCGAACCGTACTTCCTGACACGGTAAAGGACGACCTTATCCGCCATATTGCCGATGTC
>JBFMEC010000263.1:0-1906 GCA_040753575.1 Nitrospirota bacterium | reverse complement strand
GTTTCGACGTGCGGCTTCCTATAGCTTCCGACTGGCTTTTCTGGATTGAAACGCTTATCGGAGGCGGTGAAATTCATTATATAGACAGGGTTATGGGTAAATACAGAAGACATTCCAATAATGTGACCTTAAGAAAGATTGAAAGTTATGAAGATCACTTCAATACAATAGCAATAGTTATTTCTAGATATCCTAAATACACAAAAGAGGGGCTGGCTAGGATGTCAGAGCTCTTTTTGCAAATGAGACGATGGGATGATGCAAAATATGTTAGTTGCGTCACGGGCAGCAAGGATGTCAAATTTAACTGGAAGGCGTACATACTCTTGTTTTTCTATTACTTAAGTTTTGGCAGAATAAAAATATAAGTGAAAGATCATCGGTTGCATTGCGCCACATGATGCAGCAGCCAGCAGGTGAAGGTGGCTGGACACATTTGACTGGTATTCTCCAACGTATCAATGGAAGCATACGTGGCCCGAGGTGTTCAGGTGGTACAGAGAAGAGGGATTTTCTGATATGGAGTTTTTTCAGGAAGACAATGACAGCAGCCTTTATCAGATATGTATGCGCGGTAAAAAGGGATGAAGAAAGTCTGCTTTTTAATCCCGGCGCTTGACGCGGGTGGCGCGGAGAGAGTAATGCTGAATCTCTTGAGGAGCCTGGACCGCAGCCGGTTCACTCCTCTTCTGGTACTGCTTGTAAAAAAAGGCATACTTCTATCAGACCTGCCATCGGATATCAGGATACGGACTGTCAGAGGGGATAAGAACGGCTTCTTTTTTAAACTGCTCGATTCTTACAGAATAGCAAAACTGCTGAATGAAGAGAGACCGGATCTCATTATAAGCTTTATGTGGTATACCAATGCCGTCACCCTCTTCTCAAGATTTATAAGAAGAATAAAAATTAATATAATTATCAGCGAACGAACCTCTACAGTTTCTTATGAGGATTTTCTTTCAAACTTTATCAGGGGGGTTGTCATACGTTTTCTTTATCCGTTTGCTGATACTATCATAGCTCCATCTTATGGCATTAAAAGAAAACTTGTTAATAACAGCGGCATTTCCAAAGAAAAAGTGATAGTCATACATAATCCTGTGGATATAAGGACAATCCGCGTTAAGGCTGAAGAGGGTTTGGAGCATACATGGTATCAAGGAGGGAAAAATACCCTGATAGCTGTGGGAAGATTGAGGAGAGAGAAGGGGTTTGCATACCTCTTAAGAACTGTTTCCCTGTTATCATCGGAAGGCATTGACTGTAAGCTTGTAATCCTTGGCGAAGGCAAAGAAAGAAAAAATTTACAGGATCTTGTGAATAAACTCAGGATCGAGGATAAGGTTTTCCTTGCAGGGTTTCAGTCAAACCCTTATAAATATCTCTCTCGTTCAACTATCTTTGTACTCTCTTCTCTTTATGAGGGTTTCCCGAACGTCTTATTGGAGGCAATGGCATTAGGCGTTCCATCTATAGCCACCCGATGCCAAACAGGGCCTGAGGAGATAGTAACCGACGGAATTGATGGGCTCTTAGTTCCCCCTGCCGATGAAAAGGTATTGGCTGATGCTGTTAGAAGGCTATTGCTGGATGAAGACTTAAGGAAGAGATTAGGAGAGGCAGGGGAAAAACGGGCAGAAGATTTTAGTTCAGATAAGATTGTAAAGGAATATGAGGCTCTCATCGAAGGCATATGTGCGGAATCTGCGGAAAGATAAATTTCGATAACCAGCCTGTAACTGAAACCCTTCTCAGGAGAATGGCCTCAAGCCTTTCCCACAGGGGGCCTGATGATGAGGGAATATATATTAATGGCTGCGCCGGTCTTGGCCACAGAAGGCTCTCAATAATAGACCTCTCTTTAAATGCCCGTCAGCCCATGTCAAATGAGGATGGGAGGGTA
>JBFMEC010000262.1:0-1948 GCA_040753575.1 Nitrospirota bacterium | reverse complement strand
GGAGATATTGTACGGATTTATTCATGGCAACTGGGCATTGGATAATTCCAGGAAAGATGGTAGGTGGTGTGGGGTGAATAACGAACTCCGGATATTAAGGGAGACAGGCTGTTATGCCGATTTCACTATGCCTTCTGCACCGAGTGAGACACAGACCAGAAAAATTAATAGCATTTACTATGCAAAAGATAACCCCGAAGAACCAAAATCCCATGATACCGGTGTGGATGTTGAAGCAGGGAAGGCCCCGTATGGTGATTTAATGCTTATTCAAGGACCACTCGCCCTTGATTGGAAAAGAAGGAAATGGGGGATGTTTCCGAGAATAGAGAACAGCGAGTTATCGTATAGCAATCCTCCAACGCCTGAAAGGATAGATTTATGGATAAACCAGTTTATACATATCAAAGGGAGACCAGACTGGATTTTTGTGAAGGTCTTTACTCATGGTGCACAGGAAAAGAATATGAACTACCTTCTATATGGAGGATTAGAGAAGATGTATGCTTATCTTGATGAGAAATATAACAACGGGAAGGACTATCTGCTTCACTATGTCTCTGCATGGGAGATGTATAACATTATAAAGGCCGCAGAGGCAGGTGAGACAGGAAGTCCCTCTGAATATAAACATTATACTAATAGGATTTAGTGTAGCTCTTTTATCTGTTTATATCAAAAAGCTATGCAGGTACATGAAGAAAATAATTTTTTCAATATCCTTAAAAGACATAGAATTCAACTGATTGTTACAGTTCTTTTAGTCTGTGGATTATACTATTCCGTAATACCTCCCATGGTAAGGCAATGGTACGAAGATCCAAATTATTCGCACGGGTTTATCGTTCCATTCATAGCTGCTTATTTTCTCTATAAAAAATATGATACTTTAAAAAAAGTTTCTGTTTCCCCAAATAATTCTGGTCTTTCTGTCATAATTTTTAGCCTTCTGATGTTAACAATCGCAAATCTTGGAACAGAATATTTCACTCTGAGAGCATCACTTATATTCCTTCTCGCAGGCCTGGTGCTCTATCTTTTCGGAAAGGAAGTCTTTAAATTGACATTACTTCCGCTTTTCTATCTTTTCTTTATGGTACCCTTACCCTATATCGTTTATGATTCCATCGCCTTTCCGCTCAAACTTTTTGTTGCAAAATATTCAGTTTTAACCCTTCAAGAGATAGGGATTGATGTATGGAGAGAGGGTAATATCATTATATTCTCCGATACCATGCTCGAGGTCGCCGATGCCTGTAGTGGCATACGTTCTCTCATGTCCCTTCTTGCACTTGGTGTGGCTTACGCATTCGTCTCACATACTTCAAATATTAAAAAGCTCGTCATAATCTTATCAGCTATTCCTTTATCAATCTTTGCTAATGGGTTAAGGGTAATCGTAACAGGTATACTCACTCAGTATTGGGGGGTAAGGGCCGCTCATGGGTTCTTTCATGAATTTTCAGGACTTTCAGTATTCGGTCTTGCTTTTGGACTGCTACTTCTGCTGGGAGTCATTATCAAAAAAATCGGAAGATGATATATAACGCAAGATTTATTATTGTCTTCATGCTTTTAATCATTACAGGGCTCTTTATAAACCTTCATTCTGATGTTGAGATGCCTCTGAATAAACCTCTCAGTGAATTTCCGGCTCAAATCCAAAACTGGCATATGCTCTCTCAATCAACTTTCAGTGAAGATATATTGAAGGTATTGAAAACTTCAGAATATATAAACAGACAATACATTAATTCAGAGGGTAACAAGGTACACCTTTATATTGGATACCATGGCGGAGGGAAGGATAGTGGTGAAATCCATTCACCAAAACATTGCCTGCCAGGAAGCGGGTGGTTTAAGGTCATGGAAAAAGAGATACTTATTAATGTATCCGGGAAACAGATAAATCTTGTGAAAGCGATTTATCAAAAAGGGACGACAAAAG
>JBFMEC010000261.1:0-1955 GCA_040753575.1 Nitrospirota bacterium | reverse complement strand
TAATGATATCAATATCCTCTTTTTTACAAAGGGCCGCTGCCTTGAAGGATGTTATGCCGCAGTCAACGGTTATTATTAAGGTAGCACCTATCTGCTTCGCTTTCTTGACCGAGGATGGATTGAAACCATAGCCATGCTCCATCCGATTGGGAATGAAATAATGGCAATTTATCCCCAGCGTCTTTAATGCCTTCAGTACTATTGCCGTAGCCGAAAGTCCATCCACATCATAATCACCATGGACGAGGACTCTTTCATCTCTTTTGGCTGCAGCCATTATTCGATCAACGGCTATTCTCATAGGGGGTATGTCAAAAGGATCGGACAGGTGTGAGATGTGAGGGCCGAGGAAATGGCTTATCTCTTCAGGCGTCTTTATGCCTCTGTTTATTAATATCTGGGAAAGAACAGGAGAGATGGAAGCGATTTTTGATAAGTAGGTTATATAATCTAAATTTGTTCTGTTAACAAACCAGCGTCTATTCATTAAATATCAAAATCCAAATATAAAAATGCGAAATTAAGGAATCCCATAATTTTGATTTTTACATTTTGAATTTTTCATTTTTTTGCAAAGGGCCTTTTACCTCCCCAGAGCAGGACGACCGGGCTTGCAACAAATATAGAAGAATAAGTGCCAACAATAACACCCATTATCATGGCAAGCGAAAAATCGTGGATGACCTCACCGCCAAAGAAGAACAAGGCTATTGATGTGAGAAGGACAGTTGTAGAGGTAATTATCGTCCTAGACAGGACTTCATTGATACTGCTGTTCATAACTGTCTCGATACTCTCCCTCTGCCTTAACTTCAGATTTTCCCTTATCCTGTCAAATACGACGACTGTATCTGTGAGGGAATAACCAGCGATTGTAAGGAGTGCTGTTACGAGGATAAGATTAATCTCCTTACCCATAACGTAAAATAAACCGAGTACAGCCAGAACATCATGGAAAGTGGCCAGTGTTGCACCAACGCCGAACTTAAACTGAAATCTGAAGGCGACATATACGAGAATACCTACAACAGCAACGGCAATCGCCTTTGCCGCATTTGCCCTGAGCTTCCCGCCCACCTTTGGGCCTATCTCGGTTGTGGAGTCAACGACATATTTATTGCCGGGAAACTTCTGGCTCAAAATGCGCGTTATCAACTCCGATGTCTGGCCTAATTGTTGTTCGCTTTTTTTCATTCTTATGAGTATCTTGTTAACGGCTGGCAGGTCTTGGAGGTCAAAGTCCTTTAAACCACCATCTTCGAGGGCAAGTCTGATGTCATGCAATGCCACGGGCTTTTCAAATTTTAGCTGTATGGCGGTTCCGCCTGCAAAATCTATCCCGAGGTTTGCATGACCTGTTGCTATCTGCACGATAGCGATGATACCGATAATCGACAGGATTCCTGAAAAGGCGAAGGCTATATATCTTTTGCCAAGAAAGTTTATTTTAGGATTCTTAATAAGTTCTATCATTTATATGCTGAGCCTCTTTACTTCCCTTCTACTGTTTATGAGATCAAAGACTGACTTCGTGCCTATGAGAGCTGTAAAAAGATTAATGGCAACACCGAGGCTCAGCGTCACAGCAAACCCTTTTATCGGGCCTGTACCAAACTGAAAAAGTACCGCGGCTGTAATCAGAGTTGTGACATGAGAATCGAAGATTGTCCAGAAAGCTTTGGTGTATCCTGAATCCACAGATGCCCGCGGGGTCTTGCCAGCCCTTATTTCATCTCTTATCCTTTCAAACATCAGGACATTGGAATCAACGGCCATTCCTATCGCAAGGATGATCCCTGCGATGCCAGGCAGCGTGAGTGTTGCATTAAGAGATGCCATAGCACCAAGAAGCAGGATGATGTTCAGAAGCAGTGCAAAGTCAGCGATCACTCCGGAGAGCCTATAGTAAAATATCATAAATGCCACAACCGCTATGGTGCCAATAATACCGGCCC
>JBFMEC010000260.1:0-1960 GCA_040753575.1 Nitrospirota bacterium | reverse complement strand
GGGAATTAAAGGGGGGTAAAAAAACCCAAAATTATGATTAATAAAAACGATAAAGTCACCTTGGTAGACGCCCTGGATAAGGTTTTAGAAAGGGGAGCGGTTATCAACGGAGATGCAGTAATAAGAGTAGCAGATGTGGATCTTGTTTTTCTGGGTCTAAGGCTTATCCTTACATCGGTTTCCAGGGCAGAGGAGGTCTCAGGTAAGAGTTTTAGTAACCCCGATAAAGAACTTACTCCCGAAGATATAGATTATATAGAAAGATTGCAAAGAGAGATAAAAAAGGCAGAGGAAAATATCCCTAAACTCATCAATGCCAATAGCCCCGGGGATACAGAGCAAGGTTTAGCTAAATTAGTTTTAATCCTGGTTGAATTAATAAGAAAACTCATGGAGAAGGAGGCCTTCAGAAGGGTAAAGAGAGGAACGCTTTCTTCTGCAGAAGTTCAAAAATTAGGATTGAGCCTTAAGGCAGTAAAGAAAAAGATAAAAGAGGTTCAGACAATCTTTGGTATCGAAGATGAAGAGTTAAATTTAGATTTAGGTCCTCTGGGGAATTTGATGTGATATGAAACTAATCGTCATTCCGCTTGTCGGGAATCATTCTTTAGGAAGGATCCCGAACAAGTCGGAATGACAGACTGAAAAACTTTTGACAATACGAGCATAAGAGAGAGGAGGTGTAATTGTGGCTGAAAGGATGGCACACGCGATTGATGCTACCAATTTGGCAGATATCCTGGAGAGGGTTTTAGATAAGGGAATTGTAATTGCAGGAGATATCCAGATCAGGATTGCCGATATTGAACTTCTAACGATAAAGATAAGGTTATTGATTGCCTCTGTAGATAAGGCGATGGAAATGGGAATAAATTGGTGGCAGCAGGATTCTTATCTATCTACAAAGGCAAGAGAGGCTGAGCTCCAAAAAGAGACTGAGGAACTGAAAAAGAAATTAGAGTACCTGGAACAAAAGATTACATAAAAGAGAATTCATATGAGAACCCTCCTCTACGTTCCTATCATCCATACAAGTGCAGACCTTGGCTCTTTGGCAAAAGACGTAACTAAAAGAGGTATAGCAGATTTAGGAGAAGAGTTTTGGAAAAGACATGAAAAGACTGTTGAAGGTTTCTGGAATACGATTATAAAGTATTTTGACTTACTTGAGGTATCCAGCTTAAAAATATACCAGGATGGAATGGTAGCAGAGGGTGAGATTGGGCAGAAAATAGTTGAAGAAGGGCTAAGATCAGGAAGCAAGAATTATGAGCTAATCTCGGGGCTGCTCGAACGAGGGGCTATTTTGGTTAAGACAGAGGATTTTAGGCTTGTCAAGGAAGAACGGGACAAGCTACTCGCCATAACGCGGGCGAAGTCAATTACCCAGAAATCAATCGCGTTTATAGGATATAAGTTAGTCAAAAATAGACTTTTAAACAAGAGAGATGAATTTATTGCCAAGAGGATAGATGAAACCCTAAAGGATGGCGAGACAGGAGTCATTTTTATCGGAGCGTACCATAATATTAAGAGGCACCTTCCAAAGAACATTCAAATTAAGGAGATAAAAGATGCAGACAGGGTAAGAGAATACCAGGAACTACTTCCTTTTTATAATAAGAATCAAGAGCGGTTTGAGGAACTGGCCAGATACCTTATTTCTAAAGTGGATACAGTGTTGTCCGAATGAATGTTGTTTCAGCTGCCCATTTCTAAATTTAACACTCCTTTAATATTCCTGTAACAATACCCGATTATTTTAAAAGAATGTTTGTTGTCATAAGTCTTATTATTCCGACTGTAGCATTGTTCTTTCTTTTTCAGGGAAAAACCTATGTTCGACAGTCATAGATTAACAGAAACGAAATTTCTATGTAAAATCAAGTCGTTAGTATGTTGAGAAATTTTTGGCGTGTTACTATGAAATTAACTCTTCAAATCAATCCTTTGGAGTTTA
>JBFMEC010000259.1:0-1984 GCA_040753575.1 Nitrospirota bacterium | reverse complement strand
ATTGAAGGTTCAAGTGAAACCGACAAGGATAAATTAACAGGACGGACAAGCTCCAATAAGATTGTGAATTTCTGCGGTGAAGAAGGAAATGCCGGCAAGCTTGTAATGGTTAAGGTTTTAGAGGCAAAGCAACACTCCTTATATGGAGAGATGGTTCAGACATAATCTTTATGAGAGTAGCTGTTGTAACATTGGGATGTAAAGTGAATCAGTCTGAAAGCTCCTCAATAGAAGGGATGTTGAAAGATGAAAGTTTTGAGATTGTCGGCTATGCAGATAATCCCGATGTCTGCATCGTAAATACATGTTCCGTAACCTCCAAAAGTGATTATCAATCAAGGCAGCTTATAAGAAAGGCATTGAAGTCCGGCGCAAAAGTCATTGCCACCGGTTGTTATGCACAATTAAATCCCGGTGAATTATCAAAAATTGAAGGACTCAGCCTGATAATCGGGAATTCGGAAAAAGATAAAATAGTTAACTATCTCAAGACGTTACCTTTAGTTCAAAAAAGCAATCCATTAAGCATCATCAATGCTTCAGATAACACATTATCTTCTCACCCTTATTACTCCACAAGGTCGAGGGCTTTCCTGAAAATACAGGACGGCTGTAATTTTTCATGTACTTATTGCACGGTCCCCAAAGCACGGGGCAAGAGCCGAAGTCTTAATCCCCCTGATGTGTTACTTTCTGCAAACATGCTAAGCGCTGAAGGTTATAAAGAGATAGTTCTAACAGGAATACATATTGGTTCATACGGGTTAGACCTTCAACATCGATGTTCTTTATTAGACATTGTTAAAATGTTGATTGATGCGTTTCCGGATATCAGGTTCAGATTGAGCTCTATCGAGCCTCAGGAGTATAAGGAAGATTTTCTGTTAATGATAAAAGCAGGAAGTGTCTGCGATCATCTGCATATACCTTTGCAAAGCGGCTCAGATAACGTGCTTAAAGAAATGAACCGCGGCTACACAACTTCTTTTTATAAGTCGATAATTGAAAGAATTTTTTTTGCCTGTCCGGATATATCCATTGGAACGGATATAATTACCGGTTTCCCTGGGGAAAGTGATGATGATTTTAATGAGACTGTAAAATTTCTTGAGAACTTGCCACTTAGCTATTTTCATGTATTCCCTTATTCAAAAAGACCAAATACAAAGGCAGGTCAAAGTAAAAATCAACTAACGGAAAAAGCTAAACATGAAAGAATGAACATGTTATTGGAACTTTCCAACCAGAAGAAGAAGTTATATTTAAGAAAAAATTTGGGAAGAGTAGTCGATGTTATAGTCGAAAATCAAACAACTGAAAGAGGATTATATAAAGCTATTAGCGGCAATTATATAAAACTACTAATCAAATCATCTAATGCTCTCGAAAGAAGGCAACGTCTAAAGGTAAAAGTCATTTCCTTGACTGATTCCGGATTAATCGCAGAGCCTCTCAATAAATAGCGAAAACTATACAACCTCTTGTTTTCTTAATGTTTTCCTTGTGCCTAATAATTGTGCAAACCCCGAAAAGCCCGCTGTAAGAGCCATTTCAAAAGGGGAGGCTCTGACGGTTTTAACATCTTTTTAACAAAACTTTGACGTATCTTATGTCCGATAAGATATATTATGTTAAATTAGAATTAGATGTGAATCGGAATATAAGCTGTCTTTCGGATTATTGGTGAGTTTTGAAATAAAGAGCTCTTGAGTAATCTCTAAGGAAGTTAGTCGTTACTGTATATTGATCAGTTCCGCAACTCTGCCCTGAAAGTGTCCCTGAGTCTGTCAGTGATTGCTGAATGTAATGATTCAATTTCTGCATCTGTCAGCGTCTTGTCCGATGCCCTGTAACGAATAGAGAAGGCAATGCTCTTTTTGTCTTCCGGTATCTGGCTGCCAGTATAAACATCAAATAAAGTAATTGATTCAATGAGGTTTGAATCTATACCTAAAATAACTCTTTTAGCGTGCTCTACTGTAAT
>JBFMEC010000258.1:0-2008 GCA_040753575.1 Nitrospirota bacterium | reverse complement strand
CAAAAATGTCCAAATTCCTGTTATTCACAAATGATAATGTCCTCTTTTAGCAAAATAGAAATGTCCTATTTCAATAATGGTAAGATATTCCTTTTTAAATTGAAAGGAGGGTATTTTGCCAGGAGAGGACATTATCATCATGAGGGGGAGAGAGTTAAAGAGGCTGCATGTAATTTACAAGCTCAATGAGAAGAAGCTCAATCAGCAGGAGGCATCAGAGTTATTGGGATTATGTGTAAGGCAGGTAAGGAGAATATCAAAGAGGGTTCTTAAAGAGGGGGACACCGGGATAATACATAAATCTCGTGGTAAGCCGTCTAATAGGCTGTTTTCAGAAGATTTAAAGAACAGAGCAATAAGTCTCTATAGGGGAAAGTATTCAGATTTTGGTCCTACCCTTGCCAACGAGAAGATGGAAGAGATAGAGGGTATAAAGGTATCAACACAGACACTTCGCAACTGGCTTATAGGAGAGGGTTTATGGAAGCAAAAGAGGAGGCAGAGGAAGCACCGTCAGTGGAGAGAGCGGAAAGGGCATTTTGGAGAGATGCTGCAGATGGATGGTTCTCATCATGATTGGCTGGAGGGAAGAGGTGATGAGCTTGTGCTGATGGCGTATATAGATGATGCTACGAACAGAGTATTTGCACGATTTTACGAATACGAAGGCACAATACCTGCTATGGACAGTTTCAAGCAATATGTCAAGGAATACGGGGCACCTATGAGCCTGTATCTTGACAGACACACCACCTACAAATCCACAGCCAAGCCTACGCTCGAGGATGAACTAAACAACAGGGGGCCCATGAGTCAGTTTGAGAGGTCAATGGAAGAGATTGGAGTAAAGGTTAAACATGCCCTTTCGCCCCAGGCTAAGGGGAGGGTAGAGAGGCTTTTTGGGACATTTCAGGATAGACTTATAAAGGAGATGAGATTAAAGGGGATTAAAACAAAGGGGGAGGCGAATAAATTTTTAGAGTATTATCTGCCTTTATACAACGAAAGATTCAGTTTTAAAGCTGCCAGAGAAGGAGACCTTCACAGAGGAATACCTGCTCGTCTTGATATAGACAAGGTTCTCTGTATTAAGACAAGACGGTCAGTAAGAAATGATTTTACAATAGCTCACAATAAGAAACTGTATCAAATAACAGAGCATATAAATGGAAAGGAGGTTATAGTAGAAGAAAGGACAGATGGTTCTATGCTCATAACATACAATGGCAGGTCTTTAAAATTTAAAGAGATTGACTCAAGACCTGTTAAAGATAAAGTAACAGGGCTAAGGGCTATTGAATCAAAAACAAAGAAGGTGCATATTCCACCAAAGGATCATCCATGGAGAAAGTATCCTGTTGTTAATCGTTATCGTCATAAAGAAATTAGAGAATCACTGTTAACGGAAACTTGAAAAGCGGACATTTCTAAATGTGGTTGACAGCAAAATCAGACACTTATTTTAAATTTTGTCATGCTTTTTAGCGAGAATTTCTCTATAGATAATTTCAGATTTCGAACTCTGCTTTCGGAATCTCTCAGGTCAGTTCCGTTAGAGGTAAATCGTCTCTAATGGTAATTTTGTGGTAGTTGTGCAAAGCTCTTACAATATGATCTTCTTCCTGATGAATATGATCAAAGGTTCTCTCCAGGATGAACTCGATTATTTCTTCAAGGCCCTTCGTACTGAAGATGTCCCTATAAGAACTGTCACCAAGGGTGCCTTTACCAAGGCAAGGAAGAAACTCAGCCATCAGGCATTCATTGAGTTGGGTCGGAATCTGGTCTCCTTTTTTTATAATCATTTTCCCTGCCGGAAATGGAAAGGGTTTCGCATTCTTACCATCGACGGATCAACGATTAAAGTCCCAAGGACAAAGGAGGTCGCCGATCATTTCGGGACATGGAATCCGGCGAAAGGAGAGGCTTGCCCTGTGGCCAGAATTTCTCATCTTTTCGATGTGCTGAACGGCATTGTTATTGATGCCCTTATCCGTCCTAAGGAAAA
>JBFMEC010000257.1:0-2040 GCA_040753575.1 Nitrospirota bacterium | reverse complement strand
AGGTTACTTTTATATATCTTGTTCCTATAGCTTTATAAATATTTATTCTTCCTTTTATAGACTGTTCGGTTTTGTCAGGACTGCTCAAAGTGAGGTTGACTTCATCTTCTGAGATCTTTCTCCATTTCATCCTTCTTCTTGCATGCCTGTCAAATCTTAATACCTTTTTCAATATTTCAATTATATCATAAAGAAAAATCGTTTAGGAGCGATTACAGGCTTTTTATTGAGAAATTAACTATGGATAGTTATTTGAGCCTTTTCCCGTTGCAAGTCTTGCGACCTGTAGGATAATATTTTTGAATGGGGCTGAGGGACACTTCCCATATTTTTCGTTTCTATTTTCTCTTTTGTAGATCCTGAAATAAATTCAGGATGACAGCCTCGAGGGCACAGTTTAGAGGTGAAAGGTCAAAGGCTAAAGGGTACTCAAGACTGCTTGATCAGTTTCAAATCTGTCAGGACCTTTCTCAGCTTCTCTCTATTTGCTGAAGCCATCTCACAAAGGGGGAGCCTGAACTCTTCCTGTATCTTTCCCATCATTGCAAGGGCTGTCTTCACAGGTATAGGGTTTGTCTCGATAAACATCGCCTGGTTCAGAGGTTCTAATCTGTAATGTAACGCCCTCGCCTCGTCATGATGTCCATTCAACCACAGAAAGCACATGTCGGCAACATTCTTCGGAGCCACATTTGCAGAGACGGATATAACACCCTTTCCGCCAAGGGCCAGGAGGGGTAAGGTCGTGAAATCATCCCCTGAAATGACGGTTATCCTGTCACCACAGAGCCTTATAATCTCGCTGACCTGTTTCATATCCCCACTTGCTTCTTTTATGGCTACGATATTTTTGATCTCCGAAAGACGAGCAACAGTGGAGGGAAGAATATTCACACCAGTTCTTCCCGGGACATTATATAAAACTAAAGGCATATCAACAGCTTCCGCTACCGCCTTGTAATGCCTGTAAAGTCCCTCCTGGGTTGGTTTATTATAGTAGGGAGAAACGAGCAATGCCGCATTTGCCCCTGATTTTTTTGCTTCCCCCGTGATCATTATGGTTTCATCAGTCGCATTTGCACCGGTACCGGCAATAACAGGAACCCTCTTATTTACAACTTCTACTGTGAATTCGATAACTCTGTAATGTTCGTCATAATCAAGTGTTGCGGATTCGCCCGTTGTGCCGCATGGTACAATTGCAGAAGTTCCCTGCGATATATGCCACTCTATTAGATCCCCCAGGGCCTTTTCGTCGACCTTTTCGTTTTTAAAGGGTGTGACAATTGCGACTATTGAACCTTTAAACATGGCCACCTCCATTTTTATATGAACCTCAGTCCTACCCGATATTTATTGCTCTCTGCCTTTCCGATCCATCTGACGACAGCAGCCTTTGCTGTTATGTTATTAACCTCGATGTCATCCTCGAAGGTCAGGATGTGCCCGACCTCCAGCGGATAACCTGTTATCATTCCCATTCCTCCTATTCCTATATCAACAGAAACGGCGGTATCACGGATTCTTTTCAAATCTCTCATATCCATTACAGTTACGGAATATCTTATGAATGTTACAAAGGGTTCTCTTGAGTGCTCACGCCTGCTTTCTTTAAACATTGGCCTTATTTTCTCATAGGTTTATCTTGCCTTCAAAGACCTCTACAGATGGACCTGTCATATAGACGTGATCGTCCTCCCGCCATTCTATCAGAAGATCCCCTCCGGGCAGATGGACAGTAACTCTTTTATCAGTCAGACCTTTGATATTTGCCGCTACAACAGCAGCAGAAGCGCCTGTACCACACGCCAGGGTTTCTCCCGAACCCCTTTCCCACACCCTCATCCTCATCTCTTGGGGATTGAGAATCTCTATAAATTCAACATTCGTCCTTTGAGGGAAAATAGGGTGATTCTCGATCTCCGAGCCGTAATATGTTACCGGGAAATCGGAAAGATCGTCAACAAAAATAATTGTATGGGGGTTCCCCATTGATACACAGGTAATCTTAAATAGTCTGTCTTCGATTTTTAAGGGATA
>JBFMEC010000256.1:0-2134 GCA_040753575.1 Nitrospirota bacterium | reverse complement strand
GCAGAATTGATGAATTGGGACGCCGTTCTCCATCACGTTTAAAGTGCGATCTCCGAAATTAAAGCCATAAACTTATCAAAAATTGTCTTCAGCCGCCGGTTGCCTCAGTTTGATGGTGGATTATGGTAGTACTGAAAGGCTTTACAGCTGAGGCAAGGGTTTATATAATCAACCTAAGAATAGAGCGGGGGACGTTGTTGATTAACTTGACTTATTAGATAGAATTCATTGAAAACTTTCTGAATATGTGTTTCGAATGGTATTTATTATTTTTCATAACTTGCTAAATATGCATAGTTGCAGGTGAAGCCTCGCATCTGATAAAAAATCCCGTATATGATTTGAGGATGAAGTAATCGATAAAGTTAAGAGATTATGAAATTGATGATTGAAGGTGATCAAGAGCCCTATTTATATTCTCCCTCAGAGTCTCTTCAGAGATACAGCTAAGAGACTAATAGCAATCAATCTTCATGGTCAATTTAATGGTAAACTATTTTAAAAGCAAAGGAAAAGAGGAATGAAAGGATTAGTTCTCGTTATAATGTTAAGTGTTTTTACGGCCCGTTCTGCCTTTCCAGCAGAAAAGCATGAATGTAGTTATTGTCATATTCCGCATGGAATGAGCGAGGGAATACTGCTAAAAGCCCCTTTGTCTGATCTGTGTTTTGAATGTCATCCTGACAGAAAGAGTCCAAACGAACACAAGGTAGATATCATGGTCTCAAGAAAAGTTGAAGATCTTCCTTTAAGTGATAATGGGAAAATGACTTGCATCACATGCCATGATCCTCATGGGAAAAGTAGCTATCCAAAGCTTCTAAGAATAAATCCTTCGGAGCTTTGTCTTAAGTGCCATTTCAGGTAAACACAGTATAAGTTTCTGATAAGTAAAATCGATGTGCTGAAGGGAGGCGTCTAATGCTTCCCAATTGCTTGAAGGGAGATCAACAGGAGAAAGAGAGAAAATAGCGGAGAAAGATTTCAATGGAAGAAAAAAGCACTCAGATAAAACGGATGTTTTCCTCCATAGCAGGAAGATACGATTTTCTGAACCATCTGTCAAGCATGGGAATGGATCTTATCTGGAGGGCAAGATGCGCCAGAGAGTTTTCCTCATTAAAAGGTGGTTTTATTCTTGATGTGGCTACCGGTACAGCGGATCTGGCTATAGAGATGGCAAGAGAAACTTCCTCTGCTGTAAAAATAATAGGTGTGGACTTTAGCGAGGAAATGATTACGCTGGCAAAAAACAAGATAACAAAAAAGAAACTTCACGATAGAATCTCTTTTCTGATTTGCATGGCAGAATCTTTGCCCTTTAGAGATAATGTCTTTGACGGCTGTACCATCGCCTTTGGAATCAGAAACCTTCCTGACAGAAAGGCAGGATTAAAAGAGATGTACAGAGTTCTTAAGGAGGATGGGCATCTGTTAGTCCTTGAATTCTCTCGTCCAGCAAAAAAATTCTTCTCTACCTTATACAGGTTTTATTCAAAATATATGCTTCCCTTTTACGGGGGTATCTTCTCTAAAAGGTACGCCTATGAATATCTGCCAGCCTCAGTGGAAAATTTTCCTTCCCGGGAAAAATTTAAGGAGATGATGAAAGAATGCGGTTTCTCTCAGGTTCAACATTGCGATATGACCTTTGGCATCGTGACACTCTATAAGGGAACGAAGAAAAAGGAAGGAGTTTAGCCATCTGAAGTACCCATGTTTTGTCATTTCGGCTTTGTCCGAAATCCTTCTTAACCCGAATAATGCAGATATTTTTCAAAAATTTATTTAACTCGATGAATTTATTAAAAATATCTTTAATTGGCATATTCATTAAAATATTCCAGGAATTATTAGTTAAAGGTACATTGAGGTATCGAAAAATAAATTTTTTCACAACATCTGCATTTCCTGAACTGCATTATTTGGGTTAATAGGCGCAACAATATAAGAAAGATTCCCGACAAGCGGGAATGACACCATCACTTCATTTGGCTAAACTGTTACGAAAAACCTATGTTCGACAGTCATAGATTAACAGAAACGAAATTTCTATGTAAAATCAAGTCGTTAGTATGTTGAGAAATTTTTGGCGTGTTACTATGAAATTAACTCTTCAAATCAATCCTTTGGA
>JBFMEC010000255.1:0-2141 GCA_040753575.1 Nitrospirota bacterium | reverse complement strand
GAAACTCAAAAGAAGAGATTGATCCGGTTTCAAAGAAGATTTTCCATTACGGGAGATACTCCTATTTAAAATTTGAAAAAGGGCAAAATATAGATAAGAAGATAGATAAGACAAAAAACGGGATAATAGTCGATCTATACAGGCCTGTAAGGGGTATTCAACCTCAAAGGTCAATTGAGCTCGAAGAGATTGTTAATGGTATTTCTGACAAATCCGTTATCTATCTTGGAGAAAGACACACAAATTATGAAGACCATAAAGCACAGCTTCAGGTTATCATGGGTCTTTTCGAAAAGGGCAGGAAGTTTGCCATCGGAATGGAGATGTTCCAGAAACCCTTTCAGAAAGCCCTTGATGAATATATTTCAGGTGCTATAAGCGAGAAGGATTTCCTGAAGAAATCTCAGTATTTCAAGAGGTGGGGGGTTGATTACAATCTTTACAGGGAGATTATTGAATTCGCAAAGGCAAAGAATATCCCCGTGATAGCCCTTAACATATCTTCGGAGATCATCAAAAAGGTTTCAAGAGGAGGTCTCGATGCCCTGACCCAAGAAGAGAAAAAAGAGATTCCCGGGGATATGGATATGTCTGATGATGATTACAGAAATTGGCTGAAGAAGATATTCGAAGAACATGAAAACCTTGAGGCTAAAAATTTTGACTACTTCTACCAGTCACAAATACTCTGGGACGAAACTATGGCCCATTCTGTGGATCTATTCCTGAGGGAAAGGCCTGATCACCAGATTATCGTCCTTTCTGGCATCGGGCACATTATGTATGGCTCAGGTATTCCTAAAAGGGCATACAGACTGAATTCAAAGGATTATGTGACGCTGGTACCAAATACAAGAATTCTCGAGGAGAACGAGGCAGATTTTGTGCTTTTCCCGGAACATCTGTCACCGCCTCAAACCCCAAAACTTGGCGTAATTCTCAAAGAATTTGATAGCGGGGTCACGATCAAAGGATTTCAGCCCGATAGCATTGCAAAGAAGGCAGGACTCAGAAAAGATGATATCTTAGTATCTCTGGACAACTCGGAAATAGAAGCTATAGAAGATGTCAGGATTTTCATGTTTGACAAGAAAGAGGGTGAAAGCGTAAAAATTAAAGTTCTTAGAAAAAGATTTTTATTTGGTGAAAGGGAAATCGAGTTTACCGTCACTCTCTAAATCTATTTATTTAAATATCTCTCCTGTTTCTTTGTACCAGAGTAGAAGATCAAGATGGGAAAGCGGAATATCTATCTCATCTGCAAACTCTTTCATATCTTCCTCTATCTGCCTATATTTCCTCCTGCCCAGGGACTTCGGAATCTCATCTATTATACCGAGTTTCTTTAAATTTCTGACTATATGCCTGTCAAGAATAGCGATTTTTTCGCCGAGACCTATATTTCTAAGGAAATGGCTGGCCTCTTTATATCCGAGCCCTTTAATGTTTCGCACCAACCATTCTCTGCATTCCTGAACATTATTAAATTTGCTCAATAGAGGTTTTATAGAAATCCTGCCATTATTGATAAATAGCCTTCTTGCTTCTGTAATATATGCCGACTTCTTATTTCTAAACCTGACATTAGTCAGGCATTCTCTAATCTGTCCAGCACTTCCCTTTAATAATAGATTTTTCTTTCCTAACTTTGTCACCGAGTCCCAGCAGAATTTAGCCTTAGCTTGGGGAGTAAGGATACAGAAAATCAATTCGGTGAAAATCTCTTCCTCTCCTCCCTGGGACCATAATTTCCTAAAATCTCCCAATCTCAACTTTATCTCACCCCTTTTGAGTCGATATAAATTTTTGAGCTGCTTTACTGAATCCATTGGTTTATTGATGAGATGATAAAAGGGGTTTTAACTGTAAATCCTTTTATCCCAATAATGCAGTTCAGAAAATGCAGATGTTGTGAGAAAATTTATTTTTCGATACCTTAGTGTACATCTAACTGATGGTTTATGAAATGTTTTAGTGAATATAACAATTAAAGATATTTTCAACAAATTCATCGAGTTACTAATGCGGTTATAAGTATGGCGACATGGAATACCAATCTGATAGGGGTAGAGAAGGCTTTCGCCTCCCCTCCCTCCGAACCGGACGTGCGAGTTTCCCGCATCCGGCTCTCCAGTCAGTGG
>JBFMEC010000254.1:0-2195 GCA_040753575.1 Nitrospirota bacterium | reverse complement strand
ATAGAAATCCTCAGGATTAATATACCCCTGGTGAGGAATAGGGGGGAAATACCATGAATCAGGGAGGAAAAGAGGTGCAGGATACTTATTGCCTGGATATGGAATGTAGTCCTTTATGTAATCACGAGGTTTTCCCGGTGGATTATCAGCAAGCACAGATTGCGTTTGATCTATGATCTTTGCCTCTTTTAAAGAATAATTTTGAGTTGTTTGAGAATGTAAACTTTTCTGCTCTACTTCAGCATTAATGCCTATAGAGTTTAATGGTAAAAAAAGGATTCCCAGAGAAGATAGTAATAAAAGAATTAATTTCTTATTCATCGTGTTTCCCCCTAAATGGATTGAGATTATTTAAACGTCTCTAAAATATATTCTGCTATTTCTTCGGCTAGTTCATCTGAAATTTTCTCTTTGTCATATTTTGGCATACCAGGTCCTGGGTTCCTTATAATATAAACAATATCTTCTTTTTTTGATATACCATTTGCGCGAAGATCTTTCACATGGAGTGTCTTTTGAGGATTTATGATATTTTCACCATCTGGATGACACATGATACAATGTTTATAAAACAACTTCTCTCCGAGTTCTTCCTTTCCTGATTCCTTTGCAAAAATCCCTGTTACTGAAATTAATGCTGAAAGTATTGAAAAAAATATTACCTGATGAAACCTCATTTGACGTGCTTCCTTTTTAAGTAATCCGTATTCCTATCCAGAAAAGTTTCTATCTGATATTTCGAGATATTTTTTGAAGAATTATTATTTCTATGATTATTCCTCATTATACTCAGCACAATTATATCAGACTTCAGAGAAGTAGGCCTCATAAATAACTCATTTCTGATTTTTGGGCTCGAAGGCATCACAGATAAATTCAGAAGATCCCTGTTGATCCGCACGAGTTAGAATACAGAGGATTTCTTCTGAGGGGTTATCATCTTTCTGGCATAAAATACAAAGACTTGGCTTAGGCACGAGTTCTGGGTTGATTGGTGTTCCGTCATCTCGAAAAAAGCCGTCGATTGGTTCATGGTTTTGCATCTCATTTCATCCTTTCTGAGAAAATTATTCGCTTCCCGTGTCAGAACTTCTAATTGTACTACACACAATTGTATCATACATGAAGGACGCAGGTTCCAGGAAGGATTAAACCGCATCTGCTGACCGCGACTATTTAATCAATCGGATGTGAATTATCTGACTACTGGTGAAGCATCAGGGTTAAAGGGATTTGTTCTTACGGCAAGGGAGAACAGATATGGATAGTCAACTTTCAAATGCTTCATGTAGGTTACCCATTCCGAGATGAGGGAGATATAAGCCCGTTTGATATCGCCTGAGAGATGATTATAGTCTGTATCAGGTAATCCTCTTACATCCGCTCTGGAGGCTAATTCTTCTGTCAGATGAAACACAGCCCAGAGGGCATCTGTAAAAGACTCATGTTCGAGCAAATTCGGATTTTCCAGCAGGCCAAGCAAAAAATCTCTTTTCCCCAGAAGAAAATGTTTTAAGTCCTCTAAATCACCCTTTTTACTGTTAACCTTAATGTTGCATAAATTTCTCAAAAAAGGCGAGTAATAATTATGCAACTTTCTCTAATCTATCCAAGAAACCTCAAAGTCAAGGTAAATTCCAGAGGTTCGGGCACGAAAAATTCCATAGGTAAGAACAAAAAATTATTTAGCATCACCTCCCCTTTTTTTTAAGATCCTTTGTCCTGAAACTTGGACCATTGATTTTGATCACAGTGCCATGATGAACAACCTTATCTATGATTGCAGAGGATAAGATATTATCGGAGAATATATCTCCCCATTGTTCAAGCTCTTATTCGAGGTGATGATAATCGAACCCTTTTCATACCTCTTTGAAATTACCTCAAAAAAGTCATCAGCACTGTAATTAGGCAGTTTCTTAAACCCTAACTCATCCAGAATCAATAGATCAGGTATCTGGTAATATTTAAGTTTCTGATAAAAGCTTGTAATAAAAACATTTTTCCCCAAAATCCTTTTATCGTTGGAAAATCCATATTGAGAGGGGGAACTTAAAAATAAGCAATCACTGCGTAATATATTCGAAAAAGCCAACCAGTTGTTCACCTCTCTGATCGAGAAAATCTTTTAGCTGTGCTTCTGTAAAAGGCCTAAGAACATCGGGCTCCTTTTCATCAGCCAGAACAAACATGAC
>JBFMEC010000253.1:0-2196 GCA_040753575.1 Nitrospirota bacterium | reverse complement strand
AATATATTCACCTCGTTGGTGTTATTTTGTTGCTCGCACAACTATTCTAACACCTCATCCTTATTGGGATAACGAGGTTTTTTTATTTTTTTGATGGTGAATCAAGGTATAGCCGAAAGTATCTAAAATTTCAGGCCTTTCCCTACAGCCAGAACTACCAATGGTATAATTACAATATGTTTATCTGGCTGAATGGCAAGATCGTGCCCGCAAAGGAGGCCAAGATTTCGGTCTTTGACCATGGCTTTCTCTACGGAGATGGGGTATATGAGACAATGAGAGTTTATGATGGCGTGGTCTTTATGCTCGATGAACATCTCAGAAGGCTTTATCGCTCCGCATCTCTTATAGGACTGACCATTCCAGTTGAGATCGACCTTCTCAGGATTTCGATTTATGAGACCCTTCTCGCCAATGCTCTTAAAAATGCCTTTGTGAGATTGACCATTTCGAGGGGTGAAGGTCCAATCGGTCTTGACCCAGAACTATGTCCCAGGCCAACCTTTGTTATCATCGCCCAAGAATTGAGGGAATACCCAAAGGCCTTTTACGAGAAAGGCATAAGTCTCATCATTCCTGAAACAAGGAGAAATCTAAAAGAGGCAATCAACCCCGATATCAAATCGCTGAATTTTCTTAATAATATTCTTGCCAAGATCGAGGCAATAAAAAAGGATGCCTATGAGGTAGTTATGCTTAATGCTTTCGAAAAACTCACTGAAGGAAGTATCAGCAATCTCTTTTTCTATAAGGATGATTTCCTCTGTACACCATCTCTTGAGAGCGGCATACTTAATGGGATAACGAGAAGGGTGGTCATTGACCTTGCCCTGAGAGAGGGTCTGGGAGTGAATGAGGGGGAGTTCACAAAAGAAGATATATACAGCGCAACGGAGGTTTTCATAACCAGCACTACCCTTGAGGTTATGCCTGTCTCCAGGGTTGATGATCAGGAATATGTTGTTGGTGCCATAACAAAGCTTCTTCATAAAGCTTACAGGGAAGAGGTAAGTGCCTATGTGGCAAACGCCAAAGCCTTGGGTCCGTCCCTCTGGGGATATGAATAAGATCAAGGTTTGTTTTACCGATGTCCCCTGAATCTCTCCATACCTTCACTACTGATTCGATAACAAAGATCTTCAAAGGTAAGTTCTCTCCAGCCAACAGTGTGCAACTCCTCTGGAAGGGGAATGAGTCATTCCAGAGGATATTTGATGCCATAGGGGATGCGGAGAAATTGATTTGTCTTGAGTTTTATATCTTCAGAAATGATGAAACCGGAAACGCTCTGGCCGAACTTCTTAAACAGAAAAGTCAAAGGGGTGTAAAAATATATCTGCTCTATGATCATTTTGGATCTTTCGGCACGGCCAGGAGTTTCTGGAAAGACATGAGAAAGGCGGGAATAAAGATAAGGGCATCCCATCCCTTTAAGTGGACCGCTCCGTATCATTATGTCCATAGAGACCATAGAAAGCTTATTGTGGTTGATGCAAAAAGGGCATTCACAGGAGGCCTGAACATTGCCAATGAATATAGCGGTTTTCATCTTCGAATAAGGGGTAAGGCGTGGCGTGATACGGGGATAATGCTTGAAGGTCCAATAGCAAGGGAGCTCTTCAAGATCTTCAGGAAAAACTGGTACGTCTGGGGCGGGGAAGAGATTGATTACAGCGAGCCGGGGAACTCTTCAAAGAGCTTCTCACAAGAGGATTTCTCCTCTATCCCTGTGATCCCAATTTTTGTTAGCTCTGCAAAGGGGAGAAGAATGATGAGGAGACTCTTGTACTACAGCATTAACCATTCAAAAAAGGGGATTGACTTAACAACAGCCTATTTTGTACCCAGCAGGAGGATGATGGAGACACTGGGAAATGCGGTAGATCGAGGAATAAGGGTTAGACTCCTCGTACCGGGTAAAAGTGATGTTCCGGCTGCATCCTATGCAGGGAGGGCCTTTTTTTCAAGGCTCCTGGAGACCGGCGTGGAGATTTATACTTATGTCGGGGAGATTCTACATGCAAAGTCATATATATTCGATGATTGCTGGAGCATAATAGGTTCCACAAATCTTGATTTCCAATCTTTCCGATACAATGATGAAGGTAACGTGGGAATTCTCGATACCTCCTTTGCACAAAAGCTGTCAGAAATATTCGAGAGTGACCTGAAGAACTCAATCAAAATAGAAAGAGA
>JBFMEC010000252.1:0-2256 GCA_040753575.1 Nitrospirota bacterium | reverse complement strand
TTACCGTGGACGTCCATAAAAATGATGGCGGAGTTGAATTTAGCGTGGCAGATACTGGAATTGGCATTGCCCCTGAAAACCTCGCAATCATATTTGAACCCTTCCGGCAGATAGAAAGTCCCCTTACTCGACAACGTGGTGGAATAGGACTCGGTCTTTATGTTGTGAAGCGACTGCTTGAAATTCTGAGAGGCACGATCAAAGTTAACAGTGAAGTAGGGCGCGGGTCAACTTTTCGGGTGTGGATTCCAGAGGATATGCGTAGACGAAATGGAAAAGGAAGAAGTCTTCATAGAAAAGACGAGAAAAAAGTTTGGCAGGGTGGCAAGATTTTATGACCTTCTCGAATTTCTTTCACAAAAACTTCTTGACAAATCCAGATATTTATGATATTGATATTAATAATCAATATTAAATGAGATTTTTTGCATGAATATAATTGAAGCGAAAGACATTTTTTTGAACTATGTAAAGAAGAAGGGGCTACGCCATTCGAGACAAAGAGAACAGATTCTCGATGCGTTTCTTTCTTCAGATAAACATATTACTGTAGATGATTTGCATAATATTTTGAAAAAGAAAAATCCCGACATAGGTTATGCGACGGTACATCGCAATCTGAAACTGATGTGTGAATCTGGTCTGGCCGATGAAATAAAGGTCGGTAACAAAAAGGCAAGATATGAACAAAAATATGGACAGGAGCATCACGACCATCTCATCTGTCTTAAATGCGGTAGATTCATAGAAGTAAGGGATGAGAGGATAGAAAGACTCCAGGACAAACTTGCAGAAGCAAATAATTTTATTCCTCAGAGGCACAGATTAGAAATATACGGGCTCTGTAAAAAATGTAAATAGTTTTTTTTCAGTTCTTAATGATAATGAATATCATTATAATTAATATTGAGCATGTTGATGATAGCCTTTAATCTAAAGAGACAGAGAGGGAAGGGGGGTGATTAGAGTAAGGCAATCGATAGAATGCTCCTGTAAAGGACAGGAGCTAAGGTGTAGATGTGGCAATCTGGTAGCAAAAGCAACACCTAAAGGTATTGAACTTAAATGCAGGCGTTGCAAGAGGATTCACATAATTCCTCTTATGATGGAAAGTTCTATGAAATAATTTAAAGGCAGGATTTAAATACTAAATTAAAAAAGACCAGCGGCCTCTGAGTCCAGAGTCATAAATCGAAAATAGGAGGTCAAAATGATAAGAATTCAAAGATTCTGGAAATTTGCAGGGCTGCTGCTAACTATATGTTTTATGGGGATTCCAAACTCGTCTTTTGCTTACAGGCCGTTTGCAACTGAGGACGCAGGAGTTGCCGGCAAGGGTGTGACACAACTTGAAATAAGCTGGGATTATCTGAAATGGAAAAACAGTGACAGAGAGAATATTCTTCTTTTGGTCCCTATTTACGGAATCACCGATAGAATAGAACTTTCTGCTGAGGTCCCTTATCTTTTTCACAATCCTGAAGATGAAAAAAGTGAGAGAGGCATTAGTGATATAAACATCGTAAGTAAGTTCCTTATTCTGGAAGAAAAAGATATAAGACCAGCCTTTACCTTGAAAGGCGTTGTCAAGACGAAAAGTGGTGATGAGGAAAAAGGCCTTGGTTCAGGAGATATTGATTACAGTCTTGTTGCTGTTGCATCAAAGACCATAGGGGATTTTGAATTGCATGGGATGATCGGATATACCTTTGTAGGCGATAACGGTGAAGAGAATATAAGGAATATCTATCTTTACGGTGTGGCTGCTGATTATGGGATTACGGAAAAATTTCACGTTGTGGCAGAAATAGCAGGGAATAGACATCCCGACAGGTTCTCAGATAAAGATCCGCTTTCTGGTCTCTTTGGAGTTACCTATGAAGTTTCGGACAAAATTATTTTGGATGGAGGAGTTAGGTACGGTTTTAATGACGCAGTCCCCAAATGGAGCACAACAATAGGCGTTTCCCTTACATTCTAAGAGAAATTTTGGAGGAAGAATATGGCGCCCTTGGGATTATTAAGTAAAGGCGAAAAAGCAGAGGTTATTGAGATGAAACAACAAAAGGGTTATTGCCACGGAAAGAAGGAAAATTTCCTTTGTCATCTGGAAGACATGGGGCTTCGTGCTGGTAAGACTATTGAGGTATTAAATAATGAAGGGCGTGGTCCCCTGCTGATAAAGGTAGACGAATCGAGGATTGCCATTGGTCGTGGTATGGCAATGAAGATAATGGTAAGGAGGGTGATATGAAT
>JBFMEC010000251.1:0-2266 GCA_040753575.1 Nitrospirota bacterium | reverse complement strand
TCCAACCGTAATCATCGAGGAAAGTGTTTCTATCGGTGCGGGAACATCTATCTGGGATAGCGTCCATATTCGAAAAAATACAGTGATCGGAGATAATTGCATTATTGGTGAAAAGACTTATATTGCATATGACGTGAAAATTGGAAATGGAGTAAAGATCAACTCTTTCGTTTATATATGTACCGGTGTGACCATTGAAGATCAAGTTATGATTTCTGCCGGAACAGTCTTTACCAATGATAGATTTCCTCGTGCTTTTGACATAGATGGACACTCAATAAAAACATCAAATCCTACCGAGGAAACATTAGAAACCAGGGTGAGGAGAGGAGTCACAATCGGAGCAGGATGTATTATCGGGCCAGGTCTGGAGATAGGAGAATATTCTATGATAGGCATGGGATCAGTAGTAACCCGCGATGTCGCCCCATTCCATCTGGTATATGGTAATCCTGCTAAGTACAAAGGTTTTGTCTGTATCTGCGGTGAACCCATGATAAAGATTTCCAATGAGATGGCAATTGATATTGTTAGATCAAATGCAAACTATAGGGTCTCGTGTTCTAAATGCAACCGGCAATACTCATTTTCTGTTGACAATCGTATTTACCTGGTGGAATAACCCGCAACTCATAATTTCTTTTCATTGAATTCTAAAACTAAAAACAAATCTATTGGCATCGTGGGAGGGGGTATCCTTGGGATGACCATGGCCCTCAGGTTAGCGCAAAAGGGCTTCAAGGTAACTATCATCGAAGGTTCTGATAGAACTGGTGGACTTGCATCTCCCTGTAAAATTGGAAATTACACATGGGATCAATTTTACCATGTTATTGTTCCTTCTGACTCAAATCTGCTCGGCTTGCTGAATGAAATCGGCGTTGAGGAAAGGATTCGCTGGAGACAAACAAAGACGGGCTTCTTTACTGATGGGAATCTCTATTCAATGTCAAATGCCTTGGAATTTCTTGCCTTTCCCCATCTAAATCTTTTAGACAAAATTCGCCTGGGTTTTACTATATTTTACGCCTCTAAAATCAGATCCTGGAGACGACTGGAAGGTATTCCTGTGACTAATTGGTTGAGACGCCTTTCGGGAGAACGAACATTCTACAAAATCTGGCTGCCCTTGCTAAAGAGTAAGTTAGGTGAGAATTATAGAATTACGAGCGCAGCCTTTATTTGGACAATTATTTCCCGCATGTACAGGGCTCGGGAAACAGGTATGAAGAAGGAGACTTTTGGATATGTTGATGGCGGATATGCAACTATCTTGGACAATTTTCAGCACCGCTTAGATGAGGTTGGTGTAGAGACTATCTGTAAGAAACCTGTCTCAAAAATATTAAACAACAAAGAGAGTGCACAGTTAGAGACCCTTAACGGAGATTATCTGAAATTCGATAAAATCATTATGACAATTCCTTGTAGTTATCTTCCTAATCTTTGTCCTCAACTAAGTCCCTCGGAGAAGGAACGCTTCCAGAATGTCATTTATGAAGGTGTTCTCTGTGCTTCTCTTATATTGAAGAGACCAATGGCCGGATATTATATAACTAACATCACTGATGAATGGATTCCTTTTACCGGAGTAATAGAGATGACAGCCTTAGTTGATAAGAAATATTTTGATGGGAACTCCCTCATATATCTCCCTCGATACCTGATCCAGGAAGACTCTTTTTGGGAAAAGAGTGACGAAGAAATAAAAGAAGAATTTGTAATGACTCTTGAATCGATGTATTCCACGTTCAAGAGAGAGGACGTGTTATTCTTCAAAATTGTGAGAGCTAAATATGTTCTTCCGATAACAACCCTACATTACTCTTCTGCATTGCTTCCTCCAACCGGAACATCTCTGGAGCATCTCTTTGTGGTGAATTCAGCTCAAATTGCAAATGGCACTATGAATGTAAACGAGATTGTTGGCTTGGCGAATAGAAAAGCAGAAGAGATAAGCAATCTGCTCTTACGTTCAAAATGAATAAACCCCTGGCCAGCATTTCCCTCGATCTCGATAACCAGTGGTCTTATATGAAAACACATGGCGATAGTGGATGGGCTGCTTTTCCGTCATATCTCGATATTTTTATTCCACAAATTCTCGATATTCTTGATAGAATCGATCTGAAAATAACTTTTTTCATTGTGGGTCAAGATGCAGCTCTGGATAAGAACGGGGATGTTCTTAAGTTATTGACTGAAAGAGGTCATGAAGCAGGTAATCACTCATTTCACCATGAACCATGGCTTCACTTATATAAAA
>JBFMEC010000250.1:0-2299 GCA_040753575.1 Nitrospirota bacterium | reverse complement strand
CCCTCAAGACTAATGGTTTCCAACTACGACAGTATCTTTTGGCATAGGGGTTGCATTTTAAATGAACTTAGTTCGCTTCGCTCACAATTGGAATAATGGAATAGTGGAACAATGGAATATTGGGTTTCTATTTCATCTTGTTGAAAAATATCATAATCCATGAGACCTGCCCGCCATTGCCTTTGAAACCCCCGAAGATTATCAGTTTCGAAGAAAAAATATAATAAGATCAAATACTTAATTTTTTTAGTCGCCACTACAAAGTAGGATTTGCTAAATTTTTATGCTGCGGAGCCGGGATATTAAGGGCATCAAAGAAGCTAAGTTGCTCCGGTGTGGGTCGTATCAAACCATGAATCCTTTTACCACCTACCTTCGCTTCTACTGTTCTTTGAAAAGAGAGTTTTTCTAACACGCGCTCCGGGGAACGAAGGATATTTGCTTTATGCAACCGATGGCGCATCAGGCGATGAATCTGCAAGGCCATGACGCACATGAAAATATGAGCCTGGATACGGCGATCCACCCAGTGATGGATGGGCCTAATATCGAGAGAACTTTTAAGGGTTCGAAAACAACGCTCCAGCTCCTGCAGTTCCTTGTACTGATGGACTACCTGTTCAGGCGTCAAGCTATGGGTGGTAATCTCCAGCAAAAGCTTGCCATCTATCTTATTTTCCCAACGCCGGTTCTCCTCGTTGGGCTCCCAATTTATTTTTCCATGATCATCAAGCCAGACCCGATAATATCTTAGAAGCTTACGATCTTTTAGATAATCATGAAGGTGGAGTAGAGTTTCTTGATAATTCAGGGCTTTCCCCTTTATGGGTATCTTACCCTCCTGTTGGCCTGTTGTTCTAGCCACTCGCCACTTAACATAGGAAGTGGCCTGGCTAAGGCTGCTTTTCCGGCTCTTCCTTGTCTGCCTTGCAATCTCATCATGGTGAGAGACAACAAATCGGCGACCTTCAATGATGACATCATGGAAATATTCTCGCTTTGCCAGTGGAGTCCTTTCTTTCTCCCATAGCTTGATCTTCTCTTTCACTCTATCCTCTACCGCCTCGATAACTCTTTTGGAGATTTTATTCTGCCTTAGGGGACGGGCAACGATATAGTCAAGATCAGCTTCGGTAAGGACTTTCAGATTCTCTTCAGTCAAGATGCCACGATCACCTACCACGATACAGCGCTTCACTGGGAAGCGAGCCTTGACATCGTCTATAACTTCTTTAAAGGTAGATTTATCCGGAGTCTGCCCGGCAAATACATAATGGCAAAGGGGGATACCATCTTTGGTCATCACTATACCCAGCACCACTTGAGGGCAGCCTGAACGATCCCTATCATGGCCATAGTTTCTCAGGCTAGATTTTCCTTTCCTCTTAGAATCTTTTCGATCCTTATCCTGAGAATCGATTTCAAAATAGCAGGAGGTAAGATCATAGAAGACCAGATCCAAGGCGTTATCAAAAAGAGTAAGGATAGGGAAGGCAAGCTGAGGTTCAAGTCTTCTCTTATGTTCAATCAGAAAGTCCATGGACCTGAGTAGGTGGTTATAGTCAATCTGCTCTCTATCTATTCCTGGGAAATACACTCCTTCCATCCAATCCAGGATGTGAAGCTTTGCCAGAGGATCTAAGATACGGTTAGCTACCAGCACCTTAAGATTGGGAATCACATCAAAATCATATCTTCTACCATGGAGATGACGCTTAAAAACTTCCGACCAACCCAGCTCTTCCCAGATGCGGAAAATCACATAGGTGCCACCAAAATCCTGGCTGGTCTCAGGGGGAAGGATCTCAGGATCTGGTTCATCGAGTCTGAAGAATTTCTTAAGCCCCCGAATAATTTCTTCTACTTGTTCTTTGGTGTATTTGTGAGCGGGACCAAAATTTATGATGATCTTTTGGCGTACTTTCCCCCCTTTCGAACGGTAGGATTCCACCAGATGGAGGGATTGATATCGCTTGTCACCCCTCTTTTTGGTCGCCGTTCTGAAATACATACCGACACTATATCATATTTAAAATATTTGTCAAGAATAAAAATCATCAGAACATATTCCAATTATATTTTTGCGCCACTACAAAGGGATAAATTTCCTCTCTTTTTTCATCCCTAACTCCTTGTTTTCATTGATATCAGCTTGGAATAATGAGGAAAAACTGATAATCTCCAGAGGCTTTAAGCTTGGGCAATGACTTTCTTTGACGACTCTTAAGTTGCTCTACAGTGAGCCCTTCTTTATTATTACTTAACATCCTTTTTGCTAAAAGAGATTCCAGACTCCTTA
>JBFMEC010000249.1:0-2306 GCA_040753575.1 Nitrospirota bacterium | reverse complement strand
CTATAATCTCAAAGCATTTGTATCCGGGGAAGATTTTGATCCTCAAAGGCATGAAAGTAAGCTATTGATAAAGGCTGCCACATATCACAGGTTAAGAATAGAGAAGGCAGGTGATATGTGGGAAATAGATGTAATATTTGACATATAGACCTTACTGTTGCACAAAGAGGAAGCACATCTGCTTCCTCATCGAATACGATTTTTGCAACATTTAGTTTAAGAGATTGATATGTTTTGGTGAAAGGAGGTGAACATGGCGACATTAGAGAAACTCAAAAGAATCGATGAAACAAAGATAGAGATTCCAAAAGATTACAAGCCCGGGATGCGGGTAAGAGGGATAATTTATATAGATACAAACCTGGAAAGGAAGTTAGAAAATCAATCTATAGAACAGGTGGCAAATGTGGCAACACTGCCTGGAATTGTCAATGCCTCTCTTGCCATGCCTGACATTCATACAGGTTATGGTTTTGCAATTGGTGGAGTCGCTGCCTTTGACCTGAAGGAAGGTATAATCTCACCGGGTGGAGTGGGATATGACATAAATTGAGGCGTCAGGCTCCTCAGAAGTGACCTCAGGAAAGAGGAGGTTGCTCCGAGGATAGAGGACCTTGTAGG
Organism: Nitrospirota bacterium; assembly: GCA_040753575.1. GTDB lineage: Bacteria > Nitrospirota > Thermodesulfovibrionia > Thermodesulfovibrionales > SM23-35 > JBFMEC01. Next base: position 1,685 of record JBFMEC010000249.1, on the reverse strand, counting down.
GGCCCTTTATAACGAAATACCAGCCGGAGTAGGATCAAAGGGAAAGATACGTCTTAGCCCGGAGGATGAACGGAGGCTTCTTCTGAAAGGTGCTAAGTGGGCTGTTGAACAAGGTTTTGGAGATGCCTCAGATCTTGAAAGGATTGAGTCAGGCGGTTATATAGATGGCGCTGATCCTGATTTGATAAGCCAGAAGGCCTACGAAAGGGGGAGAGCCCAGCAGGGGACTCTCGGTTCTGGTAACCATTTTCTTGAAATTCAATATGTTGACGAAATATTTGATGATAGAGTGGCCAACGCATTAGGTCTGTTTAAAGATCAGGTAACCGTTATGATTCATACGGGTTCCCGGGGATTTGGACATCAGGTATGCACGGATTTTCTTGAGGTCATGGAAAGAGCTATAGTGAAATACAAGATAGAATTACCTGATAAAGAACTTGCCTGCGCCCCTTTTGAGAGCCCTGAGGCACAGGACTATCTTGGTGCTATGAGAGCAGCAGCAAACTATGCCTGGGCAAATAGACAATGTATAATGCACTGGGCAAGGCAGGTCTTTCTAAAGGTTTTCTTTGGAGCAACACCAAAAGATCTGAACATGAACCTCGTCTATGATGTGGCACATAATATCGCAAAGATAGAAGAACATATCGTTAACGGAAGGAAGATGAAACTCGTCGTTCACAGGAAGGGTGCTACCCGGGCCTTTCCGCCAGGACATTCCGAACTGCCTGATATTTACAGGAAGATGGGGCAGCCTGTCTTGATACCCGGTGATATGGGCAGGGCATCCTTTGTTCTTATAGGTACACAGAAGGCTATGGAGGAATCCTTTGGTTCAACATGCCACGGTGCGGGCAGGGTTCTCTCAAGACACCAGGCAATCAGGATGGCAAAAGGCCGTTCTATCAAGCGGGAGATGGAAGAAAAAGGAATCATTGTAAGATCTGCTGGGAGAGAAATACTTGCCGAGGAGATGTCAGAGGCTTATAAGGATATATCAAATGTTGTCGATGTCGTCCATATGGCGGGGTTATCAAGAAAGGTGGCCCGATTCCGGCCAATGGGAGTTATAAAAGGGTAGATTCGACAAACCCAAATCTCAAAATCTAAATGTCAAAAATAGAACCAAAGATAATCTTTGACATTGGGATTTTGAACTTTGTCATTTAGAATTTATGGAGTATCATATATTCTATAGCTGCTCCTGAGAAGACGATAATAGAGGCCGGTATTGTCATCTTATAAATTCCCCATAAATCAGCCTTAAAATACTCCTTTGTCAGAATGAGACATATGTGAAGTGGTGACAGGAGAACTCCCAAAAAGCCAGAAGCAAAGGCAAAGGAAATTGCACCAATAGAAGAATTTCCTGTAATGCTTAAGATCAAAGGAAATGTACTTCCCACGAAACCCACGGTAATGCCTGTAAGAAGACCGGTAAGGAAGGGAAGTAGAAAAAGAATCGGCAAAGCAGGAATACCCTTACTCAGAAAGAATTGTGAAAGGTTTCTGACAGCCCCTGAATTTTCCATTGTTTCTTTAAAGAGCATAATACCGACTATCAAGATAATCACTTCAAGAGAAAAGCCGCGTTTAAGAGCAGAAAGGACGGATCTGGAATTGTATCTATAAAATACGAGAAGAGATATGACAACAACAATGAGAGCAATATGCAATTCTAT
>JBFMEC010000248.1:0-2332 GCA_040753575.1 Nitrospirota bacterium | reverse complement strand
AGCATGTCCACAAATAGTTTCCCATATGTGCAAGAATGATTTTTACGTAACACGTTTCCAGCGGAAAATGTTACGGAAATATCATTTATGGACTATTTGTAAAAATCATAATTGGACATTTAATTCATTTAATTTCCCCCAAAACATATCTTCAATAATGTATTTAATTCCCTGATTTTTGATTCTCTGCGCACATTGTATCTACTTTATCTCTCTTGTCTTAAGATTACATCATGGAAGACAAGGAAGCAGGACAGAAGAGGTGTGGCTACTGTGGTAAGTATTTCAGGCCTGATTATCGTGTAAGGGAAAGGCAGAAGGCATGCAAGGACAGGTTGTGTCAAACGAGGCGTAAGAAGGAGGCGCAGAAGAGATGGCTCGAGAACAATCCTGGATATTTTGAAGGCCGATATCCCGAGATAAAAGAGTGGCGTAAGGCACATCCTGATTATCAGCGAAGGTGGAGGGCAGAACGGAGGGCAAAAAGACGCGAGATACAAGACGAGATACCCCATGAAAAGCCAATAAGGATAATACGTTTAGTGGTACCGGTAAAGATGCTAAAAGGTGAGATACAAGACGAGATCAGGCTTGTAAGGCAGTGTGGATGCGGGTTTTTCGTTGCTGGATGGGGGATGCAAGATACAAGACGAGATTGCATAACCTGAAGGGCTGAAATACCATAGGCACTATGAGATGGGCTAAGAGTTATTCGATAATAGACCATCAGATACTTCACGGCGGTTATCTGTATAGGCTGAGCCACGAGGCGATGATTTTGTATCTGTTTTTAGTGGTTGTAGGAGACCGTGAAGGAAGGAGCTTTTATGCCGATACCACCATTATGGACATCCTGCGCCTTGATAGCACAGAGCTCAACAATGCCCGATTGGAGTTGGAAAAAGAAGGGCTCATCTATTATCGATGGCCCTACTGGCTTGTAAGGAACATTGACCCCGTTAGATAAAGGCTATCTAACGGGGTAAAGATCATACAAGAGTATATAAGAGAAAGGTTATTGTGCCTAAGGGTGAGATCTCTTCAGGATGAATGAGAGGATACATAAGAGGTTGCCATCAGAGTTTGTTAAGGAAGTCTTGGAGGCATTTAACAGCCACAGGATTTCTGAGAAAGAAGCAATGGAGCTTTTAGGGATAAAGAGGAGCCGTCTTCATCAGTTAAGGAAGAGGTGGCTTAAGAGTAACAAAAAGAGGGCTTTTAGTTTATGGCAGAGGGTTAACAATGCCTTTCATGTAATATCTGCTGATGTGAAACAGTGGCTGGATAAGGAACTGAAATATATCAGGCATGAGGCAGATACCTTCAGGGGGAAGTTCAATTTTGCATTCCTTGCAGAGGAGGCAGAGAAGAGATTCAATCGACCTTTCAATAGAAATAGTATTCGTCTTTATGCCTTAAAAAACGGATATTATCATGCTTTGCCTTCGGAGAAGGGTAAGGTATATACGAGATTTGAGAGCTCTGGTCCTGGTGCATTATTTCAGCATGACTCCTCTCATCATCTCTGGCTTCCATGCATAAGGAAGAAGCAATACCTGATTCTGACAAAAGATGACTACTCAAGGATGATAGTAGGAGCAAGGATTGTGGATATAGAGACCTCCTTTGAACATCTTCAAACTGTAAAGGAGACGGTGATCAAATACGGGATACCGCTTACATACTATCTGGATAACCACTCTATATTCAGGTTTGTTTTACATACCGGTGTTCATGTGAGATACAGGCTCCGTGAAGACGAAGGTGAGATACAGTTTAGGAGGGCATTAAGTAGCCTCGGTATAGGGATGATATATACAGGGAAAAGACAGGCACAGGCTAAGGGAAAGGTAGAGAAGGTCTTTGATTATTTTCAGAGGAGATTACCTTATCTTTGTGAAAAACATAAGGTGAAGGATTGCTCAGAGGCCCAGAAGATATTGGATGAGCTTGTCAGCTACTATAATGAACAGAGGATTCATGATGAGACAGGAGAAATCCCGGCTAAGAGATGGAGGGATGCGATAGAAAAAGGAAAAGGCAAGTTAAGGCCATTAGATACCTCAATAGACCTCGACATGGTCTTCTCCATTCATCTTAAGAGAACGGTAAGGAAAGACGGCACAATAATGTTTATGGGAAAGAAATGGGCCATAGGATGCCCTAAAGGAACATCCGTAACCATATGTCTTATACCATCTGTGAAGTTCATGGTTTACAGAGATGACAAAAAGATATGGGAATTCCACTTATGAAGTTACATGAGCATGTCCACAAATAGTTTCCCATATGTGCAAGAATGATTTTTACGTAACAACCAAAAATTCTAATA
>JBFMEC010000247.1:0-2347 GCA_040753575.1 Nitrospirota bacterium | reverse complement strand
GCAGTTCCTGTTGATTGCCATTATTTCAGCTAATCGCCCCACATCGATTTTCCCTCCACCTTTTGTTGTATGTGCATTTATGATGCCACATATCCCGAGTTTTTCAAATATCTTATGTTGTACTGCTACATCACCAAAGTCCAATACTTCGTTTATTCCGATGTCGTCTATTAAATAACGGCTTTCTTTGTATCCCAGCAGGTTTATTTCTTGATGGAATGAGGCTATGAGCTTCGGTTCTTTTAATTCTTTTAGCTCTTTTTCAAGTTCTGTTTTTCGTTCTCTGGTGAGGTTGTCTAAACGCCCAAGGTATAACATTGTTTGATGTTTGAGCTTTCCCTGTTCTTTGTAGGTTCGATCTACTATGTAATATGTGATCCCTTTTCTTGGTCTTTTTGATAGGAAAATGGTGGTTTCCTCCTTTCTTTTAGTCTTAGTTATTTATACGATTCTATTGTATAAATAGTTATCTAATGACATATTTAATAGTCTTAGTTACAATTAGAAGAAAAAGTAATTTCGAGAATGGTTGGCATTATCAAACATAGAAAAAAGTATAGACCGATGACTTTTTGCCTATATAGTGTCTAAGTCAGGTATTAATGAAAAAAATAGCAGTATATTTTACCAGGTCAGTTCAATTATTTTTCTGCTATTGCCCTCATTCGTTTGATCCGTAACTCTCCCTTTTTTACGTAATACTCAATTCAATCCCTAATTTTTCAATAAGTAAACGTGTCTTTTTTGGAATTTCTGAAACCACCCAATTATCACCTATCTTAACATTAAACACCCTTGAAAGATGTAAAATAACATCCTTTGGAGAACATCTGCTCAAAAAATCTCTGGACATGAGCAATCCATACACCTTATAATAAAGAAGCAGTGCAACGAAATTAACAAACATCCAACCTTCCATTGCAGAATCATCTCTCATATAACTGCGATCTGCATTCAACACATTTTTAAACGTGTCAAAAGTGACCTCAATCTCAACACGGCTTTTCAGCAACTCGAAAATCCTTTGTGGAGACAAATCCGTCTTTGTAACAATTGAAATTGTCCCAAACTTACTTTCATTTTCATGAAATTCCTCTATTTTGAGCATCCCATCATTCACTCTGACCAAAAAATCCCGTTCCTCTTCCACTTTCAATCTTTCATCCAGGAATGTTACAATCTTTTTACCATCAACGGCATGTTCATAATACCATATAACTCGGTTCTCAAAAAGAAAATGACCGCCGAATTGCTTCTTTCCAGCCTGCATCAGAGGAGAATAATCAATAAATTGGCTGTTCCTTTTCAGTGGTAAAATGTACCTGATTTTCTTCGTTTCCAGTTCTTTAACATTGTCCGCGGAATAGAATCCCTTGTCGCCCACCAGAATTATGTCCTTCATTTTCGATTCTTCCATAGATAAAAGTAAACTGGAAACATCCCTAATCGAACCGGGAACAAGTCGATAAAATATTGGCTGCACTCTATCAAGTGAAAAAAGCAAGAACAGATTTATTTGCGGGAGATAGTTTTGTTCTGAATTTCTGCCGAGGGTAGCTGATATTACATTTTCTGAAAGCGAGAAAATATGTGTCAGGTCAACCGCCATACATTCATCTTGTGCGATATATTTTGAAAGGAATTTTTTGATGAGAGCTCTTTGCTGCCCCATCGTGTGAAGCATGTTGCTGAGTGACTTGGGAGATACTTTCGCATCAAGTATGATTTCAGATAAGTAAGAACTTTGGTAATGATACCGAATGTTCTTTAGTGGAGATGAAGAGAAAAACCGAAAGACTGCGAATGTGAATATCTCTTTCCAGGTATCGGGAAATACTTCTTTCAAGTTCTGGATGAGGTCTTTCGACTCTTTGGCGATGAATTGTGATGCTCCGAACTCTTTTACACTTATGTTTTTCTGCGATTCTATTATCCTTTCATGCTTTGGCTTTATGAGTCCTTCTTCTGTTATCTTGCCAAGGAATTTTTCTGTGATTTTTTTTGCTCGTTTCTTTTCTTTATCATATTCGCTTCTGATTTTGTAGAGATAATAGTGTTTTCCGAGTTTTCTTATTTCTGTCCCTTTTGCCTTGTGTTTCATTACCCATTCTGGATGTTGCATATATTACGTATATACGTAATACAGAGATATAAAGGTTTCGCTTTGCGTTGACGAGTTCCAAAAAAATAGTGCGTAAATCAGGCGGAGTTAAGGATTAATATCAATTTCACCCTCATCATCTAAGACTTTTTTAATCTCACGGACTGTCTTAATATTTGCCATAATAAGTCCAAACCGAGGTGAGAATTCAAATGTTTCATTTGCCGTATCTATACCTCCAGATCC
>JBFMEC010000246.1:0-2381 GCA_040753575.1 Nitrospirota bacterium | reverse complement strand
ATTAAGCCACACAAAGCCTCTCAAATGCATTCCTGAGGCAACTCCGGATTACAACTCCAAATTGCAAATCGGTCCGTATCCCAAAAAATTTTTTATTTTTTTTCAATCCTTATATCGGAGTTCCAGAAAATGAAGATGTATTGATTTGACAATCTATTATTATCAAGATAATATAAAATATTGAGATTTATTCCGTTGATCAATTTCAGGAGGTATTAAAGTGCCGAAAAATATAGAGGTTGTATATGAAGGTGGGGTTTTGAAACCTTTATCTCCTTTGAAACTAAAGGAACATGAAAAGGTAAGGATTACTATTGAGGAAGGAGAAAGGGTTGTCAGATCCACGAGTGGTATGTTCAGTGGCCTCGATGACAACACTATTAATGAGATTGCCCTTTCTCCAGAATTTCTCCCTGAAGAGGCCTGATCATGTTCCTTTCGGATTTGGAAAAGGGAACTTCGATCTTCATCGATGCCAATATTTTTATCTATCACTTTTCCAAAGAATCGAGATTTAATCAGGCCAGTTCAAGCTTCTTAGAAAATATAGAAGCAGGGTTCATGAGTGGTTTTACTTCTATATCCATTGTTCAGGAGGTAACCCATCGGATGATGATAATAGAGGCTGTGGGGCTTCTTCCAAGGATAAAGCCAAAGGATATAGTAAAGTACCTAAAGAGAAATTCCGATACGGTTAAGAAATTGGTCATTCATCAAGGTGTTCCTTCAAAGATTGCATCCTTTAATCTGGAGATCATATCCCCTGGCATCGAGGCCATAGTAAGAAGCCAGCAGATGAAGAAGAGATACGGTTTTCTCTCTAATGACGCACTCAGCCTTCAGATTATGGAAGACCTTAACATCAAGAATCTTGCCTCTAATGACACTGATTTTGAGAGAGTAGATTTCATCACTCTTTATCGCCCATCTGAATAAGACAGATGAACCAGACAAACTAAATTAACCAAACGAAGCTAACAAACCTGTAAACCCAATAAACGAGATAAACCAAATAGACCTGATAGAGGGGGAATAGATGATCATTCTTGGAGTTAATGCCTATCACGGTGATTCCTCGGCCTGCGTTGTGGTTGATGGCGGCTATTTGTAGAGGTTGGGAAAAATTCCCACGGTGAAGTGATGGTCAAGGTTTTCCTCAGACGAAGCCAAATAAAAGCTCATAGATAATTTACAAGGGTTGTGGAATTCAACTTCAAATCACACCCCCTTCTAACTCAATTTTTGAGTCATATAAATTCCATACGATGCTTCGTCCATTTTTCCCTCTCGCAACAAAAGCGACGAAGCAGATCATTCAGAACTGCAGTACGGGTGTGCTTGAGCTACCTGAGGTGTGGTGGAGCTGCCCTTTTCAGGGCTGGACAATGACTCCAATAGTGCGTATAATATCTTTTAATGAGATTAGAAAGCTCGTCTTGCCTGATTCGGATGGAAAGCGCAACAACTTTATTTCAGCCATTATTTCTCTGTTGGAATAACTTGACGGACTCTGTTAATGGACCGGCTGGGTTTGGCCGCCGTGATCGGGCAGAGGTGTTACAATAGGAAAAAAGAGAATGTGAGGTGAGTGGGATGACGACGATCAGAATTTCATCTGACCAAAAAGAAGTGGCCGAAATGATAAGGTCAGCAATCTCTGCGGAGGTCAAAAGGTTGGAGATCGGGCTGAAGAAGACAGAGAAAGAGATCAAAGCATTTGAAGACAAATATAAGGTAAGCTCGGAAGTCTTTTTGGCTCGATTTGGAGCGGAGGACTTGCACGGGGGGGATGAAGAGTATGTTAGGTGGGAGGGAGAATTAAAGGTTCGCCAGAGAATCCTCGAAGATCTGAAGCGGCTGGAAGAAATCGAATATGTTTCTGGCTGAATATCTATCCGCTCTTACTGCACAAGTTGACGAGTATTCAAGGACGGGTCTGATTACTTCTTCCGAAATTAAGGCAGATTTCAGGACTGAAAAGGTTGGCGTGATAAAGGGAATAATCGAGTTTATTGATGAGTCAAAGCTTTTTCTAACAGAATATCTCAATTTCCGATACAAACCCGAAAAACTCACCTATGCGTACCATTATCAAGACAAAAATGGTCAACTGATATTTCGATATGACAACGCTTTGCACAAGCCGCCTCTCAATTTTAAAGACCACAAGCACCTTAGAGATAAAGTCATTTCATGTCGCATTCCGGAATTAAGGCAGATCTTGGAAGAGATTTTGAGCCCTTTGGCAAGGTGAAAGAAAATAAAGGAGCACGTCTTATCGAGTAACATCTCGGGAACGAGATTCAATAACGCTCGAGGGGTTCTATAAACAGGGGGTCTTGCTTGACAGAAATTGAACTTTGGAGACCACATGGCCCGCA
>JBFMEC010000245.1:0-2398 GCA_040753575.1 Nitrospirota bacterium | reverse complement strand
CCCTTCGCTCCAAATCTGAAGATCAGGTGATGAAGGCAAAACAATCTGAAGGGGATTTATTGGAGACGCAAAAGAATATATTAGATGAGATGAAGAACCTGGAGGCACAGGTTAAGACGGAGCTAAATATGCGTTAAAATGTAATAGGGGGTGGATTATGAAGAGATTATCTGCATATATTTTAATTTCTGCTATGTTTGTGGTTCTGACTTGGTATGTAGCTACACTGGCAGAGGCATTACAAGGAACAGTTATTAAAATTAAAAAACATCCACCAATAAACCTTATTAAGAATCCGCCTGATGATAGGTTTATATCATCGCAAACCATCAGACTAAGAACGAAAGAAGAAGGAGATATTGACATACACATAACTGACTGGGTCTGGAAATACTCAAAGATAAATATTGAGATCGGTGATGTAGTGAGTGTACCTTCTACTATTAGATACGGTTCTTCTGATATTTTTGGCGTAAGGAGTCCAATAGAGAGAATAAGAACCGTAGCAGAAGAAAAAGCAAAGGCCCAACTTCCTGAGGCGATAACCTATGCAAAGCTCGGAAAAACAAAGGAGGCGATAGATATCTATCTGTCCATACCTGAAGAGGAATTTACTCCAAATAATATCTCCCTATGGAATTGAGAGAAATACCCTGCTTCAGGCACTTAAACCCCATGTTCAATTACATAAAAGCAATGCAAAATCCCTTAAAGCAAAAGGCCAATACAAAGAGGCATTAAGTGAATATGCCGAGGCATTAAAGGCTGCTGATGATCCAGAGGCAGAGGAGATAAGAAAGGCAGCACTCGAAATTATCAGGAGGAATCCATCGCTTTCTGAACTCCCTGAAGATGCACGGAGACATGTGATAAGAGGAGAGGTTCTGGTAAAGGAGGGTAACTTTGAAGATGCTGTTAAAGAATACAGAAAGGCAATCCAGGTGGCTCCGTTTGTAGCAGGACTCTACTTTAATACAGCCCTTGTTTATGGAGAACTGAAGAACTACCCCGGGGCGATTCGCTACATGAATATCTACCTCCAGTTAGGACCAGATGCCCCGGATGCCCGTTCTGCAAAGGATGAGATATACAAATGGGAGCTCCAGATGGAAAAGGCAGGCAAGGCAAAAGGTCAATAGGACATATGATTAACTCCGTGAAAAGCAAATTCCTATTATTTCATTTATCATTATCATTTGCCTTGGTTTTTGCAACCAGTTGCATACAAATAGATAAAGCACCGCTAGGTGAAGGTAAAATGATTGAAATCAGGCATGGAACCACAGCCAATTTGGGTGAGTTGAGAATAGGACTTGGAAATATAAATAAGTCTGAGTACACTAATGATTTGGGAGAGAAAAAGCATGGCTTGGTAGCAATGTTGTACCTATTTATTAATGGAAATCCACCCCAGAAGAAGCAATTTGAGGTCTATGCAGGGAGAAATATAAAAATGGACAAATACTCAGTGTATGTTCAGGAAATCCGTGGAGGATTAAAAGGCTCCATTAAATTACAGGTAAAGAAAGGGCAGTAGTAATTAAAGCATTTGGGTCGTAATAGTGTATCTGATGAAGATGCATTGAAGATATTGTCGAATAATAATACACTTTTTCTTACTGAGGCAAAAGGGTTTTTATTCTAAATGAAAAGACACGGTATCCGGCAATATCAATAAAATGAGCCGGAAATGGCTAAATCAAGGCTAAACCCAAATCTCTCAGCCCCAAAGGTTCTCATAGGTATATCGGTCTTTCTTGTATTGATAGGTGGGATGGTTATAGACCCTCTGACAAGCTTTATCTGTTTTATGCTGGCAGGAATTCTCGTGTTCATAGCAGCTCTATATAGAACAAGACGGTTGCGGTATATTGCCTTTGTCCTGTTGATAATCGTTATTGCCCTCGCAGTATCGAAAGTTCCCGAAGGCAGCCGCCATTTCAAAGTCTATAAAGAACGCTCACAGTCAAATCCAGTGCGATGAAAAGGTGCTACGTCATTGTAAAATAAATTAGAGGTGCCACTGTGACAGAGTATGACAGGACTAAATTCTTTTCTCTCGACTTTTACAAGTAGCGAAATTGATGGCAGACATGACTAATTTTTTATTTTTCAAAAAAGGGAAAACAGCTTCTCGCCGACATACTTTCTACAAGTAGCTCAGATACTTGACTTTAAGTGGTAATCTGCAATCTGCCTTAATGAAGAGATTTGAAGACTTTTAGGTGGAGTCGTTAAATCGGCGTAAAGACCGGCAGGATTTTGTGAAAAAGAGGATTCTTTCCTGTAACGGGTCTACGACAAATTTATGGGTGGATTTGACAAATATTTTTATTTGGGCTATATTCTGAATGTCAATAAGCAATCAGAATATAGGAGGTGCCCATGCAAGAGACCC
>JBFMEC010000244.1:0-2400 GCA_040753575.1 Nitrospirota bacterium | reverse complement strand
GGACTTTCACCCCTCTGGCCATGCACGCTTCCAGGCGCACTCATTCCGGGCTTGGCCCGGAATCCAGTATTTTTTCTGGATTCCTGCCTTCGCAGGAATGACGGAATGTATTCTTACTTATGGCCGAGTTAGTAAATAAATTTTTGAACAATGTCTGCATTATTTGGGTTATATATTTATGATATATCGGCAGCTGAAAAGACTATCTCATCCTTAAATGCCTTTATCAAATATTCAGTCTTAACCATTTCAGCATCTTTTACATCCATCATCGCAGCATCAAGCCCTGCACCGGCAAGATAGCAAAGAAAGGCTGAATTTACCCTGGACCTTATATTTTTTGGTAATCCCGTAGAAATATTGGATATCCAGGCGATCGTGTTCAAGGGAGGATCGACCAGCTCAGTTAATGCGATTATGCATGCGTGAGTATTAACGAGATGCTCCTGTCCCATTCCTCTTCCTATATGAACTACGGAGGGATCTGCAAACAACCTCTCATTTGGTATGTCTGTCGCATTCGCCCTTTCTATCAGATCTTGCAGTATCATGAGTTTAGCCTCCAGGGTTGTTGGTACTGTTCCCTTTAAGGCCCTGATAACCAGTTTTGCCTTGAACCTGTTTACAAGTGACAGGATTTCATCAGAATTTTTTTCATCGGCAGAAAGATAATTTATGAGCGGAGGTTCTTTGCACAGAGTGAGGGACTTTTCCAGAGCCTCCGTATTTCTGGAATCAAGACAGAGGGGTAGATCCGTCGCCTCTTGAACAATCTCCACCACCATGGGAAGCGTCTCCTCATCCCCGATGCTATCCAGCGAGCACTGCACATTGATCAAATCCACTCCTTTGCCGGCAAGCTTCCTTGCAAGTAACCCGATTGTCTCTCTATCACGATTTTTTACGGCCTCCATATAAGCCTTATTCCTTGTGTTAAGATTTTCTGCGATTATAATCATGAAATCCTCCTCATAAAATTCAAATAATTCTACTTACAGCAAGTTACAGAAATATCAAGTTAAATCGAATGAATTTATTTCAATCCAATCAGGTTCTTAAATCTACTAAAAGATAGTCTTTCTATATCTTCATGGATACTTCTACCCCGGGCATCCATAGTTACTATGGCCGGAAATTCTTCTACATCAAAGACCCACATCGCCTCGGTCATTCCAAACTCTTCAAGTTTCCAGACATCAACCACCTTCTTTACCCGATCTGCCAGATAGACCCCGGCACCACTAATGGTATGGAAGTAGAGGCAGCCATTTTCTTTAAGGGCTTCAAGGGTCTTTGCGCCCATACCACCTTTACCCATTACCCCCCTTATTCCGTAGTCTGATATTATCCTGTGCTCGTACATCTCAACCCTTATACTGGTAGTGGGGCCTCCTGAAATGAGTTTGAAGCCCTTCTCTATTCTTCTTATTATGGGACCACAGTGGTAAAGTATTGTGCCCTTCAGATCAAAGGGTATCTCCTTCTCCGATGGTCTTTCATTAAAGAAAAACTTGTGAAGCCTATCCCTTCCGCTCACAATACGGCCTGTTATAAGAACTGGATCACCGACATTCAAAGAAAGTACATCTTCCTTTGTTAATGGCAATTTAATGGTTTTTGCCTTCCCGATTTCGAAATTTGAGCTTTGGACTTTGAGCTTTTCTTCTACCATGTCAATCCCGCCCTTCTGTCTGCCCAGCAGCAAACAGAGATATCAACAAAATATGATGCAGGGTGTCTATGATTCACCGCAATCTTCACACCTATGGCTGTCGTCTTACCGCCAAGACCAAGTGGACCTATCCCGAGCTGGTTTATATCATTAAAGAGTCTCTTTTCAAGTTCCGACAGAATCATCTCTTTGTTTCTGTCTTCAAGGTTCCTCAGAAGTTGCTCCTTGGCAAGTTTCGTCACCTGATCCTTTGAGGCACCTATTCCCACACCGATAATATAAGGAGGGCATCCTCTGCCCTGTGCCTTACAGACAGTGTCAAGCACGCATTTTCTTACACCCTCAAGATCTCTTTCTGCCCTCAATTCCTCCAGGGGTAACCTGTATGTCTGGCCAGCATTTTCACAGCCAGAGCCCTTCAGCATAAGATCTATCGCTATTGAATCGTCCGGGCCTTGCTCGAAATACATCACGGGAAACCCGGCACCGGTGTTGTCCCCTGAATTCTTATCTGTAATTATATCAACGGCATTTGCCCTTAACGGCACTTGCTCTGTGGCGATTCGCGTTGCCTCAAGGATTGTATTTCTCAATTCAGAATGTCTAATTCCAGGGGGGACCTTGATAAAAAAAACGGGAACACCCGTATCCTGGCAAATAGGCCGCTTGGTCTCTCTGGCGATCTTTACATTATCAAGGACTATCAGAAGCGAAGCCTTTGCAATTGA
>JBFMEC010000243.1:0-2427 GCA_040753575.1 Nitrospirota bacterium | reverse complement strand
TCCGTTGAAGGCCATTATAGCCTTCCGAAAGCCCTCCAAAATGGTGCAGGAGGGGGGTCACTAAAAGTGGCGACCCCCGGGGTCACTAAAAATGCCGACGAGGGGTCACTAACTATGCCGGATTACATGCGGGCAGTATGAATGGCAAACTTACCAAGATCAGAACCAATCCACTTGCGACCCAGCTTTTCTGCAACGGCAATAGTAGTACCTGAACCGCAAAAAAAATCAGCAACAGTATCATTTTCCTTTGTAATAGTCTCAATAATTCGAACTAACAATTCTTCTGGTTTTTGTGTTGGATAAAAGTGCTCTTCATCTGGATTATCTTTATCTGCGCGTATTCTCAATGGATTTATATCAGTCCAATAGTCTTCAAGTTGACGACCATTTGTTTTACTAAGGAAAATATCATCTAAATTGTCCGGCACTCTGCCTTGCTTTTTTCTTGTCTCAAATTCATTTGGCCTTTTTTCTTTAAACCGACGATAGGTAATATTTCCTTCATCGTCGAATAGACTATCAAATCTTGAAAGAGTAGATTCTGACAACATTCCTCGACCAATTTTGTATGTTTGAAATTGTTGGCTTTTTGAATACCAGAATATTGTATCATGCTTTCTTTTATAGAAATTATTATTCCTGCCACCACCTACATCTTTATAACACCATATGATTTCATTTACAAAGTTCTCTTTTCCAAATATCTCATCAAGAACAACCCTAATATGCGAACTCAATCTCCAATCACAATGAACAAAAATGCTCCCATCTTTAACTAATAAATCCCGCATTAACATAAGTCGCTCATAGATCATGGAAATAAAACTATCTGATCCTTTGCCCCAGGTATCTCGATACGCTATCTCTTCTAGAATACCTGGTTCTTTATGTAATGTTTCATCTCCAATTTCTATATCAACTGAAAAATCAGCGCCTACATCAAAAGGTGGGTCGATATAAATAAGTTTAATACCACCATTACGTTCAATTTCATCTCGTAAAGGACCGTTTTTAAGTGATGATAAAATCAGCTTGTTATCACCCCAGATCAGTTTATTTGTCCATCCTGATTTCTGACGTCCACGGAAGTCAAAAAGCGAACCAGCCAAGTCATCTTTATCAGCTTGTGTCTGCCTTGGTTCATCAACCTGTTCAATGACTTGGAAAGGAAGAACGATATTACAGACTTCATTTGTTTTACCGTTCCAGACAAGCTCAACTTCGCGTTTATCACCAAAAAGGAGAAAACGGTATTTGTCTGGCAGAGGTTTTCCGGCTTCTATGTATTTGATAATGTCGCGTTTTTCGTTGTCGTTTAGTGTCATTATATTTCTCCTCTCACAGGTGCTTTATCATTACTATGTTGGGGCTCATAATGCCAGAAATTTATCGGGTTATTTGGATCATAAGTAAAAAGGCACTGTTTACTGTCCAGACCGACACCATATTTTCCGGTTTTGCATTTATTATTAAAAATATCTAGAAGTTTAAATCTGTAGCTTTCCCGATTTGTGAATGATACACTTTTTTCCTCAAATAAAGAAGGCGCTTTTTGCTGCTTCCATTGTGCGTATCCGGAATATGAATCTTTTGAGAACACAGCCATTCCAGAAAAAAGATCTGCCACTTGAATCAATGGTTCAGCTTTGGAGCATTGCTCCTGAAATGATTCAATGGAATAATGCAGGTCTGAAAAGAAATAGCCAAAGAGATTGTGATGGAAATCCTGTTGTCTTCCTTTGGCAGAGAGGCAATCATGGATCGTTGACCAATTTATTCCGTTTCTTTGATCAGGTCGAATGTCCCATTTGGCAGATTTCGGTCTTCGTTTCATGGAACCACTCAATAAATGAAAAAACATTCTTTCATAATTTGCCATATCATCACGCCCCTGGATTTTATGCCGTGAATCGTGCGTGTCCCACACAAGAGTGTCTATTCTAATTTTATGATTTCGAATATTTTCAAAGACAAAGTTTATTATTTTTTCTGCACAGAAATAGTATTTTGCATCTTTAAGTTTCTGCCATTTGAATTCTGAAACATTTGAACTCTTCAAAATTCCGGATATTTCTTCTTGTGCTTTTACCCATGCGATTTTTTGCATTGAGAATGCAGAAAGACTTTGAAATCTTGATGCGGTTATTTGACTTTCGTCGATAAAAACAACGTATTCCAAATTATATCCTTTTTCTCTGTTAATTTCTACGCACGCCATGGACGGCGGGCGTTCTTGGGGCGCGTCCTATCATATTCATATTTTTCATAGTTTAGCGCCGCCTTAGCGGCGTCCATCCAACATTCGTTTAACCTTTAAATCCGTGCCCGAAGGGTTGGCGTGGTTTGTGCATTGTTGTTCCGCACAAACCATGCTAAAGGATTTATAAGGTTGAAACGGTTGTTAGAATGTGCAGTTTTAAAATA
>JBFMEC010000242.1:0-2439 GCA_040753575.1 Nitrospirota bacterium | reverse complement strand
TAACAGCGGGGATTGCAATCACGAAAATCAATCACTGCTTTACCGCCTATGAGCCTGAGAAGATTCAGGTTTTTGAGGCAGCCCATCCAGTGCCTGATGAAAATGGCTTGAAAGGCACTGAAGCAATAGTAAATTTGATTAAGGATTCAGACCAGAATACTCTCGTAGTATGTCTTATTTCAGGGGGTGGTTCTGCTCTCCTTGTCCATCCCTGTGACGGCATTACCCTTGATGAAAAGAAGAAAGTTACAGAATTGCTTTTAAAGGCCGGAGCAAACATTGAGGAACTCAATGCGGTGAGAAAACATATATCAGAAGTGAAGGGAGGAAGACTGGCAGAAATTGCTTATCCCTCGAGGGTAATATCTTTAATACTTTCAGACGTTATTGGTGACAAGCTTGACGTCATCGCCTCAGGGCCAACATCTCCGGATAAGACAACATACGATGATGCCTTAAGGGTCTTAGAAAAATATGGGCTGATAGAAAAAGCTCCGGGAAAAATTTTGGAGTTCTTGCAAAAAGGTGTAATAGGTCTAATCCCTGAAACTCCAAAGGAGGGAGATATAATCTTCGGAAAAGTAGAGAACATAATTATAGGAAGTAACAAAAAAGCCCTCGATGCTGCAAAGAAGAAAGCCGATGAATTAGGTTTTGATACTACTATAATATCTTCCAATGTTCAGGGAGAAGCAGAGGAAACGGGCAGATGGCTTTCGAAAATAGCTCGGGAGATAAAAAGTTTATATAAACTAAATCGCCCTTTATGCCTGCTATCCGGAGGTGAGACGACTGTCACCGTTAGGGGCAATGGTCTCGGGGGAAGAAATATGGAGCTCGCTCTTGCTTTCGCCATAGAGATTGATGGCCTTGATGGAATCACGCTTCTTTCGGCAGGAACCGACGGGACGGATGGGCCAACGGATGCGGCCGGAGCAATAGTTGATGGAAAGATCCATAAAAAGGCAAAGTCCCTTGGAATAGACCCCGTGGAATATCTGGAAAATAATGATTCCTATAATTTTTTTAAAAAAATTGGCGGGCTTTTTATAACAGGACCGATTGGAACAAATGTCATGGATATTCAGGTAATGATCATAGAATGAAAAAACTCATTATCTTTACAGACCTTGATGGGACTCTCCTGGACTTCTCGACCTATTCCTTTGATGCTGCCCTACCCGCTCTTCAATTACTCAAAAAACAAGATATTCCTCTTATCATTTGCTCCAGTAAAACAAGAAAAGAGATAGAATATTACAGAGAAAAGCTCAATAATGAACATCCCTTTATATCTGAAAACGGCGGCGGAATATTTATCCCGAAAAGTTACTTTAGATTTCAACTTTCGGGACATAATTTGCGGATTGAAGATGAACAAGACTACACTATCATAAAACTTGGTGTATCCTATAAAGATTTGCGTGGAGCCTTACAAGAACTCCGGAAAGAGGGCTTTGACGTAAAAGGCTTTGGAGACATGACTGTACAGGAAGTCGCGGAGATAGCCAACATGAGTCTCAAAGAGGCTGAAATGGCAAAAGAAAGAGATTTTGATGAACCCTTTATTTTACGGGATAATGAAAAAGAATCTCAAAGGCTTTTTGGTGCTGTCAAAGCAAAGGGTTTCAACTATACTCAGGGAAGATTTCTCCACATACTTGGCGACAGCGATAAAGGAAAGGCGGTTTCTATCCTAATTGATTTATATAAAAGAAAATCCGGAGAGGTTAGAACTGTTGCCATAGGTGATAGTCCTAACGATATACCGATGCTTGAAAGGGTTGATTACCCCGTAATAGTTAAGAAGTCTGACGGGAATCATGATTTTAGAATAAATATACCGAATCTTATTAAGGCAGACGGAATCGGACCAGAGGGCTGGAATAAGGCTGTCCTTGAATTATCAAAAGAGTATTTAAGTTAAGGTTAATCATTCTATATGTCTGAAAAGTATTTCGCTATAACTCTTATTTTTTTAATTCTTACAACATTTTGTTGCAATTCGATTAATGCTCAGTCCCCGAAAGAATATATCCTTCTTGACGGTGGGAATGCCGATTTTAATTAAGTGAATAGTTTCTATTTCTAACCATTACTGAATGCTGTTCACTATCAATTGATAAAGGAGGCTTTATGAAAAAACAGGCTCTCTGGATTCTCATGGTAGTTTTATCAATATCGTTATCTTTATTTTATAGAAATTCCTCTTTCGCCTCTGAAGAAATAGCAAAAAGTGAAACATTCTACATAGCGGGAACTATCATAGATTCCCATGAGGAGCCGGTGAAGGAGGCGCGCATTAAGGTTCTTGTAAATGACAAGCCGCAGAAGGTCGCGATAGAACACGAATTGAAGAATGAGACAGAAACTTCCTCTCACGGCACGTATCAGGCTGTATTTAATCTTCCAGCTGGGCAGATAGATAATGCAAACATT
>JBFMEC010000241.1:0-2443 GCA_040753575.1 Nitrospirota bacterium | reverse complement strand
AGATCACTTTTTCACAGGCTATCAGTATGGCTAAGGGGTTGAGCATGGATGCCACGAAATCGGACATAAAATTATATCGTGACACCGGAAAACAGGAGAGAGACGCTATAACAATCGATTATGACGATGTCCTGCAGGGTAAGATTCAGGATATCGAACTCAAAGATAAAGATGTTATCATTGTTTCAAGCAGTGGCTTCAAGAGATTTGTGGGGGGGCTGGCAGGATATTTCAATTTCGGGTATTTTGGTTTCAGCGGTGTCCGGCCGGGCACAGGGCTTTAAGCAAGCCGGGAACCGAGGTTCAATTCATGGAAAATAGATATCAAATAAAACAATACGATCAAAAAGACTTCTCACTTTCGACATACATAGATTATATTCGCGCAGGGGAGCGAGAAAGAGAAGAGATCCATTTAAGAGATTATCTGAATGTGGTTTTAAAGAGGAAATCGATAGTATTTATTTTTTCAATCGCAGTCGTCATTCTAACGATCGTCCTTTCTCTCATGATGACACCTGTTTACAAGGCTACAACAGTCGTGAGAATTGACAAAGAAAGCCCGAACATTCTCTCTTTTAAGGGAGTCCAGATTGATTCGCCCGGAGCTGATTATTATCAGACTCAATTTGAAATTATGAAAAGCCGGAATATGGCGGAAAGGGTTATCAGGAATCTTCATCTCGCCGAAAATAAAGATTTCCCCCTGCCAAAGGACATGCTTTCAAACATACAGAACCTTATTTATGAAAATACGATCGGTGTTTTTTCGAATATTTTTAGCCTTTTTTCAACCAGGAAATCTTCCGATATGAGGCCCTCAACCGCGGCAAATACGCAGTCAGTAGACAATGCTGTGCCGGAATATCTCATCAGCTCGTTGATTTCCCGTTTAGAAGTATCGCCTGTCAAGAATTCACAGCTCGTTAAAGTGAGTTTTATATCGCAAGAGCCTGAAATATCAATGAATGTGGCCAATGCCGTCGCTCAAACTTACATAGCCTTTGATCTTGAAAGCAGAATGTTCGCCAGTCAAGATGCCAAGGATTTCCTTCAGACACAGATAGAACTGATCAGGCGTAAAGTCGAGGAGGCAGAGCAGGCTTTAAACAAGTATGCCGCGAAAAATGAGATAGTCTTCAATACGAGCAATAACAATTTATATGCACAGAAGCTCTCCGACATCTCAGCGGTTTTGAACGGGGTCACAGCCGAGAGAATTCAGAAGGAGGCTTTGTACAGAGAGGCCCGAGAGTCCGGTCCGAATAATCCCATTATCTTGAATAATCCCATGATACAGGGATTGAGAAGAGAACATGCAACTCTGGAGGCAGAATACCATAATCTTTTGAAGGTATATACCGCCGAATATCCCAGAATGAAAAGCCTTAAAAGCCAGATGGACGCGATATTGAACAGAATCTCACAGGAGACTGGAAAGATCATCAATGCTGCAGAGCTGGATTTTCGAAATGCATTGAAAAAGGAAGAAAATCTGACAAAAGCCCTTAATTCGCAGAAGCAAAAGGTCCTCTCCTTTCAGGATTCTGCCGCTCAATATGAAGTTCTCAGAAGAGACGTCGAGGTGAATAAAGGTTTGTATAACAGCCTGCTGCAGCGGCTCAATGAGGTAAGTGTCTCAGCCAGCAACAAGGCTACCAATATTCAAATTCTCGATAAAGCCATATTTCCGAAGCAGCCCTTCAAGCCGAATTTACCTTTCAATGTAGTTTTAGCGATATTCTTTGGCCTCACGGGCGGAACGGGACTTGCTTTCCTGATCGAATACTTCGACAGCAGCATTAAGGATACTGACGATATAGAAAAGAAAGCGGATCTCCCGGCGCTCGGGGTTATTCCAAACATCAATGAAGCTCGAGAGGCGGTGACTTCTTCAGACAAAAGAATGATCCAGCACAAGGTGGAGCCGCAACAGTCCAATCTGCCCATGGTCGTTGATCATAAGCAGACGAATCCCATAATCGAGGCGTTCAGATCCATCGGTGCTTTCATACTATTGTCTGCATCGGAAAAACCACCGAAGACGATACTGATCACTGGTCCCGGAGAGAGGATTGGAAAGACTTCCGTGACGATAAATATAGCAAAGGCACTGCGCGAAAAGCTGGGCAGAGGAATCCTTATCGATGCTGATTTGAGAAAACCGCGACTTCACGCTGTTTTTCAACTCGACAATACAGTCGGCCTCTCATCGGTTCTTTCAGGCAATATCGAGTTTGACAGCTCCAACGGCAGACTGATCAGATCCACGGGAATATCAGGCTTGAGTGTGATAACAGCAGGCCCCATACCACCGAATCCTTCAGAACTTCTTGGGTCATCGAAAATCCAGGAAATTATTTATGCTCTCCAGTCGCTCTATGAATTTATAATCCTAGATTCTCCGCCTGTAATGGGTCTCCCGGATTCCATCTATCTGAGC
>JBFMEC010000240.1:0-2456 GCA_040753575.1 Nitrospirota bacterium | reverse complement strand
AACCGCAATGGGAAACCAAGCCAGAGCTTTAAGGCAATCTAAGGGTATCGTAAAAAAGGAAATTATTTTCTATTTTTCCGATTAGGACCTTTTTTTCTCTTGACAACGGGAGGCCTTATAAGTGTTATGCATTTCTTATGAAACATCATATAGGGCTATATCTTCTCAAATACAAAGATGCCTTCTTCTTTCGACTTGATTCTTATTTTATCCCCTTTCCTTACATTGATTTCTGTGAGGGCATCAACAAGTCTCGTCTTTTCTGTCCCTAGTTCTTTCCTAAACAGTACTGAGGATATCCAGACAACACCGTTTTGGGTTTCATGGACACCGGCCTCGTAAATGAATTCTCCTATGCGGAGGTCGATAGGCTTCCTTTTTCCATATTTATGGGGTAACCTGTTTGAACTATCCGCACTGATATATAGCTCACAAATATCCTTTTTGTCAGCATACTTACCTTGACTCGTGACAGTTCCTTTTATCATGGCATCCCCTTCTATACTCAATATATTCGGTTGAGATGGCTCCAGCATCTGTAACTTCTGCCCTTTTTCAGTGTCTGCCCCCTTGATGGATTTTCGCTTCCGGTTTGACTGCGCGCTCTTTAACCAAATACCCATAATCGACGCACATTTGTCAAAAATTCTTGGCAACGTAGTTGGCGGAGTATCCAGTTGTAGCAAGCTATTAGTGTCATTATGTATTTCTTGCCATTCTTTCAGTTCTTTTCTGCAAATATCCATGACATTCCAATAGGACTCGAAATTATTGTATTGGCTAGGACGATAACCAACTGCTTTTCCAACATTCTGATCCAACATAACAAAAAGCTCTGGGAAGAGACAGTGCATTACCTTTGTTGCACCAACGCAAAAATGAGTCCCATCAGCGGATAGCCCATGTTCACTTTTGGAAAGGGATTCATATAGCCTTTTCGCGTCCGGTTTATACTGCTGCAAGTTAGGAGCAATGATTGTAACTTCCCTCAGCCTGGCCAAAATGCCATTTATTTCATTGTTCCGTAGAATATTTCCCAGCTTGCTGACGAATCCCTCTGTCGTTCCCATCCTGTTGCCTCTATTCATCATAAAATAGCTTCTGAGTGCCCGATCAATTAGATAAAGGTTTTCATCGCTGACATTTCCATTTTGCTGAACAAATGATCTTTCTCGCTGTCTTGCAGTAAGAACCCTATGGTAACTTTCACGGGGGCGATCGGGATAACTATTGAATGCCCTTATTTTCTGCTCAGCGTTCTCAAAAATTATCATGATTATCAACTAATGGAAAGCATAACACCAAGGCTCACCAGTTGCCAGGTTTGTTGGCAATCTGGTGAAGCCGCTTGTTAGCGAGTGGTTTATGAAGTTTGATGATGACTTATACGCATTCATTGTTATGCTCGTAATTGTCTTCTACTTCTTCCTAAGTTGAAGAATCCCAAAAACGATTGCGAGGACGGGGGTAATGATATATTTCCAGTTGTGCTTTATAAATCGCCAAAGTATTAAGAACAATTCAGTGTGGGACATGTGTAGGTAGGGGTGATGAAGGCGCTTTGGTTGCATGTACAACGCCCCGAAATATTTATGCTCTATAAGTTCAAGACCAGTAAACATTTTAACGATCGGGGATCGGAGACGAAGGAGAATTTTATAAAGAGGGTAAGAGAACGATCTTTTTAACAATTCGTGGTTGATTGCGGAGATAATAGCGTCATGAGTGGAAAAGTGTTTGACATTCGAGAAGGCTTGGTGTTGCCGATTATGCTTCTTATGCTTTTTTACTTTTCGCCGGAGATTTCGCAGGTCGGAGTTGGATGCCTCTCTCAGCAAATCAAGGTAATATTTTAGGTTCGTTACCTGAAAGTGGGAGACAACGAAATCGATGTCGAAGTTATTTATCATTTTATCACTAACAGGCAGATTAACCGACCAGCCAGCAGGGAGAATGAGGAAAAATATCGCCGCGCTCCCGGCGGGTCCGGTTGACGTTAAGGTTAGGGGCTGACTATTCTAAACTTTTGATGAACATCATTCAGAGCTTGCCCGTGATTCTGCTGCTTTCCATGCTTTATAATCAATAAGAATTGAGGCAACAATAGCTGGTTCAAGAGAAAACTGATTTGAGATTTTTGCCACTGTGTCGGCATATACCGACTTATCAAGTGCGAAGAGTTCGAGGTTAATCTCTTTTAGCTTTTTTGTTTCTTCCTTGTTCTTTTTTTGGATAGTTGATTTAATTTGCCTATATACATAATCTGTATCAGTTAGATAGATATCGACAATTTTTTCTATTATGTCAAAATTTTTGTTATATTTTACTGCTAATAACGCAACGATTTCTTGATCTGGCTTTGCTAAATTTTCTAACATTTTACTCGCAAATTCTCTGCTCCTTTTTTGTTTTTCTGATTTATCTCCTTTTTTGTCGCACGCAAAGCTGAAATAAAC
>JBFMEC010000239.1:0-2477 GCA_040753575.1 Nitrospirota bacterium | reverse complement strand
TGACATTAAGGGTTTGAAAGGCTACAAAATCCACTTTTTCTAAGAAACCACAATCAACAGAGCTATTTTCGACCGAAAGCCTTTTATACTTTGTAGTCTATATATGGACTACATGGCTAAAACAAGGCTATAGCGTCAAACAAAGGGTTGCCTATTCAAGCTTAATCAGCCATTTATTCACATCAATTTTATCCTTTTTATCAGAATGTTCCAGAATCGTAACAAACTCGTGAAGCAATGAAAATCTCTCTGAATCAGATGAACTCAAAAACTCATTGAGATGGGGTTTAACCAATTTCTTAGCCTCTTCCAGTTCCTCACCAGAAATACTCTGTAATTCATAAACAAAATCCGAAACATCACCCATTACACTATCGACGTAAAATTTATTCTCCAGATTAGACAATACTGCCGTCAGTGCCCCGTACTTTGCCATATCGTTTGTGGTTCTATTTCTCCCTGTACGCCTTCTCGTGTGCATTCTGCTCCACCGATGGTTGGTCTCCAGGATGCCATTATGTCGAACCACACGAATATCATTCCCATTAATGTCCTTTATTTCTCCGGTCAATTCTTCCCAGTGCTCTATGCATTCATGGATTATGATTTTTGAAACTTCAATGATTTTCTTATCCTTAACATCAGTTTCTTTCTTTATTTTAACAATCAAATCCTGCAGACTATTTTTAATAGTAACACTTGATTTTGGCTCATTTACCTGTTTATCATCTTTTAAATACTTGCTAACTTCCAGAATTTCTCTCACGCTTTCAAACCAATTCCATACTTTACCGAGTCTAAAGTGGTAGATTTTGATCTCATCGATATGTGTTAATTTCTCTATATATTCATAGAGCTCCAGAACAGCGTTCACAGCCAAATTTTGTTCGGCATTCCAATCAATAATTTTCTTAAGAAGAGTTTTAATTTCCAGTACACGATTCATAATTTCAAAATAAGGGAGAATAAATGGAAAACCTGACCGGTTTTCCCTTGGCGATGATATATATTCTACTGCAATAGCAACCCATTTACAGTTTGCCTCCACAAGTAGACTTTTGAAAGAAACAAGCTCTGATAAATCTCTTTTAAGTGCTACTAAATGTGCTAAAATCTTGGTACTTATCATTTTTTTACGAAACGTTTCATATTCTTCTTTGAAAATAAGTTTTCCAAGATTAGAAATAAAATGATAGTGACATATTAGCTGAGGAGTGCCAGGAAATATTTCGGAAGCAGCATCCTTGATTTTCTTGCTCATATCGCGGATTATGACTGTAGGAGTACCGATTGTGTTTTTCAATGATTGCAGAAATGGTTTAATGAATTCTGAACTTTCTGAAGGCATTATTTGTGCATCGATTTTGATACCTGTCCTGCCATCCTCGGCAGTGAAAACGATATCACCACCTGCCTCTCCAGTTCCATCCAGATGGAGAATCATTCCACCATTTTTATTAAAAAGAGTTTTAATCTGTTCCGCACGTTCCTTGTGGAATATATAAAATCTCAGTAGAAATTCTTCAGATAGATAAGATATTTCACCTGTGGAGATCTCAGTTCCTCTCGCATAGAAGAGCAATTGTATTTCTTCTCGCTGCATGTTGAGAAACCATCGGAGCAGTCCAACTGCTATCATCACTTTTGTGTCGAATATTCGATGTGGAGGACAGATTTCTCTTAAGATGACAGTTGGTATTATTTTTGGAGAATCGTGTTCTTCACATTGGAAAATATTGTATTTTAAAGGTTTTTCTCCGGATAGGGTTCTTATTTTTCTTGTTTTTGTTTTTTGAACGATGAGGTTTTTTCGGCATTTATTGCATTGTTTCTGAATTTTGAGGGCTTTGCGTAATATAGGTAGATAGAGAATGTTTTTTTTCCGAAATCATATCTAATTCCTATGCTTTCAAGGTCATTTTTTGTGACTCGGTTGCCCATTCCTTCCAGCATCTCAAATACATCATTTGCTGTCAGGCTGCCCTGCATTAGCCGTAAGGCAAGATATGAGAAATGCACGGGTTCAAGGGAAAAGTTATTTGGTGATTTAGGATCTGTGCCTAAGGAACGAATGTATCTCTGAATAACCTTGTTTCCTTTTCGAACAGATTCTACTTCGGCATAATATGTTTTGATTGTTCCGTCTTTGTTTTTCCTTGTAATTTTTCGATTGAAGCTCATAATTAGTAGTGATATGTTTCACTACGTATTAATAACTTCCGATTTTAGAAAGTGACTTTGATTTTGATATTAAAATTCAGGCTGTTTATACCGAATTTATGAGTTTGAAGTTCGGACGTTGCATAAAAATGCTGTTATTTTCCCAACCCTTCTATTGACGCTATAGAAGTGATTTATCTTTTATGGTTATCTTTTATGGTTATCATTTCCCGAAATAAGTTCCTCAGTCTTAACTTCTTTTACCTTTTGTACAGTTTTCATAAAATTCACCAGCTAAACGTCTTAAAAGCAAAACC
>JBFMEC010000238.1:0-2506 GCA_040753575.1 Nitrospirota bacterium | reverse complement strand
GAGATAAAGAGACTTCGTGAGATATCTCTCGAAAGGATGGTAGACGTCCTTTACAATGGAAAGGATTCCAGGGTGACCAAAAGAAGTCCCTTTCTTGAAATTTAGAAACACCCATTCTCCTTAACCCTAATAATGCAGACATTGTTCAAAAATTTATTTAACTCGATGAATTTATTGAAAATATCTTTAAGTATTATATTCAATAAAACATTCCATAAACCATCAGTTAAAGGTACACTAAGGTATCGAAAAATAAATTTTTTCACAACATCTGCATTTCCTAAGCTGCATTATTCGGGTTAACAATTTAAAGGAGGAAAATGTGTCATTCAAGAATATCCCTATAACAAATGCCTACCGTTTGATAAATCACGGACCAACTGTTCTTATAACATCCAGACTCGGGGAAAAAATCAATATCATGACTGCTGCATGGCAGATGCCCGTGAGCTTTAAACCAGTGCTTGTGGCTGTTTCCATAGGTCATGAAAGATTTTCACATAAGCTCATTTCAGAGAGTAAAGAGTTTGTTATCAACATACCCCATCTTGGAATGATTAAAGAAGTACTGTGTTGTGGAACATACTCAGGAAGAAATACAGATAAGTTTAAGAATTGCAGGCTTACTCAGTTGAAGGCTCAGAAGGTTAGCGCACCGGTGATCGAGGAGTGTATTGGGAATATCGAATGCAGACTCTATTCTCATTTTGCGGCCGGAGATCACACCATTTTTATTGGAGAAGTAGTGGCTGCTTCGGTGAAGGACGGCATTTTTGACAGCTATCTCAGGGTCGATCTCGATGAGGCTAAAACCCTCCATCACCTTGGTGGCAAGGTTTTCTGTTACCCGGAAGGTATCGACAGCGTTTGATCGCAGAGCTTTAGATGGTTTATGGGTGCTAAGAATATCTATGAGAGAAACTCTTCAATTAGCTAACCGTGCTGATTTTTGTGTTGGCTATTTTTTATATAAGGCGCTGGAAAAGCTTAATTTATGACGAATAAGGAAGCTACTTGAAAGAATCATCATTCACAGTTCATGACTTACCAAAGACAGAAAGGCCACGTGAAAGGCTGAAACAGTTTGGGCCAGAAGCACTTTCTGCACAAGAACTTCTTGCATTAATAATTGGTCGAGGTGTTTCTAAAAAATCTGTAATGACTATCGCACAGGAGTTATTGATAAAATTCGGCAATATCAAAGCAATCAGCGAGGCAACCTTAGAAGAACTTTCTCAAATAAGAGGTATTGGTTTTGCAAAGGCAGCACAGATTAAGGCCTGCTTTGAGCTTGGCAAGAGACAGGATTTGGAACCTGAGCAGAAAGATTTTAATATAAAAGACCCTCAAAGCGTTGTCAAAGCTATCAGGGCAAGTATAAAAGACAAAGCTAAAGAACATTTCAAACTTATTCTTCTTAACGCTCGCAATAAAATTATTGGCATCTCTACTATCTCTGTCGGCTCTCTCAATGCCAGCATAGTACATCCACGAGAAGTATTCAAGGATGCAATAATGCACAACGCCTATTCAGTCGTCTTGGCTCACAATCATCCCTCTGGCGATCCTGAACCTTCGGAGGATGATTTAACTATGACAAAAAGACTTATAGAAGCAGGTAAAATTTTAGGGATTGAAGTTTTAGACCATATTATTATCACCAAAAACGGATATTTTAGTTTTAAGGATAGAGGATTATTGAGATAAGTTTGGCATCAGAAATTATGATTCCAGATAGGAGATATGAATGAAGACTCTTGTACCGGTGAAAGTGATTGAAATCCGAATTTAAAAGAAGAGAAATTATGAAAGACTTGATACCGCAGGAAACTATTGAGCAAAGGATTTTTTTAATAAGGAATCAGAAGGTCATGATAGACAGGGATCTTGCTGAACTATATGGAGTAGAAACAAAGCACCTTAACAGGCAGGTAAAACGCAATATCCAGCGATTTCCTGAGGAATTCATGTTCCAGCTTACTATTGAAGAACGGAATCAACTGGTGACAATTTGTCACTGGTTCAAAACAATGAAACACTCAGGTTCTCCGCCTTATGCATTTACTGAACATGGTGTTGCTATGCTTGCAAGCGTCTTAAAAAGCGATAGGGCGGTTAAAATAAGCATCAATATAATCAAAGCCTTTGTTAAGTTGCGTGAAATGCTTTCTACGCATAAGGAACTTGCCCATAAATTAGCGCAGCTTGAAAGAAAAATAGAAAACCACGATGAAGAAATAAAGTTGATTTTTGACGCAATACGCCAACTCATGACTCCACCGGAACCAAAACACA
Source organism: Nitrospirota bacterium (assembly GCA_040753575.1). Taxonomy (GTDB): domain Bacteria; phylum Nitrospirota; class Thermodesulfovibrionia; order Thermodesulfovibrionales; family SM23-35; genus JBFMEC01. The sequence goes on along the minus strand of JBFMEC010000238.1, from coordinate 211 downwards.
GGCGAATCGGCTTCCTTCGGGAGAAAGAGAAGAAATGACCGGAGAGGAAGTTTAATTCAAAATCATGGCTATGAAAAAAGAAGATACTTTGTCCAAAGAAAAACTGCATGCCGAGATCGAGAGATTAAAAAAGGAACTGAAGCAGAGAAAAAAATACGGTTTAGTATGGGAGGAGAAACCGGAAGAAGTTGTTGAGATGTGCAAAAAGAAA
>JBFMEC010000237.1:0-2506 GCA_040753575.1 Nitrospirota bacterium | reverse complement strand
AGAAAGGCATTATTGAGGTAAGGGCCCACGATCTTCGATCTTACACCAGAAATAGACATAAAACGGTAGATGATTATCCTTACGGAGGAGGGGCCGGCATGGTCATGAAGCCTGAGCCTTTCTTTACAGCCCTTGAGGCGATATCTCCCGACAGGAAAGAGAGAAGAGTTGTAATGCCAGGCCCTGCAGGTAAGAAATTTGATCAGGATATGGCTATTGAACTTTCGAAAGAAAAGAAGAGATTTGTATTCCTCTGCGGAAGATATGAGGCAATAGATGAACGTGTGAGAATAGCCCTTGTAGATGATGAAATTTCTATAGGAGATTACATACTGAGTGGAGGAGAATTGCCTGCCTTGGTTATAATAGACGCTGTCGCAAGATTATTACCAGGCGTTCTGGGAGATGAGCGTTCTGCCGAAGAGGACTCTTTCTCAAAGGGTATACTGGATTACCCTCATTATACGAGACCCCCGGTCTTCATGAATATGTTGGTTCCTGAGGTTTTACTCTCAGGAAACCATGGAAAGATCTGGCGATGGAGGCGAAGGGAGGCACTGCGCAGAACACTGGAAAGAAGACCCGATCTTCTTGAAAATAAAAGACTCAGTGATGAGGATTATAGATTAATTGAAGAGATAAAGGAGGAATCACAATGAACCAGATTGAAGCGATTGAAGAAGGTTTCAAGAAGGATACTACAGACTTTAATGTGGGTGATACTGTTAGAGTTTCGGTCAAGGTCGTAGAAGGTGACAAGGAAAGAATTCAGCCCTTCGAAGGTGTTGTGATAGCCAGGCGCGGAAGCGGCACAAGGGAAACATTCATGGTAAGAAAAGTATCCTTTGGCATTGGTGTAGAAAGAATCTTCCCGCTCTGTTCACCCGCCATAGAAAAAATTGATGTCCTGAAAAAAGGAAGCGTCAGGAGGGCAAAACTTTATTATCTAAGAGAGAAAAAAGGGAAGTCAGCAAAGATCAAAGAAAAGGAAAGAGAATTTGCAGAATAGAAATTAAAACTCTAAACTCGGAAACCATTTAAATTGGACATCTACCAGCATGATGAGTTCCTCAGGAAAAAGGGTCTAAGGATAGCTGGTATCGATGAAGCGGGAAGAGGACCGATTGCCGGTCCTGTTGTCGCTTCCGCCGTTGTCCTCCCGCGAAGCCTCAGAATCAAAGGACTCAGAGACTCCAAAAAGGTACCTGAAAAAGAAAGAGAATTTCTCTACAAAGAGATTTCAGGTTCTGCCGAAGATATAGGTATAGGCATAGTTGGTCCAGAGCAGATCGATAATCTAAATATTCTGAGAGCTACAAAACTCGCTATGAAGCTTGCCGTAGAAGATCTATCCACAACTCCTGACATTCTTGTCATCGATGCGGTGTCACTTTCATTAATCAAAATAAAACAGATATCAATTATAAAGGGAGAGACGAAAAGTGCCTCAATTGCAGCTGCATCGATAATCGCAAAGTATACGAGGGATCAAATCATGATTGATTACCACAGGCAATATCCAAATTATAACTTCGGAAAGAACAAAGGCTATTCCACCAGAGAACACCTGGAAATGATACGTCTTTATGGACCCTGTCCCATACACAGAAAGAGTTTTCACCGGGTGATGACACTGGAATTACCTTTTTGACTTTTGTTTGTAGTTCTGACCTTTTCATCAACGTAGAAATCCTCAAGGCTGCGAAAGCCTTTCTTGAGAAGATTTGGAGAATAGGTAGAAATGGTCTTATCTTTTCTACTTTCATAATTTAACCTTAATGTAACCTATACATTTAAATTTTTATATAGAAAAAAACTATTTGAATTATAGTTTTTGTTTTAGCAATAATTTTTCCAATAAATTCTTCCTTAAGATCTAATAAAACTTATCTGAAAAATAGGATTGCATGGTCAGAAGGGTTGTTGAGAAGGCATTATCGGGTAAAACACTTAAAGCTGAAGAGATTGCCCTATTATTTGAAGTTCCCCTCTTTTCTTGCGATTCAGCATTAATCCAGTCCGCAGCAAGGCAGATGTGCGAGAAAGCATCAGATGGGCTTGCCGAGATACACGCCCAGGTTGGTCTTGATGTCGCTCGATGTCCCCGTAACTGTAAGTTTTGTTCCTTTGCAGCCTGTAACAGGGTCTTCATTGATAACATTGATCTACCTACTGAGGAGGTTGTCAATCGTGCTCTTGAATTTGAACATGATAGAGCCAATGCAATATATCTTATGACTACCGCTCGTTATCCCTTTGAAAAGTTCATTGAAGTAGCACAGGAAGTCAGGAAATCATTGAGACCGGAAACCACTCTTGTAGCAAATATTGATGATTTTTCAGAAAAACAAGCCGTTCAATTAACCATAATCCACCATTAAACTGAGGCAACCGGCGGCTGAAGACAATTTTTGATAAGTTTATGGCTTTAATTTCGGAGATCGCACTTTAAACGTGATGGAGAACGGCGTCCCAATTCATCAATTCTGCCCGAAATTATGCACTC
>JBFMEC010000236.1:0-2564 GCA_040753575.1 Nitrospirota bacterium | reverse complement strand
GTCCCATAGTCAGGTGTTATTCAAAAGTATTTTAACTTAAGCCTTTCCAACTCAAGAGACAGCTTTTTATAATTTGACAGAACCTGTAAATGAGAAACTTCTCCATTATATGGCAACCAGCCTAAATACCGTTGTTGAAATAGTAATTGAACGTTCCATAAAACGAAGCAGAGACATATTACGATAATCAATCTTTTTTTGTTTAGGATAGATAAGAATTGTGCCCATGTCAATAGGAAAGTAAAAGTGTACCAATTATGGGAATTGAAAAGTGTACCACCCATAATCAAAATGGAAGCTGTTTAAGTTGGTAGAGTGTTCATAGTTTCACCTCCTTGTGGTTGAAAGAGTTTTTGGTTAAAGGCATGTTCTTTTAATCGGTAACTGTGTCCTTTAATATTAATGACCTTGCAGTGGTGCAGCAGGCGATCCAGGATAGCGGTGGCAATAACGGGATCACCAAATAATTCCTGCCAGTCGGTAAAGCTCTTATTTGAGGTAATGATCGTGGAGCTTTTCTCATACCGATAGGAGATGAACTGAAAAAAGAGATAAGCTTCACGGCTGTCCACTGGGAGATAGCCCACCTCATCCACAATGACCAGAGAGGAGTTGAGATAGGCTTTCCCCTTGGACTGACTTTCCTTCAGTTTGCCGATCAGGGTGTTCATGGTGGTGAAGTAGACCTTAAACCCATGGCAGCAGGCCTTGATAGCAAGCGAGATGGCCAGATGGGTTTTCCCCACGCCTGGAGGTCCCAGGAAGATGACATTTTCATGCTTCGGGATAAAGGTCAGATCGAAGAGTTCCATGACTGCTTTTTTATCCAGGTGGGGATGAAAGGAGAAGTCATATTCCTCGATCGTTTTGGCTGTCGGCAAACCGGCCGTTTTCATGGCTGTGTGGATCCTTCGCTTTTCCTTGGCAGCCACTTCCTCTTCCAGAAGGTGGTCCAGGAAGGAGAGATAGGAGCCGCCGTTATGCTCTGACTGTGAGACAATCGTGTCGAGCACCTCTGCTGCTCTGGTTAATTTCAGACGTTGGAGATTATCCTGGAGGCGTTCATAGGTCAATTGTTCCATGAGACACCTCCTTGAGCATATCTTTCATATTCGGCAAGGGGTCTGTAAATGACATCGGCATATAAGCTGCCGGTAACCAACCCCCGTGTGGCCTTGCCTTTATCTCTGCCGTACTTTCGGCTTAACTGCTCTTTGTCATGTTTCAACTGTTCATAGATATGAGGATCGCCTATAAGATTGTGTTTCGTTTTCGGTTCCCGATAAGTGGCCAAAAGCTCCTGATCATGGTAGATGCATATAATATCGTCCTTGATCTTGAGCATCACCCTTCTGCCAACCACATGATAGGGGACTTGATACCGGTTGCCGTTATAGGAAAGCAGGCAGTCCTTATAAACCTTGCGGAAGACCTTCAGCGATGTGTCATAGTCAGAAGGAGGATGGTTTTTCAAGCAGGGGATTTCCCTTGCCCATCTCTCATCGACAGGCTCGCGGTGTGTGCCGTGAATCCGACGGTTGGCTGTTTCACTGAGCCAGTTAATGATATCCTTGTTGGCGTTCTGAGTAGAGCTGAAAGAATAGCCCCGCCAGAAACGCTCACGGATATAATCTATGGGGCGTTCCACTTTCCCTTTCACCCAGGGACTGTAGGGTGGAGCAATCTTTGGCAGAAAACCGTAGTGATGGGCAAAATAGAGAAACTCAATGTTAAAGACCGCTTTGCCGTTCTCTCTACCGATGATCACATTTTTCATGTTGTCGTATAAAATCTCTGCCGGAATGCCCTGAAGGTGACAAAACGCATGGATATGACAATCCATAAAGACATCCAGGGTACAACGATCGACAAACTCAACGTACATGGCCCGGGAATAACCGAGAACCAGCACAAAGGCATAAACAGTGCGCGTCTTCCCATCAGCCTCTTGAACCTGGAAATCTCCCCAGTCAACCTGGGCTTGGAGTCCCGGTTCCGTCTCAAAACGTATATAGGCTATACGGGTCTTCTGTTCTTTGATATCAGAGACATAATGTTTTACCGTATCGTAGCCGCCGGGGTATCCGATCTTCTTGATCCTATCGAAAATCCAGGTTGCCTGGTAATCATCCTCTTCAAGGTAGTCGTTGATGATCTGTTTATATGGTTCCAGAATGCTTACGCTCTTACGTTTGTGGTAATGAGGAAAATCTCCGGCCTCAATATGTTTCTTCACAGTTTTTCTGTGAATGCCCAGTTTACGGGCAATTTTTCTTACGCTTAAACCTGAACGGTGCATGGCTATAATGTCCATAAATACCTCCTCGGAAATCATCGGTAACACCTCCCTTCAAGGGAGAAATTACCACATGTTTAATACCCGGGGTGGTACACTTTTCATTCCCATTTTTGGTACATTATTGCATTCCCGTTGACAACGGGTTTATCTGTCTTGAAACGGCCAATAAAGACCTCCTGATGTGGCTTCAGCAAAAGGATGAACGTGTCCACGGGACAACCCACGAAGTCGTATCCCTCCGTTTTGAACGAGAACGACCTCATTT
>JBFMEC010000235.1:0-2578 GCA_040753575.1 Nitrospirota bacterium | reverse complement strand
TCTCCACAATCTGCATGTCTCGGCATGGAAGGATTTATTTCGGGTAAGGTCTCACCAAATCTATGAATACCTGTCTTTTCAATAGGATGATGATAGGGCTTCTCGAATTCTTTCTGGATATTAATTTGCTTTACATCCTTCGCAAGATCTCCCTCTCTTTTTGTTTTCTCAACATTCACACTGTGACCATGACACCTGAAACAAAAAGTCTCTTTTCTTTCTGGAAGCATCGGGGTGCTATATTTTCCATGCCCTCTGTGACAGCTCGCACACCCCCTCGGTAATTTGCTCTTATCAGCATGCGGCCTGTCTCCTATGAATCTCGAATAAGTCGAGACAGGAATAAATAGAATTACTATTATTAATAATAATTTGTATCTCAATCTACCACGGCCAGTCATGTTGACAATCCTTTACGTGACATACTTCGCATACCGCATCATGTGTTTCCTTCTGCCAGAAGGGTGGCCATGGTTTGCCGTCTCTGGTTTCAATTGATCTGTTGGTATGAGGGTCATGGCATGACGTACACTGAACACCGAATTCACCCTTTGTCGGATAAAGTTTCACATACGGGTCACCTAATGGTGGTGGATTAAGACGGCAAAATTCAGTGTTGGAATTTCTATTATTCACGAGGATCATATTATATTTTATGGATAAGGGATGTCCTCCCGAAAGATCAGTCCCGATATATCCTGTACATTCAGGTACATCTATCAGTTTTCCTGAGGCGTCAATGCAGGGCGAGGATACCATAAGTATATCTTCGAACCTGCTATATACTGCTCCAACTGCAACTGTTCCATCATGGCAGCTCAGACAGAGCTTTGAGTATCCATCAATAGGCCAGGCCTCACTCTCGGCCTGACTATAAGACTGAAGTGTTTCTGACCAGTAACTTCTGTAAGTTTGAACTGCAGATAGTTCGTGATTCCATAGAGGCTGTGCAGGATAAGAATTATGAGGGGTATGACAGAATATACATATCTGAGTTTCTTCAACCGCTCTAACACTAAAGAGACCCGAAGCAGAAAGATTATGTTTTGTTTCCTTTATTCCGGCGATTGCCAGAGTGGAAGACAGAAATGTCAACGCAAAAAAGCAAAATTTCAAAAATCGTCTAATCTTCATTCTAATCTCCAATAATTATGAGAGTCTCCAAATCTCAATAAGTCTCCATGAATCTCCGTCAGTCTCCACGAATCTCATGAGTCTCTATGAATCTCTTAATCTCATTGTTCATTGCTAATTGATAATTTTAACTTGACTAATCTCCCAATCTCTCAGTCTCCAGTTTCTTCGTCTTACTTGACCCCTCGACCACTTGACCACTTGAATCCTTTAAATACTGAAATATCTGTATCCTGTTATTATAAGAATCTGCCACATAAATCCTGTCTTTATCATCTATGAAGATCCCTGCAGGAAGGATCATCTCTCCGTCTCTACGTCCTGTTTTCCCAAAGCCGAGAAGAAGTCTTCCATCTCTGTCAAATATCTGAATATTATCGAACTGCGCATCGGCTACATAAATATGATCCTCAGAATCAACAGCAATGCCCTTTGGCTTTGAAAAATCCCCGGAGCCATCACCGTGTTTTCCAAAGGCAGATATGAAATTTCCATCTCTGTCAAATATCTGGACTCTAAAGTTCATCGAATCGGTAATATAAAGTAGTTTATCCCTGCCAATAAAAATATTTGTAGGATAGTTGAAATAACCTTTTTCATTACCATTCTTGCCAAAGCTGAATAGAAAGCCTCCGTCCTTTTTCGCAAAAACCAACACCTTATGGCCAAGCGTGTCTACCACGTAGACCCGGTCTTCGTCAACAGCAATCCCCGTAGGTCTCGAGTATGATTCGGACATGCCTATATCCCGCAAATATTTTCCCTCTTTATCAAACATAAAGACCCTTTTGAGGACAGAATCGGATAGATAGATATTCTCATTTTTATCAACGGCAATTCCGATAGGTGACACAAACTCCTTATCCTTAACTTCTTTTATTCTGAAATATTCCTTTTCTCTAATGTCGAAAACATGGAGAATATGGATACCGGGGTCCGTTACGTATATACGGTTAGAATCCGCAAAAACTCCATAAGGCCGCAGCATTATCCCTGCCATCTCTTCTTCTCCAAAGAGCAATCTTATTGCCTTTTTAAACCAGGATTTCTTGTATCCTATGTCTGCCAGTCCTGAAACACTTGTCAAATATTGAATCCTTGGAGTCTGAGGAGGTGGGGGCCAAACAAGTTTTTCTCCAGTTCCGGGTACAGAAATGTCTTCAGTCCTGATTTCTTCGTTCCGAAAACCGAACTGCGAAGTTGTGGCACAACCAACAGTAAAAACAATTAGAGCGCAAAGAGCGCAGCGAGCAGCGAATAGCGTATAGCGCACAGCGTTCAGCCTCCACTTACTCCCTCCCCCTCGATGGGGGAGGGTATCTGCAGGGTTATTCATTCCTTCAATCTCTACAAATCTCAATGAATCTCTATGAGTCTCCATAATCATTATAATCATTAGAATGGTCTACTCAGCCTTAAATACAGCCGCCTTGTCTCCATAGTT
>JBFMEC010000234.1:0-2585 GCA_040753575.1 Nitrospirota bacterium | reverse complement strand
CAATCACAAAGATTTTTACAGGGAGTTTAGTCCTCATTTTGAGATCCGCACAAACCGCTTTCTCGAATCGACTGGAGAGGTATCCCTTCCAACAAAAGGATCCCGTCTTTACTTCTTGTCACAATACTGGATCGATTTAAAGGAAGAAAGCCTACCGGTACCACAGAAACTTCCAGAATTAGGATTTGTTCTTTATCCTTCACAGGCAGGCCCCTTCTGGTTTTCTGCAACAACGGCGATCTCAAATTTTTGGAGAGAAGAAGGTATCTATGGACAAAGACTTGACGTCTTTCCGAGGCTGGTACATAAGTTTGGAAAGGATATCATAATCTTACAGTCTTTAGGATTAAGAGAGACTGCCTATTCTCTGCACAGAAGCGAGAATAATTCACTTCACAGAGAATCCATTGAATATAGTCTTACAACCTATACAAGGCTCTGGAAAAAGTATGGTTCTTTCACCCATATAATAGAACCTTCCCTTGGATATACCCTCATTACAGATTCCGAGGATTTACCACTTTTTGATTCAACAGAACTTTTCAGAAAAACATCCGGGATAGGACTTTCTTTACTCAACAGGTTTATAAATAAGAATGGGGAGTTTGTGATTTTCAGGGTGACACAGGACTTTGATTCAGAACTTGGAGACAGGCCTTTTCTGCCGTCCAAGCTGGAGATCGGTATAAAGTGGCCGCTTTCACTGCGCCTTGATACGAGCTATGACTTTAATACTGGTAAGCTCGAAAGTATGAATTATGACCTTTCGATGAGGGTCTCTCAAGCAACAATCTCAGCAGGTCAGAGATATAGCCGGAAAGAGGACATACTTTTCTACACTGCCGGAATCGGGATAGAGCCTTACAAGTCCTGGTACACCGCGGGAAGGCTTTGGTATGATGCAAAGGAGAAGGGATTGAAGGAAGTCAGCATTGACATTAGATATGTGAGCCAATGCTGGAGCCTCATTATGGAATTGGTCAGGAAACCCGGAGACTTTTCTGCAGCAGTGATCTTTGAACTGAAGGGACTTGGTTTAAGAAGATTTAGAATATAATTTTAGATCTCCGATTGTCCTTTCTATTCTCTCAATCATATCGGCCAATAGAGTCTTGTCTGAATCTATTATTACTTCCGGATTTAAAGGCTCTTCATAGGGTACCACCATGCCTGGTACTGGCCAACCTTCAGCACCTTTTTTATAAACATCCCTTGGTGCCTCATGAGTCTCAATTCTCTTTCTTTCTCTCTCAATACTAAGCTCAATAGGGCATCGGAGATACACCTCTACATATCTGGGTATAATCTGTCTTGCCAGCTCTCTCCATCTCCTTAAGTTACCCGTTGCATCAATTATTACATTGTGACCCAGTTCTGTGAGCTTCTTTGCAAGGAAAACAAGTGCCCTGTAAACTATCTCCCTCTCGAAATCAGAATATGTTGGCTCAGGCGTAACAACCTTTCTGAGTTCATCCATTCTTAGAATAATAAATTCAGGATGAGCTTTTTTAAACTCATTGGCAACTGTACTCTTGCCACTTCCCGGAAGACCCGTTATCCAGATCGCGACACCAGACATAATTACAAATTATTTTTTCCTAATTAAAAAGATCAGGTTTTAACTATTTATTATTGAAGAATTCATCTGGAAGATTGATTTTTGGATAATTGAGAAGCTATTTTTTCTTTTTTGCCGTTGTTGTCTTAGAAGTCTTTTGGGTTTGAGTACTTTTTGTCACTCTCCTTGGAGATTCCTTTTTTTCTTCCTGGACGGCTTCAGGGTGTGTCTTCTGCTGAGCTGCGTATCGCGCCATGACAATCTTCTCTGCCTCAAGCCAGTTTTCGAGGTCCCTGTTTGGTATATATCCGCTTTTTTCGTAAATTTCATAGGCAAGCTTTGCTATCTCATCGTACAAACTCATCTCCACCTCCATAAATAATTTTTGATATGATAGCATCTTTTTGAGTGCAAGGCAACAGCATCAGGCATGATAAATATCATCCGAATTTTTCCCGGTCGTAATCCCTTCTTAAAGGGGGGGATGGCAGCCAGATGGGAGGATCTGGCTGCCAGGGGGGATATCCACCAAATTGGTTTGTGATGATAAAAAATATACATAAGAAAACAGAATAAAGGTATCGGAATATGTCTGATTTTTTTGTGGGATTTCGACCCATTCCCTTATAGGTATTTGTCCTACAAGGAATCGCCCTGCGGCAAGGCCAAATTGTATTACAGGGCAAATTGAATTTTTTTATGAAAATCTCGGGGAAAACTATCTATAAAGTTTCCACTGCGTTGATAAATATTTCTCGACCTCAAGTTTCCCGGCAAGATATAACTCTTCTCGCGAAGGAATAGATGGAATAAGCTCTACATTAAAAGTTTCCTCAAAAGAGACTCTAAGGGCCTCTTTGAGTTTATCATAGTCTAAATCGGCCAGTATTTCCTTCAATCCAATCATCTTTTCGGTAATCCCCTGTGATTCAGCCCTAAATATCATTACCAGTTCTTCTTTCTCTATTGTGAGGGGAATAGAACCCTGCTGAAGGAGACCATCGGGCCAGCGTTTCTGTGCAGAACC
>JBFMEC010000233.1:0-2617 GCA_040753575.1 Nitrospirota bacterium | reverse complement strand
CGCTTCCTGTTAGTGCCCGAAGGATAACTGACTCTCCTCTTGCCAACGCCTCATAAGTTTCTATCTGATGGGGATAAGGGTCATGGCCTGTGAGGTTTTTGAATCGCATATTTTAAAATCACAAAAATCACGAATACCTTAAAAACTAAATCATATTCCCACTTCTTTCAAAATGAACTTTGCAATTTTTTCTCCTTCTCTCAAGGCAGTTTGAATTTCTTTTAAGGGAGGGGCTTCTGTAACAAATGGGTAACGATCTATTAAATAATAGCCAGTTACCTTCTGGCAGGTTTTGCGAAATGTTTCAAATTTAGGATTGTGTTTTGTTGCCTCGTCGAGAAGTTCTTCAAGATCATGTATTCTCTTTAGCTTCCAGCCTCTGGATAAAAGGTAGGATTTCAAATACTTTTCTAATGCCTGTTGTAGATGAAAGGCTGCGTCTTCTAAGTCAGAATCTTCAAGGCGCTTTTGAACTCTCTCTAAGTCTTTTTTTGCCTTTTTAACCCAATCAGGTGGATACAGAGATTCTTTTAACTTTGGCATATATGACCTTGCCTCTGCTTAGTATATCCTCAAAAAACTGGTCTCCCTTTTTCAAACGTTCATTTATTTCTTCAGGAGTCAATACTACCGGCTCAAAGGGAAACCCCCGTCTTACCTCTGATGCTATCCTCCTTATTTCATAAAGTCTTTTGAAAAAAGTTTTTTTTGTATTTTTTACAATCAGGAGGTCAATATCGCTTTCTTTATTAGGTTTTCCATAAGCATATGACCCAAAAAGGATTATTTTTTCAGGTCTGTATTTTTGAGCAATGACCTGGGCGAGACGCTTTATGACTTTCCATTCTTTTTCTTGATTCATTTCGACATCGCTCACTTTAAATTTGCAGACAGACTTTCTAACTTCAACCATAATTAACGAACCATTATAACACAATATCTTAAGTCATGATTACCTCGCTTTTTCCACTCCCCGTAGGTGCCCTGAGGATTATATATTTACCCCTCACCCCTTCGACAAGCTCAGGGCAGCGCCTGCCCCTCTCCCGCAGGGGGAGAGGGTATCTGATTGTTGCCATTGTTCATAAATTGCTATCAGATAAGGATATGGCTCATAGCCTGTCAGGGTTTGAAAAATCATCGGTCTTAAAAAAGAAATCTCTACTTTTTGGGGAATATGCGCCATATTTATTTCAATTTACTTCTAACAAATTCCATAAACGCCCTAAATCCTTCGACTGGTGTTAATGGAAAGGGAGAAGCTTCTACAGCGTCCTGAGAACCCGCATGAAGATGATAAGGAAAGGTTGAAACAGATTGCCACTTCTTATCAGGGAAATTATCATAGCGGTAGAACGTTCTTGATTCGTCCATACACTCCCAGTGAAAACCAAATTTATCAGGGAGTTTCTGAGATAAATGCACATCTATAAAACTATTGTTGATCAAAGTAATCCTCAACTTATAATCGATTCGGGATGTGCTTTTAACAATATCTGCAAACTCAACTTCTGCTATTCTTTTAAAATCATCAATTGTTGGCATTAAAGCTTTTCTAAGAATTTTTTAATTTTTTCTCGCTCTGCCTCAAGGTTGTCTAAAACAAAGTAATCATCATAAGCTTCCTCTTCATTCACGATCCCCTCTTTTACCTTTGAGTCAAGCTCAAACACATCTTTAACGCCGTATTTTTTCGCCAGCAGAAAAATATCTGCTTCGACTTTTGAAAGTCTCTTTTCAAGATAAGTCCTGAGACTTTCTTTTAAAAGCTCTTTAGGTTTCATGTTGAATTCTTTTGCAACCGCATCTATAACAGCCATTTCACACCTCCTTGAATTACTATTATAACCCTTTAACTCTTCAACTCCTCAATTCTTTTTACTGTTCCGAACTCCTTGAAAACGACTCCCGCTTCCAGTCGGTGCTCTGAGGATGACATATTACCCCCTCACCCTTACCCTCTCCCGCAGGGGGGAGAAGGGATCTGTTTTTTGCTAACGCCTCATAAGTCTCTATCTGGTGCGGATAAGGCTCATGGCCAGTGAGGTTTCGAAATTGCATAAAAGAAGAAGATTTTTAAACGGTTACTACTTCTTTTTCATTCTGAATAATAATTTTCGGATTTGGATTTCTCGGAGGAACAGGTAGCCCTTTCTCTTTTAATAAATTAACATGTTCTTTCATTCCCCATTTTGCTCTATAAATACAATCCTCTATAGAGTGTCCTATGCCTGTAAATCCTTCTAAGTCTGGAGAATAAAACCCGAAGTAGTCTGGTTCTTCCGTAGCTTCAATTACTAATGAGTATTCTAATTCAATCATATTACCCTCCCAGTTTTTTTATACCTGCTGCCTTAAGTATAGCATGACAGGTGCCAGTTGGGACTTCTTTTGTGCCATGATAATCAACCCTTATCAATTTGCTCCATCCAGATTTCCCATAGTATCTTATTGAGCCTTTTTCTTTTACAATTCTAAATCCATTCTCTTCTATACAGCATTGCATAAATAAAGCTACATGATAGTTTACTGATATGGACGCAGATAGCCCATAACTTGAGACGGATTCTTCTGTATGCTGCGAAATGTCGAAGTCAGGGCGGAGCGGAGTTCGTCT
>JBFMEC010000232.1:0-2631 GCA_040753575.1 Nitrospirota bacterium | reverse complement strand
CTCATTATGTGTTAGAATCAAGGTTTCATTTGGGGCTCATTTTGTATTATATAAGACTGGGAGTGTGGTCGCAAGGCTAGAATGTCAGGGTTTATCACAAGGCTACGATGTCCAAGTTATCCACAAGAAAACGGCGTCTAATAATGTTAAACTTTATAATGTCATCTTGATAGCGTAGGGTTGGGAAGAAGACATTATGAAGAACATTAAAAAATATCATTATCGTTTTCATCTCATTTCACTTTTAGATAAAAAATTCTACACTGCAAAACAAGTATCTAAAGAACTAAACATTACGGAAAGACATGTAAGGAGACTTTTATCAAAATTCAGAAGGGGCGGAAAAACATTTTTTGCCATTCAACCAAAACCGCGACCACCAGCTTGGAATGGGACTACCCAAGACATGATTAGCGAAATACTCCGTCTAAAAAAAGAGAAAATAAGCCGTTCTAATCGATACATAGCCGAGATGATTGCGAGGAAGTTCCAGAAAAAAATTTCTTCGGAAAGCATAAGGTCAATCTTAATCAAAAATGACTATTATATTAGAACAAAACGAGAAAGAAGGGTGTTTCGTAAGTTGGAAGAACTGATTACTCATTCCGGCCAGATGGTTCAATTAGATGTTTGCGAAGGCGCTTGGCTTGAAGGGTATCGTAGAATATACCTCATTGCCTTTATGGATGCTTATTCAAGATTCATCGTCGGTTGGAAATGGGTAGATAGTAACAACGCTTGGAATAATATCCTTGTTTTACGCTCTATTGTGCGAAAATACGGCGTTCCAGGCATGTTTTACACCGATAATGCCAGTTTCTACAAGGTAATCAGGCATAACAAGAGTATCTACCAAAAACACAAGCCAGATGATGAGTATGAAACAACAATCCAGAGAATAATTCTTGATTTGGGTTCTGTGATGGTTAATCATAAACCGTATCAACCGCAAGGCAAAGGAAGATTGGAAAGATTCTTCTGGTTTATGCAGGAACGATTTATCAAGGAGCACACAGCAAAGAACCTTGATGAGTTAAACAATCAGTTTAGAAAGTGGGTTAATTGGTACAATACCGAGCATGTGATTCGAACTATTGGTTGTGTACCAAAAGACCGGTTCAACCCCAAAGGATTTAAACCGGTCCCAAAAGACTTGAATCTTGAAAAAGTCTTCAGTTACCAGTATACCAGAAAGGTTGATAAATACAATAGTTTCAGTTTTGAAGGGGCGGATTACGTAATCGATTCAAAGAATTGCGGACACTTCGGCGGTACTTTAAGCGGTTGTAGTGTTGAACTTTGTGTTACGCCCAATTCAATAATTGTTTATCATCATGAGAGAAGAATCCAGAAATTTAAAAGAACAAACAAACCAAAATGCAAACACATCTACTGAACTTCGCAAATTAACTTGAATATTATCGTTCATACAACCCGGATGCCTTAAGGAAACTTTTTAATAATGTCGGATGCCGCTCAATTCTCTGTTTACTCCTTTTAGCCGCCCGCTTCAATGATTTTATCCCCTCGGGAACCAAATTGCATAAATCTTTGTTTTTCATCGCCGACCACAGGTATTCAACAGGGTTCAGGTCGGGCGCATAAGCCGGCAGGCGAGCAACTTTCAGCCAAGAGCGTTCGTTATTCAGAAATTTATTCACCTGCTTGGAGCGATGTGCCGGCAGACCATCCCAGATAAGCAGCAATTTCTTTTTCGACCGATATCGTTTTAGCTCTTTTAAATAGCCAATAATCTGTTTACCCTTCACGGTTCCTGCCATAATACGGAAAAACAATTTGGTCTTTCGTCCTAACGGTGTACATATCAGCGTGGCAATCATGCTTAAATTCTTCCAAGAAAAGACCGATGATATGATGGGCGTCCGTCCCTTAAGAGACCATGTTCTTCTGACGGTCGGGCGTTCTGATAATCCGGACTCATCGTGGAAAGCTATATCATAGTGGCATTGCGTAGCCCCCTTTTTAGCCGGGGCCAGACCTGCTGTTTCCACCTTTTTATCTTTTCTTCGTCTCTTTCTTGGGTTTTGATTTGCGGCTTCTGGCAGGTAAATCCCAGTTCCATCAGTATTTTCCAGACATGCCCGGGATGATAGCTGACTTTGGCCAATTTCTTGATTAAGCTGGCAATACGGTCGAGCGTCCATAAATCAGTGGCAAATCCCTGAGATTTAGGCCCTTTCAGTATCGCTTGCTTAATCTTCTTCTTTTCGGAATCGTTCAAACGAGGCTTGGGGCCTGGCTTGCCCAGAGTTTTTAAGCCATTTACGCCGCGCTTTTTGTAAAATTCAACCCAGTTACTGACAGCCTCAAAACTTACCTTTAGATGTTTTGCAATCCAGTATTGGCTGCGACCTTTCTTATATAATTTGATGGCAGAAATGCGCCTTTTCTCAAGCGCTTGCCTGTCTCTTTTGCGAGACGATGAAGATATGTGTTTCATATACCTTCATTGTCCCACAAAGGACAATTTTATTCAAGTTAATTTGCGAAAGTCAGTAGGAATTAGGAATTAGGAATTAAAAAGATTGTAATTTTGACAACAAAACAACTACTCCCTTTTAAGAACGGAGAGATAGGCGTCGGTCGGGATATTAACCTCTCCCGTCCCCA
>JBFMEC010000231.1:0-2632 GCA_040753575.1 Nitrospirota bacterium | reverse complement strand
GTTAATTTACAAGTATTTTTGCATTTTGCATTGTAATTTTGATATTTGCATTTTGATATTTACATTAAAGTTCTTCTTGCTATCGCTCTCCCCAAAAGAGGAACCTATTTATGAAAAAGCAATTAGGGGCATAGGTTCGACAGGCTCACTACAAGTTTTGGCTTCAGCCCCGACCCGCAAGCGCGACCCACTTCGTGGGTGCCCCGCCGCCGCTGATAGCCGAAGTGACGCAGAGCCACTTCCCTTTTTCAAAAAATCCCCTTTGAATTACATAAAGCTTCCGCCTTTCGCTCATCCGCATCCCGATAACCAAAATGGAGCGAAGCGACATTTTGGTTATCGTTCTGATGTAAAAGAAGTTTTGCGAAGCAAAATTTGGACGAAGTGAAACGAAGTCTTTTACATCGTGTTATACGCTGTGCCGTGCCTATTTTACCATATAATCTTTACCCCAATCTCATTTAGAGATTTATCCCGACTTATTAGAGGAAGATCTAAATGCATCGAGGTAGCAACTATTAATCTATCCCAAGGATCTGCAACTATCTCTCTTGGGATCATTCTACTTTTCCTAATTATTGGTAAACATATTGGTTCTATCTGATAATTTCTTGAAGAAGATATCATCATAAGAAGGTCGTCAAATTTAACGGTAATCTTTTTCTTTTCAATAAGATAAAGCAACTCAAAGAAGAAAATACATGGAATGACAATATTTTCTTCACTCAAAATTCTTCTTGCCTCTTGAGAAAGTTTAGGATTATCCGTCATATGCCATATTAAAGTGTGGGTATCAGTAACATATTTCATTACCATTTCCCCCATTTCTCTTCAAGTTTTTTTAGTAATTCATCACGTGTTTCTTTAATATCTTTCTCTGTAATAGTTATGTTTTTCCAGATGCCTCCTAACTGTATCCAACCTCGTGCTTTTTCAAATTCCTTTAGTTCCTCTAAGAATTGGTCAATATCAAGAGCATAAATAACACCTTGTTTATTCCACCATAATTTAAATCGTCCAACCTCTTTTGTAGGCTTGCCTTTCACCGTGTGAAGCTTCAATGATAACTTATCCTTAAGAGGCAGATATGAAATCGTTTTCATTCTTTTTCTCCTCCAGAAAGTAATAACAGGAAAGCAAGAATACCACCTGTAATGAGTAATGCTTTCTCTTGTTGCTCCTTTTTTAACTTCAGTGACTTCACAAAAGTAGAAGTTTTAATCAGCGATTGTTGAGGTTGATAAGAATCAAATTCAATATACTCTTTACCCTGCAACGATGCTAACTCTTTTTGATTTATCCCTTTCTCTACAAGAGGAATAAGAGGTTTACCAGACTTCAATGCATACCCTATTTCTTGTTGTACCCAATTTGACCGGATACCATTTTGTGTTAATAAAACAATCACACAATCAGAATTCTCTATCTTTTCAAATATTTTCTTATCAAGTTGTTGTCCTGGAGATAGATACCACTCTGCAACTGATACATCCACTCCAAATTTTGAAAGGATATTTGCAAGTGTAATTACTAATCGCTGATCTCGAGTGCTGTGACTTATAAAAACTTTATATGCCATCTTTACCTCCAAATTTCTTTAGGCACGGCATTGCGTATAACGTTTCCAGCATATACGACGTTCGCCGAAGGCGAATGTCCCGAAGGGCAAGGGCTGAAAGCCCGCAGCGTATATGCTGTGTTAGGCGTAGTTGCCTCCTCATAATTTCTTCTCCACGAAACGTATTCCATACTTGTTACAAAAATCTCTTACTTGTTGTGGTATTGTCCATGCAACAAGAATTGCCTCCACCTCTGGAGATTTAATATCTACACCAAGTTCAGCACATTTCAATACTTTATACTTCAATACCTGAAAACAACCGGTGTATGGCTCGATTGTCTCTATCTCTACTACTGCACCTTTGTTCCCATCAATTTCAAAGACAATATCAACAACATCCCCCGAAGTAAAGACATACTCTATCTCCGTTCTTTTCACGCAGCTAAGTCCTATCTTTTCAGGATTTTCTGCGATCCATTCTTTCAACTTCTTATGATCTATCCCCTCTCCACCAGAACCATACTTCCTAACCATGGAAATTCTCTTGGTTCTATTTCCACTTTTTTGAATGCGAGGACCTATAGCCGGTGGCGGTGAAATATTAGAAAAATCTCGGTTGAGGAGAGTAATAACCATTGCTTTCGCCATTTCATCGCGAAGTGTATCTTTAAGGTCCGTTAAAATGCGAATTACTTGATCATCACTAAGGTAACGGATTAGACCAGTATTCCACCGCGCTCCTCCCAGAGTGGAATAGTAATCCCAAAAATAAAGCTCCTTTGCCTCTTCCATTGGTAATCTGAGTTGAAATTGTTTATCGGCATACACTATTGTTTCTTCGCCAGGGTTGTTGGTAACCCGGTCAATTTTGAAGAAACCAATGATTCTTCGATCTATTTCATTATCGTTTGGAAAGCGAGTGGTCAATATGGTAACTTTACCTACGCCGACATCCGAAAGATGAATGGGTGTTCCTGCTCTCGCCCCAGTGTGATACCAACCAGCACCATATTTCCAATCACGAAAAAGAACACTCTCCATACAAGGATCAACAGGGCGATTTCCTTGAAA
>JBFMEC010000230.1:0-2638 GCA_040753575.1 Nitrospirota bacterium | reverse complement strand
ACCATCATGAGAAGGGAAAATAAAATTTTAAATCTGGCCTTAATTCTGATCATTATCTTATTGTTCTTACCCTTCACAGGCTGTAAGAAGGAGCAGGCGGTTATTAAAAAGCCCGTTGCCGAAAAGGTTCAACCGGCTGAAGAAACGAGGAAAGATATAAAGGCGCCTGAAGAGGTCAAAAAAGCGGAGCAGGAGGTATATTCCTATGATGCAAGAGGGAGGAGAGATCCTTTCCTGCCGCTTGTGGCTGCCTCAAAGGAAAAACCGACCAAGAAGAAAGGCGCCAGTCCTGTTGAGAGTTATAGCATAGATGAGATAACTCTTATAGCAATCGCCTGGGATAAGCAGAAACATTATGCCCTTATAATGTTGCCCGATAAGAAATCCTATACGATAACCGAGGGAATGTCATTGGGATTGCATGGTGGAAAGGTACAAAAGATAACGAGGGATACAGTGTTGATAAGGGAATATGTGAAAGATTATAGGGGCGACATGAAACCGAGGGATGTAGTATTGAAACTCCACAAGGGGGAGGAAGAATGAAAGGAATGACGAAGAAAACAGAAAGAAGAGAAAAGAGTAGAGAAATAGAATTTATGAGAAGGTTCGACCCAAATCTTTTTTACGTTATATTGTTATGCTTCCTATTTTTCATATTTACAGGGTGTGCAACCACTGCAGCAGTGAAAGAGCCTTCCCAGCTCAAAGAGGAAGCCGTAATAACGGCTCTGGATGTCCAGAACTATGCAGTAAAAATAGCTGTTAATAAACCCTTTGTGTATACCATATACAGGTCGGATGATCCTTACAAGACGATAGTTGAACTTCTCGATGTGAGCATAGGCACTTTTAATAAAAGGATTGTTTCGGACAAGGCCGGTATAAGTGAAATAATTCCTTCCCAGATCGAGTCCCCAACCTTTATAGCAAAACTTGAGATGCTACTTCAGACACCATCCATGATCGAACCGGAATATCGGGACAACACTCTCGTCATCAGGGTTAGAAAGGAAGAGCCCCTTAAGGAAGCAGAAATATCAAAAGAGATAGGCCGGGAAAGAGAGGTAACAGCGGTAAAGGAGGAGGTATCTGAACCTGTCAAGGAGCAGGTACCTCTTTCAAAGGCTTCAGAAATAACTGATATCTTTTTCGAAAAAACAGATGACATCGTGAAGGTCGAGATTAAGGGTGATGGTTCCATGACACCAGATGTCTTTCCTTTGGAAAATCGAATTGTGATAGATATCCCCGATGTTGAAATGAAGGCTGCAATTCCATCCGCTCTGGTTTCGCCTATTACAGGCTTGCGAGCAGGGAAACACAAAGATGGTGTCAGGCTTGTTCTTGACCTCAAAGAAAGGACGAATTTCGATGTTGCCTCAATCGGGAACTCCGTCCTTATTACTTTGCAAGGGCCGGAAAGGGAGATATCCACGGCAACAATTGTCCAGAAGACCGAAGAAAAGATGGAAGCCGGAGAAAAGGCGCCTCTGGAAGAAGGTAAATATACAGGCAAAACCATATCCCTTGATTTTCAGGATGCAGATATAATTCCCATATTCAGGTTACTTGCCGATATCAGCGGGTACAATATAGTCGTAAGTCCGGAGGTCAAGGGCAGGTTAACTATGAAGCTCATTAATGTTCCCTGGGATCAGGCACTGGACATAATACTGAAAACCTTTAGCCTCGGCAAGTCTGTGGAGGGAAACATCATAAGGATTGCGCCCTATGCAGTTTTTGCCAGGGAGAGTGAAGAGGCTGCGAGAGCCCAGGAGGCCGGGATGAAGGCAGAATCCCTGGAGACCAGGATTTTTCCTGTCAGTTATGCCCAGGTCAGGGATATTGAAAAGGCGATAAAGGACTCGAAGGTGCTCTCCCCCAGGGGAAGTACGAGTGCTGATGAAAGAACGAGATCTTTACTTGTCAATGATATACCCGCGATTTTCCCTCAGGTTGAAAGTCTCTTGATGACACTCGACAAACCAACCTCGATGGTTCAAATAGAAGGAAGAATTGTAGAGTTAAATACGACAAATGAAAGGGAATTGGGAATACAGTGGGGTCTAAACTTCAAGGCTGCTAATACCCTTTCTTCTATCGGTGGTTTTTCGGGACTCGGAACAGGTTCATTCACAGGAAGAAACTTCGTTGTAGATTTTCCGGCCGTTGTGGGTGCTGGCGCTGGTTCTGGCATCACCTTTGGCATTCTCAGCCCTGACCGCACCTTGGGGCTTGATTTACAGTTGTCGGCCATTGAAACGATTGGACAGGGTAAAGTTATCTCGAATCCGAGGATAATGACCGTGGATAATAAGGCGGCAAAAATCATGCAGGGTAAGAGCATCCCAATTCGTAAGATAGACGTAACATCCGGTCAGATTTCAACGGAGTATAAGGATATTTCTATAGAGCTGAACGTCACACCCCAGATTAAGCCTGATAAAACTATTGGTTTAGAAATTGAGATTAAAAAGGAGGAACTTGATCCCACAGTCCCATCCATAGAGGGTGTGCCCGGGACAGACAAGAAAGAAGCCAAAACGAATGTAACCATAAAGGATGGAGAGACCCTCGTCATTGGTGGTATGTATAAGATAAATACTAATGAAACAGAAAGTGGGATCCCCGGCTT
>JBFMEC010000229.1:0-2652 GCA_040753575.1 Nitrospirota bacterium | reverse complement strand
CTAATTTACAGGCATAAAAACTTATCCCATCTCGAAGATCTCTTAAGAAAGGAGGAGGCAAAGGGAAAGATCGTAATAACCGATACTGTCTTCAGCATGGATGGAGACATTGCTCCTCTGCCTGATATTTACGAGATATGCAGGAGATATGATGCGATACTTTATATTGATGACGCCCACGGTACAGGTGTCCTGGGTAATGGTAAAGGTGCCCTGACTCACTTTAATATCAAACCAGAAAGGAGAATCATACAGATGGGGACATTCTCAAAGGCCTTCGGTTCCTTTGGGGCCTTTATTGCCGGGACCAGAGATACGACAGAATGGATTTTAAATATCGCAAGGAGCTTCATATTCTCTACGGCCCTGCCAGCCCCTGTTATTGCCGCATCCATGGCTGCCCTGGAATTGCTGGAAAATGGTTCGGAACTGATAAAGAAATTATGGGGAAACAGAAATAAGGTAGTTAACGCCATAAAAGAAACTGGATACGACATTGGCGGGAGCGAAACACCGATCATACCTTTAAAAATGGGTAGTCTGGAAAAGACATTGCGCATAGCGGCACACTTATATAATAAAGGTATATATGCACCTGCTATAAGACCTCCAACGGTAAAGGAACCGAGGATAAGAATAATCGTAACCGCATCTCATACCGATGAAGATATTGAGAGGTTAATGGAAGCACTCAAAGAACTTAAATGACCAAATGAAAATAACCACTGACCAAATTCCAATAACCAAATAAAGCAGCAATGACCAATAACCAAATTCCAAATTTCAAATTGTTTGGTTATTGGTATTTGGTTATTGGAATTTCTTTGGTGTTTGGTGCTTGGTTATTGGAGATTACATGACAAAGGGTTTCTTCATAACCGGTACTGATACGGGAGTGGGCAAGACAGTTATAACTGCGGCATTGATTCAGGCTATCAGGCTTTTAGGGCTCAGGGTATGCGGCATGAAACCGATAGAGACGGGATGCAAGAAAGAGGGCGATCTACTCATTCCTTCAGATGGTCTGTTCATCAAAGAAATCGCAAACATGAAGGAGAATATAAAAGAGATAACTCCCTGTTGTTTTGAAAACCCTCTTGCACCTCTAACTGCTTCCCGATTAGGAGAGGCACCTGTTGATCTTGAAAAAATATTCAATGCCTTCAGAAAACTCTCAAAAAATAACGATGCCGTTATCGTTGAGGGCATCGGAGGGCTGCTTGTCCCGATCACAAGAGATTATTTTGTGATTGACCTTGCGAGAGATTTTGGATTACCAATTCTGAGTGTATCGAGGCCAGGCCTCGGCACACTCAATCATACGATGTTGACTGTTAATTATGCGATAAAAGAAGGTCTTGTCGTTGTGGGGATAATTATCAATTATAGCATTCCTCCAGAAGGTACTATCGCCGAAAAGACTAATCCAGAAATAATTAAACAGATTAGCCCTGTCCCGATCCTGGGCATTTTTCCTTACCTTGATTCTATGGAAGAAAATGCTATCGAAAAGACTGCAATAAAAAATTTGGATATAGAGATAATCAGGAAATATCTTTAAGTTGAGATCCCTGAAAATCCTGTTTTTGTCTCTCTGAACCTCGCCCTGAAAACGTCCTATTCAGAAGCTGAAGGTTTTGAGGAGAAAAATGGAAGTTTTGCATAAAATTATGCCAGCAAAATTTGCGTTGACGGCAGAAATTATAATGTGATTAACTTATTATAGAGAGTCAAAATGAGAGAGGCATTGAGATATTTAAATAATGCAAAGGAGATGCTCAGGTCAGCGCCCATAGAGGACGATATATATACTGACATAAAGCCTATCCAGGAGGCATGTAGCACTGCTTATCTCGCTGTCCTTAAAGCTATTGATGAATATCTGATACAAAGAGGAGTCAGCGAAAAAGAACTCCCCCAGTCAGTTGATGACTATAGAGAGATGATAAGGAAGTACCTCTCAATTCGTAATGGAAAACTTGCGAGGGAATTTGAGACTATCTACAAAGCCCTTCATATAGCTGGTTATTACAGAGGTCTTTTAGATAATGTAGATATGGTTAAGGATGCCTTTAAAGTTGCAAAGGCTTTTATTGAGAAGATTGGCAGATAGTATAATAATTAAGGTTCTTTCTCTCCCCCTCTGATTCTAACAGCAAATCTATATCTTTGAAAATGCTCTATTCAAAAGCCGGAGGTTTTTTTGATAAGATGAAGGTCAATTGTAGGGGTAAAGGGTTCTTATTTTTTAATGGCTTCTACTGGAAGGTTTTCTATATTTATATTAACAATATCAGACAGACTAAACCTCTGACTTACATCTAACACTTCTATCCCGATTAGCTGGCCTTTTTCATCAAAATCCACCACAACACCATCTTCAATCTCTTTAGACTTTGCTACAAATTCTTCTTTAAAATAGACATAGATTGCATCTGCTTCTTTACTGTATTCAATCTTCATCTTTGCCTCCTAACTCTTATCTACAACACTTATAACAAGAATTTCATCAGCAAACTCTTTATAGGTTACTTTTATATATCTTGTTCCTATAGCTTTATAAATATTTATTCTTCCTTTTATAGACTGTTCGGTTTTGTCAGGACTGCTCAAAGTGAGGTTGACTTCATCTTCTGAGATCTTTCTCCATTT
>JBFMEC010000228.1:0-2689 GCA_040753575.1 Nitrospirota bacterium | reverse complement strand
TGGGGTTGTTTTTAGGGATGAAATTGCCGGATTTCTACGCACCAGATGAAAAGACTGAAAATGAAAAGGAATCGATAGAATGAGACATCAGAAAGCTGGGAGAAAATTGGGGCGTACCTCCAGTCATCGTAAAGCTATGTTTAGGAATATGCTTACTTCCCTGTTTGAACATGAGAAGATAGAGACTACCGATGCCAAAGCAAAAGAATTAAGAAAGATTGCTGAAAAAATAGTCACTCTGGGAAAAAAAGGGGATTTGCATTCAAGGAGGCAGGTTTTAAGAGTTATTAGTGATAAGAAGATAACAAAGAATTTGTTTGATCAAATTGCCCCTAGATATCAGAGTAGAAATGGCGGATATACGAGAATTTTTAAGGTAGGTAGAAGGCATGGAGATAATGCTCCCCTATCCATCATAGAATTAATTCCTGAAGAAAGTGTTCAAAGACCCAGGAAGAAAGCTTCTGGGCAACAAAAAAAGAGAGAGGCTGTTAGTACAGCCCCCAAATAAACGCGAAATATATGTAGTCAAAATAGAGAAAGAGACTTCTTGCTTGTTTTCCCGCCTGTTTGTAATCGTCCCTCCTGTAAAAGACACAAGATCTGCCAGCTCAGGACGTGGACCAGCCACCCTATTAATTGATTTTTTTATACCCCAAGTTTGATGGTCTCGTAAAAAGTCATACCTTTTAAGTGCTTGAAATAATTACAAAAAGGTGCGTTTTTTGCTTGCTTTTCGCTTTACATTTTGCTATAAAAGAGTCAGATAATCAATCAAATTGTAGGTGAAAAGCATGATACATATCAAAGACCATAGACAGAAGTATCTTTTTGATCCATGGGGTTTTCTAAGTCCCAAACGTCGAGAGCTGCTGGATCAGTCCTGGGCCGGTCTATTTCAAAAAGAACTCCTTTGTGAACTTCCCGTTGGCGAAGTGGCATCGTTCTTCAATGATGATTTTGGCCGCCCTACGAAAGAACTCCACACCGTGCTTGGAGCTTTGGTTCTTCAGCAGGCACATGACCTGACGGATGATGAAACAGTGAACCAGTTAGCTTTTAACATCCAGTGGCATTATGCGCTGAATATCACCGAGGAGTCGGATTCAGCAAAGTATATATGTCCAAAGACCTTGTGGAATATGCGCAGCATAGTTATTGATAATGCTCTGGATGCAATTCTTTTCGACCGTGTTACAGATAAACTGGCAAAGGTTTTCAAGGTTAAAACCGACAGCCAGAGGATTGATTCGGTTCATATTAAATCCAATATGCGGCGCTTGGGTAGAATTGGCATTTTTACCTCAAGCATCAGCAAGTTTCTGGTCAACCTAAAGCGAGGGCACAAAGAGTTATTCGACACTATAGATGAAGGCGTCATTGATAAATATCTTTCTGAGAAATCTCTGCAATGCTTTTCTATGGTAAAGCCTTCAGAATCAGCCAAAACACTTAAGTCAGTCAGCGCTGATCTTTTTAATCTGGTGGAGCATTTCAAAGATTATCCCGAAGTCAAAGTGATGCATAGCTATAAACTGCTTGAGCGGGTTTTGAAAGAACAATGCAACGTATCAGACGATGGCAATCCTGTTGAAGTGAAAAGGCATAAAGAGATTCCTTCTGACTCTCTTCAAAATCCTTCAGATCCTGACGCAACATACAGCGGTCATAAGGGTCAAGGCTATCAGGTTCAGGTGATGGAGACCTACTGTAAGGATGAAGATGCTAAAGAAGAAAGCCTGAATCTAATTACTCATATTGAGGTAGAGCCTGCCCATGAAAGTGACGCCAATGCTCTGATACCGGCGATAGAATCGAGTAAGGAACGAGGCCTTGCACCTGAAGAACTCTTGGCTGACACGCTTTATGGCAGTGATGAAAACTGTCAGAAGGCTGAAAAGCTGGGTGTAGAGGTCGTTTCTCCTGCAAAAGGCACAAAAGAAGAAATCAGCCTTTTGGATTTCGAGGTGTCTGAAAAAGGCGACGTTGTTTCCTGTCCCCAGGGTCATGTGCCGGTTAGGACAAAAACGAAGAAAACCCGGCACACTGCAGCATTTGATTCTCAACGCTGCGCTGCCTGCTCCTTTCAGGGAACCTGCCCGGTAAAGCAAGGGAAGAAGTATCATTATCTTCGTTACACGGATAAAGAGATGCGATTGGCAAAGCGAAGAGCCTACGAGCAAACCGAGGAGTTCAAAGACCGCTACAGGTGGCGTTCAGGGATTGAAGCTGCCATGTCGGAATACGATAGAAGAACCGGGGTCAAACATCTGAGAGTCAGAGGTTTGAAAGCGGTCAGGTTCTGTGCCACCTTAAAAGCCGTAGGAGTGAACATCTTCAGGGCAACTGCCGTCCGAAAGGCCATGAATAATGGCAGGACAGCATATAGCGGGGTTCTATCCGCTCAGGTACATGCTATTTATGTTGTCAAAGAGCGTTTTTCAAAGACTTGGAGCCAACTGAGAAAGATTTTCACCCTATTTGACCGTCGTTATGAGCATCCGCTCATAATGGCGGCATAAGGGATGCCTGACTTTTTACGAACTTGTCAATTTTATTTTTACGAGAAATTTTTCTATGACTGTTTCAAAAGGAAATTGGGAAAAAGGAGAGATCATAAGGTTAATAGTATCTTCTATTATGATAGATACCAAGCAAATGGTAATATTTTTTATTTTTAACGTCTGTT
>JBFMEC010000227.1:0-2694 GCA_040753575.1 Nitrospirota bacterium | reverse complement strand
ATCCCCATTCAATTAGTCTCTGCTGTAAGAGAGCTTATAGCAAAACATCAAGTACGTCATTTGAAGACAACGGCCAGATAACAGAGGCTGAACAGCTTCTTTACTGAGGAAAAGAGGACTGTTCTATAAAGCTCTATCACCGGCTTAATAGACCCTGGCATTTTTGTTTCGCAAGCACACAACGTTAGCCGCTCATTGCAGACAAGGGAAAGATGAAATGAGGTAGAAAGACATGTTTATAAAAAGCCTGAAATGGTGTTCATTAGGAATAGCGGGAATATTTCTTCTATTTATCGTGTCACCGGCACTGGCAGAAAAGTGGAGTCAACGTTATATCGAAAGTCTTCCAGATTCTGCTTTTGCTTCCATTGAAATTACAAAAGATGGGAAAAAAATTAGACATCTTCCCCATCATAACCATATAGGAGAAATTGATATTTATCATTTGAAGAGCGCTTTAGGCAGAATTCATCAGGTAAAATGGATAGACCCTACAAACTTTGCCAAAGCCAAAGTCCACTTGGAGCAACATCATCTGGATTACAAGCAGAAACGGGCTAAAGCTTTTGGACTAAAAAGTACCGTTAACATCAACAAGGCATCTGCTAAGGAATTAATGCAACTCCCTCACATTGGAGAAAAACGGGCACAGAATATAATTGAGTATCGAAAAACGCATGGGGATTTCAAAAGTGTAGGAGAGTTGAGACGTGTTCCTGGTATCGGGCCTAAGATATTTAAAGATGTCGAGGGTCTTGTTACTGTGGAATAGAGTTTAGAAAAAGGAAATGAAAGATTCTATTATTTAAATGCCTGCAACGGACAGCTGACATGGTCAGCAAACACCTTGTTAAGGTAAAATAGTTTATGTCAACTGAAATAGAATTCAGCATGCATTCATTGCTAAAAATCGAGATATTGAAGTCTCACGGTATTGACGTCTCAAAAGGGGTTGTTGAAAATGTTGTAAGAAACCCTGATAGAATAGATACAGGCTATAAGGACAAGATTAGTTGCCCAAAAGGGTTTTGATGAAACACGTGTGCTTAGAGTCGTTTATGAAACATTGCCTGATAAAATTTATGTTGTAACTGTTTATCCGGGAAGGAGGTCACGCTATGAGAAAGATTAAATATAGTAAAGATGTAGATGCCCTTCTTATTGAACTTTCAGATAAAAAAATAGATTATGCTGAGGAAGAAGGGCAGATGATTATCCATTTTTCTAAAGATGGTGAACCTGTTCTTCTTGAAATACTCGATGCAAAAGACTTTATTCTCAATTCACTTTCCAGTCTTGTAAAAGAAAAAGAAGTAGCAATACCTTAAGGGAAAATAGGCGGTTCTTTTGAAATCTGCCTGCAACAGACGGCTAACACGCTGCAAAAGACTAACGTCCAAACCCTTCGGGCTTCTTTTGTAACGGAAACGAACGATACACGGTCATCGCTACGCCATGCCAATGAAGTTGTTGGTTCTGCAGCTGATGGAAGAGAAATAGCAATTATTTGTAGAATTAAAAGCACAGGGAAACTATTATTAATTACAACTTATGCTTTAGAGGAACAAGAAAATGAGAAAAAAGACAAAGTATGATTATGGTGATTGTGAGATTTGTGGCACTCAAATGCAGGAAAGGCTTATTAAACAAGATTTCTGGATACGGGGGGAACTTATTGTTGTAGAGGATGTTCCTGCAGGTGTATGTCCACGTTGTGGTGAGAAAGTTGTTAAAGCCGATGTTGGACAACTGATAATGAAGCTAATAAAAAACTCAGAACGTATTGCTAAATCTCCAAGGATTTTAGTTCCTACGGTTAAGTTTGATATAGAAGAAGCAAAAGTTTAAACAGGCTGGCACAGGCGTATAACAGCGGCACAAACGAAAAGCTCATCAAACCTGACGGCTTCGTCTGTGCCGCAGACGATACACGGTCATCGCTACGCTCGACCGCGTATCGGGGCGGGAAATTACGGGCAATATATCAAAGGAATTGGTAAATTATTAATATGGAAATTCAGATAGACCCGCATACTTTAGAGCGTGCAGGAGAAAGAGGCACGAATGAGGAAGAAATTAAGGACGTAATTCAGACAGGATTTCCTATACCTGCCAAATACGGAAAGCTTGGTAAGGCCAAGGTTTATGAGTTCAAGAAGAATCGTCTCAATAGATATTTTGAAGAAAAGAGAGTCGAGGTATTCTATACTATTGAAGGTGATAGAATAGCGACTATTACAGTATATGTATTTTATGGGAAGTGGGAGGAGACAGCATGAACATTATTTACAATGACAAAACAGACCTTCTTTATATCAGACTTGACGACAGAAAACAGGATGTCATTAACCGGAGAGTTACGGAAGATATTGTTTTAGATATTGGGGAGGGTGACAGGATAATAGGCATAGAGATTCTTGATGCTTCAAAACATGTTACTCTCGATAGACTTCTTCCTGTCAAATACGGCTGAAATAATAAATAGGGACAGCCTCACAGCGACCATTAATAAAGAAAGAATTGCCTGCACCGGGCAGATAACATGCTAAAATAATATCAGAGGAATCCCCGTGTTCGACAGTAATAGGCATATTTTAGCAAAGATATTCAGCTAATTACTTGATCTTCCTGCATTCATATTTTTCTGAAGTAAAATTGCATAGGCACACGTTTTAATATTTTTTTTCTTGACAG
>JBFMEC010000226.1:0-2695 GCA_040753575.1 Nitrospirota bacterium | reverse complement strand
AGATATTCAAGGCTCATGCGAGTGAGGTAGCCGCAATGATTATCGAACCCATGATACAGGCTGCGGGAGGAATGATAACTTCTCCTTATGGTTATCTGAAAGGCGTCAGGGATTTGTGTGACAGATATAATATTCTCATGATTGCCGATGAGGTGGCAACGGGCTTTGGACGCACTGGAAAGATGTTTGCTTGCGAACACGAGAATGTTATGCCTGACATAATGTGTCTTTCGAAGGGAATAACAGGCGGCTATATACCTCTCGCTGTAACGCTTTCTACAGGAGAAATATTTAATGCCTTTCTGGGAGAGTTTAAGGATTTGAAAACATTCTTTCATGGCCACTCTTATACCGGGAATCCCCTTGCATGCGCATCTGCTCTTGCGTGTCTCGAATTATTCGAAAAGGAAGGAGTACTTGAAAGCCTTAAAGGGAAGGTTGAGGTTCTAAAGGAAGGAGGGCTCAAGGAGATCCTGAATCTCAGACATGTTGGAGATATCCGGAGTATAGGATTGATGGCGGGTATTGAATTGGTAAGGGACAAAAAAACAAAGGAACCTTATGATTGGTCAGACAAGATGGGATGGCGTGTCGCTTATAGTGCAAGAGAAAAGGGGGTTCTGATCAGACCTCTCGGGAATGTCGTCGTAATCATGCCACCTTTAAGCATAAGTGAGCAGAATCTCGGTCAATTGATGAAAGTGATCAGGGATTCTATAGCCGAGGTAACAGAGAGTTAAACCTATTCTTAATGTTTTCTACAATCTTTTCCCACCTCAAAAAGCCATATATATAGTATTTTTCCGAAATGTACATACAGAATATAGAGTATAAATTTTTTACTTGACTTTGACCTCCGCTAGAATTATATTGGTGGAACGAAGTGGAATAGAGTGGAGGGAAATTTGCCTGCTTTCTCCGGTAAACATTATTTCACCGTTGACCCGAAAGGGAGAATCATTATTCCTGCTCCTTTCCGGGAAATCATTTCGAGTAATTATAGCACAAAACTCTATATTACAAATGCTCCACTCGATCCATGTCTGTGTATATATCCCCTGGAGGAATGGAACAGACTTCACGAGCAGATTCGGGAAAAGCCGAAATATGACGAGACAATAGAATTTTATAGAAGAAGGGTTATCGCTTCCGCTGTTGAGATAGAAATGGACAAACAGGGTAGGATCCTTATACCTGCATCTTTAAGAGTGGACGCAAAGATAGATACAAATGTTGTCATTGTCGGTCAAATAGAAAGCATTGAACTCTGGGATAGAGATGAATGGGATAGTCGCACTGACCTGGCAAAAGTCAACAGAGAAGCTATGCGGGCGGGCTTTACAGCTCACGGTCTTAAGTAAGATATAGGGATTATGAAGAGGACTATAAATTTCAGGGAAGTTTTAATTAGCCTTTAAAATTTACCTCTTCAATCTGTTATGGAGAATTAACTGTAGAGAAAAATTTTCATCAACCCGTTCTGCTGAGGGAGGTGATAAAGATGCTTAACCCAGGGCATGAGGGAACATATGTAGATGCAACGGTTGGCTCAGGAGGTCATTCAGAGGAGATACTGAAGTCAATGGGTCCTGAGGGAAAGCTTATAGGCATTGATAAAGATGATGAGGCCCTGAAGATTGCTGGGAAAAAGCTTTTGAACAGGAGGGTAATACTGAAGAAGGATAATTTTTCAAATATGGAGAATCTGCTTTATTCAGAAGGCATTTCCCAGGTTGACGGTGTCCTTTTTGATATAGGGGTTTCGATGCTGCAACTGAAAGATCCCGAAAGGGGATTCAGTTTTACCTCTGACAAACCCTTAGATATGAGAATGGACAGGAGTCAGAAATTGACTGCCTGGGATGTTGTAAACAAATATCCTGAAAGGGAACTTGAAAGGATATTGAGAGAGTTTGGCGAAGAACACCTATCCAGGGAGATAGCCAGGGCAATAGTCAGACAGAGAAGTAAAAAAACTATTGATACCTGTATGGAGCTGGCGCGCATTGTGGAAGGAGTGCATGGCAGAAGGGGAAGAATTCATCCTGCTACAAAGACATTCCAGGCATTGAGGATAGAAGTAAATAATGAGCTTGAAGATCTCAAGGTAGGGCTAGATTCTTCCTTGAGACTTCTTAAACGGGGAGGAAGGTTATGTGTTATCTCTTATCATTCTTTAGAGGACAGGATAGTGAAGAAATTCATGGTTGATAGTTCAAGAAAAGGTTTGCTGAAGATTATCACCAAAAAGCCTGTAACACCAACCCTTGAAGAGATAAGAGTGAACCCTTCTTCAAGGAGCGCAAAACTCAGGGCAGCGGAGAGAATATGATAATAACAAGAAGCAGAAATTTATTGGCCTTTTTACTTAAACCATTATTTATTGTCCTAATCCTTTTAGGAGTATTCAGTATTATCTGGGTGAGATCCAAGGTTGTTACCCTGGAATACAATCTGGGAGATCTTGAAAAAAAGAAGGTCGAGTCTCTTAAAAAGAGTAAGATGTTGCATGCTGAAAAGGTGAGCCTTCTCTCATTTAAAGGAATTGAAGGGTCGCTCGGCAAAGACTATGACTTCGTTTTCCCCGACAGAGTCAGGGTGGTATATTTGAAGAAGAAAGGCCCTATGCCTTATAAGGCCTCATTGGACAGAGAGCGGCTGGCTGAACCTTAACGAAGGTGCGAGGCTTTGAATA
>JBFMEC010000225.1:0-2706 GCA_040753575.1 Nitrospirota bacterium | reverse complement strand
TTCAATACCCGAAGAATAAAGAGCGACAAAGCACCTAAGAAAAGAAGGGTTAAAGAATATTTTACAAGCTGTGTAGCACGCTATGGATAATAAATCGTTTGTGATGCCTTTACCGTGAATTGCTGATTTTAGCTGGATTGACAAAACAATTTCTTTAAAGTTTAAATAAAGAAAATTTCCGGTCGAAGATCTTATGAAATTAGGCATCTTTGTAAGCCATTTTAGATTTAATACCAGCAGTTACGAAAGAATCAAATCCGATAAGCTTGGCGTAATATTTGTCCAGAATGGTATTTTCCACGCAACGGTTAAAGAAAATAACAGAAGCTCCCCGTTGCTTGAAAAATCCGCCGATTTTTTTGTCCTTTCTGAAGATCTTGAAACCCACGGTTTCCGGAGGTCAGATGTTGACGGTAAGGTCAGGGTTATAAACTATAGTGATCTTGTGAACCTGATCTTTAATGAATATGAAAAATTAGCCTGGTTATAAGAGTTGAATCATGGGGAAACTTACAATAGGTGTCTCTTCCTCTCTAGTCGGTTCGATGAGTCTTGACTTTGCGGTAAAGCTTGCAGAAGCAGCCATAGATAAAGGGCATGAAGTTGATTTCTGGGTTTCCGGTAATGCAACCCTGCTTTCTAAAAAAACCCAAAGACCCTTCAGAGATTATTCACACCTGGGGAAAAAGGTTGGAGAGTTAATAGGTAGAGGATTGGAGGCCGCCGCTTGTGAATCATGTTGCGAAGCAAGAGGTCTTCAGAAAGAAGATACGATGGAAGGATGGAAACGTTATGGCATGGAGTGGTATCTCGCAAGCTGCTTCAGTGCTGACAGGATTCTTTACATAGGAGATGAATAAATGGCTTTAAAGAAATGTGCATTTATAATTGATAAAGCGCCGTATAAGAAAGAAACCTCAAGGTTGGCCTTGACACATGCTATAGCCAGTCAGTCCGCAGAGGTTTATCTCGATGATGGGGACAATATAGAACCTTTAGTCGCGTTTATAGGAGATGGTATTCTGAATTGTTTAAAAAATCAAAGGGCTCTTGATATTTATGGAGTAACCAGTTTGGAGATGCACATAAAGAATGCACTCTTACTTGGTCTGAATGTATATGTGTGTAAGGAGGATCTTGAAAGACTGGGTCTCTCGGAAGATTCAATAGTTATGGATGCAGACCTTATAGGTGGGGAATCGAAAACGAAGATTGTTTCTTTCGAAAAAATACAAGAGTTGATGGAAGAATGTGATCATCTTATGTTCTTTTAGACACTTCTTTGGTTAAAAACTTTTAAAGTTCTAAAGGGGGCTGAATAATGGCCGATTTAAAATCGATGACACCGACAGAAATACTCGACGTCCTTGGAAGGATTTGTCCTTATCCCTTGGTGATGACGAAAAAAACTCTCGAAAAGATGACAAGTGGTGATATATTAAAGGTGCTCTGTGACGCACCCGCCTCTGCCGAAGACAGCATTCCCAGGTACTGTGAAAAAAAGGGCTTTGAATTTGAATCTGTTAAGCTTGACGATGAGGGCTACTGGGAACTTTATATCCAGAAGAAATAAAATTCGAATGAAGCCGATTTAACTCTTTGTATTTGTCGCATTCCTTCTTTTTCTTACATCCCTGATAAACCAGATTATAAAGCCCGTTACAAGGATACCTACCGCGATATAGGGTTCATATTTTTTTACATTGCCAAGAGTGTTTTTAAGTGTTGCGCCGAAGAAATAACCTCCCGATGTACATATAGTTGCCCAGATGAGACAACTTATAAGCTGAAAGGTGAAGTATTTTTTCTTCCCCATGCGGGAAAGACCAATTACGGCAGCACTGAGAAGCCTGAACCCGTAAAGCCATTGACTTATAAATATAGCTGCAACACCATATTTCAATACTAAGGACTCAAGTTTTGAGAGGTTAACTTTTATCACTTTCTGAGTGAAATTGAGAAACGCCTCTCTCCTGTGTAAGGCAATAAGGAACGAAGTGCTGTGGCCTATGTAGGAAGCTGCTGCTGAGACCAAAACTACCATATTTGGATCGAGATACCTGTTAAAGGCAAGAAATCCCGCTGCAATAAGTACGCTCTCACCCTCGAAGAATGTGAGAACAAATATGGCAATATAACCATATCTTGAGATTAAATCTTCCAGAGATCCTCCCAGGGGTATTCAAAGAGGCAAGCTTTTAATTTTTATTATAAGACATAAAAAAGGGATGCAGGAAAATCCAGCATCCCTTTTTAAATCAAAAATTCTTCACATTTCCTTAAGTGTTACTGCACCGGAAGGACATACACTGGTACAAGTTTCACAACCTTCACAGGAATCAGCATTTACAGGGTCTGCCTTACCGTCGTTCATACGGAATACCTCCACAGGACAGTTGTTAACGCATTCCTCGCAGCCTTCACACTTTTCCGTGTCTACTGTTACAAAATACACCGCACACACCTCCTTAATCAATTTAAACCGTCATGTTGGCTCAATAATTATAAATTAAATACTTTAGAAAATTCTACTATAAATTTTTGGTTATCCAGAACTCATTTTGAGAATTTGACAGCAGCCAGCAATTCACGGCGAAATAGAGGATGTCTTCTTCATAAGCTTTTTGAGGATAGAGAGAATTTATTTTTCGCAAAGAATCCATCTTATAAAGGTATCCACAGATTAATCTTAATATTTCCTTATAG
>JBFMEC010000224.1:0-2713 GCA_040753575.1 Nitrospirota bacterium | reverse complement strand
ATCCTTTCTAATGAGTTTCAGCTACGGATTCAAGGGGTGATTACTGCTGGATGTCTTCAGACTGAACTTCTTTGAAGGCCTTCTCGGTTTCCACGGACATCGCTTCCATATCCCTTATGGCATCTATAAAAAATTCGATATTCTCCATTCCTGCAACATTCAGTCTTCTTTCGATTATTCCCTTTACTACATCAGTATTAAGATCTCCCAGGGCACTGTCTATGAAATCCAGTTCTCTTGATACCCGGTCAATATCGGAAAAATTATTTATTTCCTTTTTGCCTTTGTCCATGCCCCTTCTAAAAAAAATCTCCCTCGGAAAACTGAAAGGATAGTCCTCATAGGGATCTTTTTCGAGGTCAAAGATCATCAAGGCAGGTCTATTTCTTTGCTTTTTATATTCTTCGCTTTTCAAAAGATGGTTATACACCTTCTCCTTGCTCATGCGATTGTTATTTAACTCCTCCAGAAGGAAAAGAAAGCCCTCAGTGTCAATCTCTCGATTAAAGAGACCTCTGTAAATTTCTCTGAGGAATTCTTCATTTTTTAGATTAAAAATCTTCTCGTCAACAAACTCATCATCTTTTCCGTAAATAACTATCTTCTTTTCCCTTGTCCTGATCCCTCTCTGATAGATAGAGCTGGGATCAGTACTCCAGAATTCAAAGACAAATCTTTCATTCTTAGTGGCATCAAAATCTATCTTGGGACTTTTAGAGGTCCATACTTCCGAATAAACAAACTCCTGTTTATCATTGCCCAACAGGTTCAGGCCATCCACCCTGTAGGGGAGGATATTTTCAATCTTATCCCCTGCAGCAAGCTCAACTATTGTCGGGAATATATCTATCAGAGAAACAAGTTCATCTCTCACCTCATGTTTGATATCCTCATGCCGGATTATAAGGGGCACCCTTATGACATTATCGAAGAGAGCCCCGGAATGCAAAAAATGGCTCGGTTTATCCATGCTGCATCTGCCCTCGCCATGATCAGAGAAGATAATGATGATGCTGTCATCCATCAGGCCAGCCTCCTCCAATCGGGACAATATCCATTTAAATCTTCCCCTGTCAAATTTTGAAACCCCCTTGACAAATAGTGGAAGGGCGTATTCTATCTCCCTTCTGTTAAAGTTGTCCCAGAAGTCACCCCAGAGTTTATGGGGTTTCTCATAAGATCCATCAAAGGAAAATCCAAAGAGGGCATGAAGTTTTTCCATCTCCCTGCGATAGTCATTATTGCATCCCCTGACAAACTCATATTTCGAGTAGAGATATGGCTCATGAACATCAAATATATGCATGAAAAAGAAAATCTTTCTATCTCCAATCTCCTTCAAGAATTTAAAGAGGTTATGATCGTCAAGGAAAAAGGTATGTTCGAAGCCCCTGCTAATATCAAGGGGTTCAAAGAGTTCTATAGTATCCGTAGAGAAAACTGTTTCATATCCATATATCTTGAGAATCTCTGGTAGTGTATAGACATCCTTGCTCAGCTTTGTATCAAAAAATGTCCTTACTCCATGCCTCGGAGGATAGAGCCCTGTCAGGAGGCTCGCATGCGCAGAGGTTGTATAAGTGTTGGTGCTTATACATTGTGTAAAGCACAGACTTTTTTCAGATAATCTATCAAGATTAGGAGTTTCCAGGAATCTTGTTACATCATATCTCCTCAGTTCTTTCTTGTCCGGCTGGTATCCGATACAATCGAATCGCAGGTTATCGATAGATATGAGGACAATATTCTTCATATCTAAAAATAACCCAGTTCCCTTAACCTCTCCATTATCGCCTCTTTATCCTGAGCCCTCCCGCTTCTCTCAGTTCCACCGGCTGGTAAAACAGTGCAGGGTTCACAGCCCAGACTCCTGTAACCTTTATCATACAGCTCGCAATAGGGGATATGATATTTCCTGATATACTCCCATATATCCTTTTCCATGAAGTGCAGGATAGGATGTATCCTTATATGGTCTTCCCTTTCAGAGAAATATCTCTCCTCCGCCCTCGTAACCTGTTCATCCCACCGGATCGCTGTCATTAATGCCTTGATTCCATATCTTTTTATCCCTTCATCTAAAACCTTTGTTTTGAGGAGATAACAGCATTCTGCACTATCCTTTGTCTGCTTGATGACATCCATAGCGTTTTCATTTTTTAAAATAATCAAGTTCAGGTTCCATTCATTTTTCAGTCTGTCCCTGAAGGCATAGATATCTTTGAACTTTACGGATGTATCGATATTGAATACCTTAAAAGGAATCACACCATGAAAGGCTGTCCTGATGATATGAAGGAGAACAGTGGAATCTTTTCCACCGGTGAAAGCCACGGCTATCTTATCAACTCCGAACCTTCTATCAGCCTCTACTACCAATTCCCTGCTCTTCTCTTCCTTTTTATCCAGAGGCTGGAATGCTATGCTCTTGTCCTCTTTAATCTCCATCGGATTAACTCAAATATTAATCATCAATATTGATTTTGATTATTCTTATTTCTGAGAGTGATGTCAAGACTCCAATAAATTCATCGAGTTAAATAAATTTTTGAACAATGTCTGCATTATTGGGCTAATCCACCTTGCTGCACACAATATCAAATAACTTCTCACCCGTTGATCCGGAAAGGATATCAGTCCATTGAGCAGGAGTTTCATCAGGAACGGTGCTATCATCTTTTCGGTATGCCTCGGTCCCGATTGGCCGGGCCTT
>JBFMEC010000223.1:0-2734 GCA_040753575.1 Nitrospirota bacterium | reverse complement strand
CTTGGTTGCAGGAATGATAATAGTGTATTAACACCTGCATATGATGACTTTCTTAAATCACCTTCACCTCAAAGCGACACGAATTTATTAGCCTTTTTATCCTTTTTGTCCCATGATCATCTTCTATCTGTTCTAAGTTATTTAAGTCCACCTTCTTTTATTAAAATTTCCCTCTTTCATCGTTCAGACCTATATGGATGAGTGTCTGGAGAAGACACAAAAAGAATCAGGGATCCAGAAAGGAGAGACCTTGAAAGATTTTCAAAAAGCGATCTCTCGGTATATTGACTGGGCGTGAGATAAAATAAACAAAGCGCAAAGAGCATGGCGCATAGCGTTAACCACATATAAATTTATGGATGAAAAGAACGCATTGTTGAGGGAAATAGGTTCTGAAAGAGGGAAGGAGAAAGAAATGATAACCATTTTAAAGGTGAAAGGGATGAGTTGCGAACATTGTGTGATGTCGATCACAAAGGCGCTGAATCAACTCGAAGGGATTAAAAATGTTCAGGTGGACCTTTCAAAAGGAGAGGTCCGTTTTGATGATACAAAAGAAGTGGCATCCAATCGAATCTCAAAGGCCATCCAAGACGCTGGGTATGAAGTCATCCATTCATAAACATAGAGGCGATCAGAGTATCAGGTCATCAGGTTAAATACTTTATTGGATTTTTCATGGTCTCCTGATCTACTGATATCCTGCTTCCTGATTCCCTTATAACCGAAGATCTTAATTATAAGGAGAAAGTATGCCTATCTATGAATATCGATGTCGAAAGTGCGGGAAGCTTTTTGAAAAGCTCCAGAAGGTTAATGAGGGAGGAGACTCCTTGGCATGCCCCTATTGTGGAGAAACCAGGCCTGAGAAAGTGTTTTCCAGTTTCTCTTCTTCAAAAGGATCAGAATCATCCTCTTCCTGTGGTCCTGCGGGTAGCTCGACGAGATTTTCCTGAGCCTGATAAATTTGCCGGTGGGTCACCGGTTGAAGCTTCTTAAATGAAAAGAGAGGGATGTTATTAAAGAAACGGGTTAACGATGGTGATGGATTCAACCACCTGTCCATCCTGGAAGTCTTCTGAGAGAAGAAATTCGGCTTTTCCAGCTACAGCAGACTGAAGAATCAAACTATCCCAAAAAGAAAACCTGTATTTCATTTGCCAATCAATAGCTCGAATAATACTTTTCCCATCGTTCACTACAAGCGGCCAATGGAGGAGGTCAGAGACGATCTCCCTTGCTGCTTCAGGCGAGACAGGGCTTTTCACCTTCTGGGTCAAGCTCACGAAGAGTTCCTGGATTACCTGTGTGCTAAGAACTCCATTACGGTGTGTCCAGAGAAGGGAAAGGATCTCTGAGAAGTTTTCCATTTTTTACCTGAGCTTGAATCGTAAGCATAAACCAGTAGGTTTGTATCGACGAAAAATCTACCTCTGGTGTAATTGATCTCTTTTCCAGGAAATCTTCCCCCTGGTTCCAAGGTGAATTCCCTCCTTCATCCGCTTTATTTGTCGGTCTGCAGAAGTGCGATATCCTTCATCACTTTCTGTGCTTATCTGAAGCAGTTCCCTTACCAGCTCGTTCAAGGAAATCCCCCTCTTAGCGGCCAGCATTTTCCCTTTTTTCAGGATCTCCCGTGGTAGAGAGAGCGTATTGTTCTGTTTTTCCATAGTCAGACCCTTTTATAAAAAATCAAAACGCCTTAGAATTATATTACACATATCTTTGTGTAAGTCATTCTTTTTATCTGAATGTTTGTAAACCTGACTCACTGCCTGAGTTTGCTATGGAGTAACACGGATTTGAGAACCTACCACATTCGTCGGTTGAACTTTCCCATCCTTCATATAATAGACATAACTTTCCAAGGCCTGTGAGCCAGAGTTTTTAGCTCGAACCTGTACCTTGATCGTTCCAGGCGATCCATAATTTACATCTATTACTTTAATGCAGTATGGACCGTCACCTGAGAAGGAGAAACAGGCTGTTCTAATTTCCGGCTTACCATCTGCCTCAAAATTAATATTCACCACAAATGGGAAATTTACCTTGATATCTTCTTTCATCGGAACCTGGATACTTAGTAATCTTAGCTCACCTGAAGCGAGAGGTTCTGTGGGCATGGTGGCGCAAGAGGATATCAATAACGAAGCAAACCCACCTGTCAAGAAAACCATTAGTATAGACTTCATAACTAAGCCCTTCTCTCTGTTATGTCCCTTTCTTTATTGCTTTCATTACTTGGTCAATCCTTTCTAAGCCCTTTCACATTCTCGTTGCCTTTAATAAAAGGCTTTTGAAAACGTTTTCACTTTAAGAGATTCAATTCTTTCTTAATCTCCTCTGATAGCCAATGTCGGATCAATGTCTGATATGGGATCGATTTAGTTGTTGCTAATTTTCTGATGGCCCGAACCTGAAGTGGATCTATCTTAATGGTGATATTCTGAAGTTTTCTTTTTCTCTTTTTGGAAAGGATATCACGATGGAGTTGTTCTTCTAAGTAAAATTCAACAACCCCCTCTAAGAGTTCATCGAAAATATCCGCCTGGTCATAGTAATCGGCCAATTGCTTATCCTTATCTTTTTCTTTTTTCATTATCCTTTACCTCGCATGCTTTTTATAATACTGAACTTCTGATCGCTTCATATCCCAGCCTGTGATCGGACGTACAATGCCTTTAGGTTTCCACTCAAAAATAACCGTTAGGTACCTTCCTGCGCTGGTTAGACC
>JBFMEC010000222.1:0-2751 GCA_040753575.1 Nitrospirota bacterium | reverse complement strand
TTTGACATAGATATGGCTCTGAAATTCCAAATCACAAATTCCAAATTCTATTTAGTGAATTAAGCGAATTAGCGAATTAGTAAAATCTAATCTCTAATTCACTAATCTCTAATTCGCTTTTTGGTATCAGACTTCTCCAAAATAGGACATTTAAGGGTTATTATTTTGGACATTCTTGGGGTCTGGCCCAACATCATAAAGAAGTCGTTTACTATTATTCAATCGGATATTCATCTGGTTTAAGCTTCGACAGAGTTGCATTTGTCCTGCCTTGAATCTTGGGGTCTCCATCGCCTCCAGTCTGACCTCAATGACTTCTGAAGTGCTTTTTACCCAGCCTCTACAATTTGTAATCGCCTCTAATGCTGGTATCAAATCTCTGGAGTTGGGTAGAAACTGGCTGAATATTTCAAGAAGTTTCTTTCGGCTATTCCAGACAAGGGATTGGGCCAAATCCCACAAATTCTTTCCCTCTGTGCTCAATTTCTTGAATGTCTTATCAGGATTGGTTGTCTTCAAGTTTATCCTTTCGGGACAACTTTCTAAGGCATCTTTGGCCGTGGCAAGTTGCTCTTTAATATCGACTCGCTCCTTCTGTAGTCTCTCACGCTTTTTGCTCTTTCTAAGCAAACCATCTTTATTGGTGGTCAGCCTCAACCGACCAAGCTCACCTTCACACATGGTAAGATTCTTCTTTAATTCTACCACCTTCTTCTTCAACCTCTCGTATTGCGGATTTGCCATCTCCTGAAGGCTGCTCTCCTCTGATGCTTCTATAACAGGGTTGTAGTGCATATTGAAACGAGCCCCTATATACTTAAATGCATTCTCACTGCAACCCCAGCGACCTAACATGGCCATGGCAAGTGATACCGTATCTTCCAGATCATCCTGTGCTACACAGGCAACTCGTTTATCGGTCTTCTTGTTCCAAATAATGATTCTCCTTAACTCAATGCTATGATTAGCCTTGTCCTGATATCTTTTCTTTTCCTCAAAAACCTGATATTCCTTCCCGTTAAGTTCAAAGGGTTCTGAAAAAGACTTATCCGGTATGGCAGATAAGCTTTCAGGATTACTAAACTTCTCCCAGGTTAGAAACCGATAACCTTTCATTTCCAGAAAATGTTCCACTCCCCAGACTTCACGGTCTGCTACTATAAGGGGGGCTGTTCCTCCCATATAAACAGACCACTTCTTGCTCATCCTTCTACATATCTCTTTGATGTCGCCCTTGCCCTCGGCAAGCTCGAAATATACTATCCGAGCTCGACTGTCGTGAACATACATCTCTGTCTGTCCAGGCATCATCTGATCACCTTGAGTGTAATAACCCTTATGAATGTCTTCCTTACCATAATAGGGTATGAAGTGACCATCAATATAGAGCCAATAGAGGAATACCAGCCCCTTTTGGGCCTGTTGTCTGAAAAACTCTTCTATCAATAAGTTGCTTACATTTAAGCTGCAGGCCTCATGTACCTTCTTCCAGATGACAGGTTTGCTAAATAGCTCTTTTAGGCCAATGACCCTTCCAAATTCACGCTTGTAGACAGTCTTTAGCTGTTCTATTGACTTGATACCACAGACTAACATCATGGCAAAGAGATAGATAACAACCGCATGTGCTTTTCCTAAGACAGACTCACAAGTTTGCATGAATCCAAAGAAATGTTGGAAGATGCCCCAATACAGGAATGCACCTGCATAACGACTTTCCTTAAAATCATGCTTGTCATTAAAAAGATCGGCTTTGTCTACTGTATCATGGCTTTCTTCTTCAGAATCAACCTCAAGCTGTAACTGCTGCTTTTGTAAGGCTTCCCGTCTTGCTTTTCGCTCATCTTCTAATTGTCTTGCTTTGTTATCTGTGGGAAGCCTGCCTCTGGCTGCCTCCTCTTTTCCTCCGGTTCTCCTGCTCCCTCTGTAGCTATTTACCAGCCCCTCAAATCCCGCTTTCTTAAAGGTATCAATCCAGTTATTTATACTTTGTCTTGATATCTTAAGAGCCTCTGCCAGTTTGTATCTTTTTACCCCTGCCTCTAATACCAGTTCCACAACTAATCGACGTCTATCAATGGCCGTGTTTATTTCTACAATCTTGTAAGGGATACCATATCTTTCTATACCCAGGGTCTTCTCATTAATCCATTTGATGGTATACCCATTACCAATGGGTATCTGGTTATCATCTTTTTTAGCTTTTTTCTTTTCAAAGAGTTCTACTTGAGCCATTCGGTAATGTCCCCCTTTATCTTGATAGGGACACTATATCATATATTGGAGAATAAGTCAACACTTTTTTTACAATTATTTATGTATTATTAAGATATGAGCAACTATGACTGTCCAATTATAAAATAAAATCTATTGTCCAATTTAACGGCAAAAACTCCTAACTTCCCCATTGTTCATACCCTTTTGCACATCGGCTCGGAGAGAATTG
Organism: Nitrospirota bacterium; assembly: GCA_040753575.1. Taxonomy (GTDB): domain Bacteria; phylum Nitrospirota; class Thermodesulfovibrionia; order Thermodesulfovibrionales; family SM23-35; genus JBFMEC01. Next base: position 305 of record JBFMEC010000222.1, on the reverse strand, counting down.
GAGAAGTCTGACAGTAAAGCATATCCATATTTAAAGGCAACCCTGGATGCATTTATTGAGGCGGCACCAGGTTGGGCAAAAGCTCCGGCTAAGTTCTGGTCCTCCTTATCCGAACAACTGAAGGATAAACCCAAAGAGGAAATCAAACAGTTAGAACAGGAGATAAAAGGGATTTCTAACAGGGCAAACGCATCTAAATTTTCGTCCTCAGACGAGTTATACATTCAGATATAACTTAGCACTTTTTTGTTGACTTTATCATTTATATCCCCTATAATATTAAGAGTAAAGAATTTACTATCAGG
>JBFMEC010000221.1:0-2757 GCA_040753575.1 Nitrospirota bacterium | reverse complement strand
GGTTATTGTGGTATAATTCGTTTCACCCATAGGGTGAGCCTCCTTTCAGCCTTGTTTTTGTTACATCTCTCTATGATAATCGGCTCAGGAGGCTCTTTTCTTCAGGGGGGAGTGTGAATAATCCGGGCTCCTACCGCGTCTTTTTAGGATTCCGTCATCAAAGGTAAATGGCTCCATTCGAGTGTGAATGTTCCTTGTAATGACTTCGCCTAATTCGCATGACATGTTAACATTGTCATCTTCAAATGCTGCCCAAAGAATCATAGGCCATAATGGATTCAAATTATAAAAATCGTGAAATAGGTTGTTTTTGGCACTGCGGTATTGAATTTCCCATTCCTTTAATACATAAATAGACGGTACCTTTCTTGCCCATTCCTCAATCTCTTTGAATAGCTTTGTCCTTCCTTTAAGTTCATCCTTCTTTTTTACAAATATGTAGTTTGGTTTATCATGATGATACAAGTTGTTTTCTCTCAATATTCTGACAATTTCGTTCTCATCTTCATTGGTAAATATAAAAACCGGCACAAATATCTTCTTTTCCAGTTTTTTTAAGAATTTGATATTTGCATCGACATATGTCGAATCCGATATTCTTACCCCATTAGAGCGCAAGTCGTCTGAAATTAGTTTCCAATCAAAAAGGAGAAATGAAATACCCTCTAAATGAATAAGTAAATCTTCTTCAGGCAAGGATTTATACGGAACATAGGGCATCTTTCGTTTTTCAATCTGCTGGATAAGATTATTAATGTTCGCATCTTTTTTCCCGATTTCGTCATCGATAACTATAGCAATACCATTAAAGAGACTTTTATTATTCATATTATTTCTCCTCCGAAACAAAACTAGCAACAAAGTTTGCCCCAGAAAGTATACGTTCTGATTTCAACTCGGCTAAATCGATGGCATAATCGTGCTTCTCGAGCAGTTGTCTGGCAATGTACAACCCAAGTCCGCGTCCTTCCTGTCCCTTCCCGGAATAAAACGCTTCAAAAATATAGGCCTCATCATCCTTTTTGACTCCTGGACCGTTGTCGGAAAAGATTAACCGAGAATTATTTCCGTCGAGCCAGACTTGTATTTCCTTTTCCGGTTTTGCAACAGTCTGTAGCCAATAAATGGCATTGTCAAAAAGATTTATTAGCAACTGCATAATAACAGCATCTGTGGTTTTAGCCACAAGTGGTGATCCTGTTTTTCGAATTGAAAACTTAATGTGGTTGTCTTTTAGTATTCTTCGATAAATGCGTTCTATTTTTTCAAGTATCTCGTGAATTCTGATCAACCTACGTCGCTGTTTTGAGGATTTAAAGAGAAGTTGAATATCCTTCAGTTGTGCTTCCACGAAAGATAGCATTCCACGTAGAGACTGAAGTTCTTCTTGAAGAACGTCGTCGTCCCATTCGCCTCCGCGAAGGGACTCTCTGATCAAGCCATCCAGAGTGCCCATTGCCTTACCCATAACGGCCATAATATCATGGGAAGAAGTTTCAACAGAAAGCCCGACACCTGCTAATTCTTCTGTCGTTTCTGCCCGTTGAATCAAAAACTCCCGTTCAATACGATACGCTTTCTCTGTTACTGCAATCAAATCCGCAATTTTTTTGCTGCCTCCAACAATTTTCTTGAGTTTTTCTATATTTTGCTGAATCTCTTGTGTTCGAAATATTTCATGGGCAGTTTGGCTTTTATGGCTAATAAGATATTGAGCGAAAGGCTTCCTTCTTATGTATCGAAGAAGAGTTTGAACAAGAACAATAAAATCCTCGGTTGCGTTACCCTCTGTTATAAGACCTTCACGACTTGTTTTATCCTTAAGGTTCGGGTTTTGCCCTTGTGTTATTTTAACATATCCAACAACCTGCTCGTTGCTGAGAAAATGCCCCGCAGCAATAGTCCCGCGATACATGTCTATTTGCAACCAATCATCATCTGGTTCGCCGTATGGATAAACTCGAATGCCGTCACGGTAAAGATAAATCCTATGCTCACGTATTATGTCCTTGTCTTTCTTGTCAAGCCTGTACTTAGCTGGGGCTTGAGGTCTAAAATCGAAAATGTAAAATCCAAAATGAAAAGAGCCGCACTCTGTCTTCTTTGAAGGTCTTTTGTCGAGTTTTTCACCCCCCCGTCCGAAACGCTTGTTGAAAACCGTTAATCCGACAATATCTGGATCACTCAAGGGCAGTACCTTAGACTGTCCGTTGAGATCGAATTTAAAAACAGATTTTTGTTCATCGTAAGAACCTTCAACCTTAAGGACGGATTGATCATCGAGTAGTCTCCACAGTTCCTTCAAATATTCTTCCTTTAAACTCTGGTGAATTTTGTCTTTATAAACGTAAACGTCAAATGGAAGAGAATTGTTAGCGTTTTTCGAGTTTTTAGCCCTAATGTGTCGTTCGTCCTTATTATGTTTTCTTTTTTCTTCAAAGATTGACTCAAGTTTTGTTACATCTTCGTAGACATTTCGTATTTTTTCTTTTGTCCAGCTTCCCTTCAAATTAGATATTTCGATCAGGGTTCCCTTGGGCTCGCGATCAATCAATTTCGTCCCTATCCTTATTTTCTTTTCCTTTATTGCAGCAGGAACACGAGTTATTAGAGGAATAGAAATGTCATCAAGAAATAAGTCTTTCTCTTTCCCTTCTTCTGAAAGGAATTCATCATCATATTTTGAGAAATCGAAATCTACGACATGCTCAATCTTTTCACCTTCTGCCCTTGTTATGATACGGATGGTTCTTCCCA
>JBFMEC010000220.1:0-2782 GCA_040753575.1 Nitrospirota bacterium | reverse complement strand
CGAACTCCGCTCCGCCCTGACTTCGACATTTCGCAGCATACAGAAGAATCCGTCTCAAGTTATGGGCTATCTGCGTCCATATCAGTAAACTATCATGTAGCTTTATTTATGCAATGCTGTATAGTAATTCTTTTTCTCGCACCCTCGTATTCTTATTCCTCAAACCTTGGTGCGATGCGTATAAGTCTTATTGAAGGCGATGTCCAGATCAGCACAGTGGATACGTCTGAATGGGTCGCCGCTGCAGTGAACATGCCCCTGAGGGAGGGTGACAAAATATGGGTGCTGGAAGAAGGAAGAACAGAGTTACAGGTAAAAGATGGCAGTTTTGTTAGACTCAATGGTCGCACTTCCCTCGAAATAGTGGAGACAGAAAGGGAACCCCTTCGATTTTATCTGACTGCTGGAATTGCCTATGTGAATTTTAAGGGAGGCAGGGGGAAACTCTTTGTAGATACACCTTTTGCTTTAATCCGTGCCACTGAAAAAACGACCTTCAGTCTCGTTGTATCTGAGGATGGTTATGCCAAGATTTCGGTATTCACAGGTAAGGTCTATGCCGACAATGGAGTCAAAAGTACTGAAGTTGTTAATGGATATGCGCTATTGATCAAGGGAGAGGATTATGCAGACCTTTATCCTTTGCGTTCTCACGATGAATGGGAAAGGTGGAATAGAGAAAGGGACTACTCACTCTCCGATAGAAGGTACAGCTCACGTTATCTACCTGAAGATCTTTCCATCTACTCGTATGATTTTGATAGATATGGAAAATGGGTGTATGTGAGAGAATATGGTTATGTCTGGACACCTACAATTGTTGTTTCTATTGGATGGACCCCATACAGGCATGGAAGATGGCTATGGATGGATGATGATTATGTCTGGATTTCTTACGACCCCTGGGGATGGGCTCCTTACCATTATGGAAGATGGGCACGCATTTCATCCCTTGGATGGTGCTGGGTACCGCCCTCAAGAGGTGCTGTTTACTGGGGTCCCGGCTTCGTAGGATGGGTGTATACACCTGAGTATGTTGCCTGGGTTCCTCTTGCCCCTGGGGAAATTTATTACGGATACGGATATTACGGATATTATGGTCCCTCAAGTGTAAACATAATTAATATTAATAAGACCAAGGTAAAGAATGTATATAAAAATGTGTTCGTACATGATGCAGTAACAGTTATCCATCGAGATACCTTCACTGCGGGGAAACCTGTAGTAAATATAAGGATGAGAGAGAACCCCTTCCTCAGAGGAAAAATAAGCATTGGAAGGCCTGAAATAAAACCTGAAAGAGGGATCACCATGCCTGTTCACAGGGAAAGGCCAGGTATAAAACAGCCTTCACAGAGAATCAGGGATATGCGGGTTAAGGACCTGAGAGAGAACCAGCGGTTTGCAGGAGAAAGAACCAACTCGATCGTGAAATTTTGGTCGTCCCGCGAAATGGTGCGTTCAGAACACAGAATAAAGGAAGCACCTCAGGGAAGAAAGATTGAGAGATCCTTCGAGCGAAAAGAGCCGATTGGGCGTAGTGGGTTTGGTGAGCCACTGATAGGGAAGGAGAAAAATACAGATAGACCAATGAGAACCAATCTTGACAAGAAGATTGGAAAAACTGGGAAAGGCAGAATGCCTGTATTAAGAGAAATAGAAAAGACGAGAGAGCAGAAGTTGCTGGTTAAGAGAGAAGAGACCGAAAGGCCGTTGAAAGTCAAGAAAGAGAATGGAAGGGGAACCAGTGGACATGGTCCTATAAAAAAGTGGTAGCACAGTCCAGCAAGAGGGACACCTCTTTTCATTAACTAATGTAGAAGTAATCTAATTAAATTGCGTCCGGTGGCAGACATGGGTGAAGAATATTGAGAACAAGAATAATTATTGTGGCGACACTGGTGATAGCTATCAGCTCACTACACTATATTACCGAAATGCGCCAGATCTATTACCATATCTTCTATCGTGAACTTTACTTTCTTCCCCTGATCCTATCAGGATTCTGGTTTGGACTACGAGGTGGTATTATCACTTCCCTTAGCATTACTGCTCTTTATCTACCCGTTACAATAATGAACTGGCAAGGCCTTTCTCCGGACGATTTTGACAAGTTATTGGAAATCCTGCTTTTCAATGTAATCGCGGCTGGTCTGGGATTTATCTCAGACCGGGAAAAGGCTGAAGAAAGGAGAAGGATAGAGGCAGAGCGGCTGGCAAGAGAGCAGGCAGAGAGCGCCAGCCGCCTCAAGTCAGATTTTTTGTCAATTATCTCCCATGAACTACGTACTCCACTCATCAGTATTATAGGTTATAACGATCTTCTTCTTGATGGTGTTGCTGGCAAACTGACAGAAGAACAGATTGATGCCCTGAAAAGGATAGGAAAAAATTCGCAGAAGTTGCTTGAGCTTATAAACTCTATTCTTGTGATCAGTCGCCTGGAGGCAAAGTCAGTAGAACTGAAAGAAATTAGTGTCTCCAGTCTTGTTGAAGAAATCAAATCTGAGACCAGGAGTCTCTGTGAAAATTCGGGTCTCAATTTTGTTTGGAATGTCGAGCCAGAACTAACTTTGCGAACGGATCCAGAAAAGTTGAAAGTCATCCTGAAGAATCTTATAAATAATGCTGTGAAGTTTACCGAAAAAGGTAGTGTTACCGTGGACGTCCATAAAAATGATGGCGGAGTTGAATTTAGCGTGGCAGATACTGGAATTGGCATTGCCCCTGAAAACCTCGCAATCATATTTGAACCCTTCCGGCAGATAGAAAGTCCCCTTAC
>JBFMEC010000219.1:0-2812 GCA_040753575.1 Nitrospirota bacterium | reverse complement strand
GTTACTGGATAGACTTCTGGCAATGAAGAATGTTTCTCTATTTAATGCTAATTATGCATATATAATTGTTAATTCGAATTCCTGTTCTGTTGATGGCGTCACCCTCATTGTATCACCAGGTGTAGTCTTACACGACTCTCATGGAAAAAGTTACACTGCAAATGATGAAGGAGAGGTGGTAATCGATAGTATAGCCCCTGACGAGTCTGTGACCTTACTAAAACACAGGAATACTGACTTTGTAAAAAATGCCTACCCAGACTGGCGGGAGTACCTCAACTTAGTATTTAAAAGATCTTTAATATGGCTTTTTTCTCATAGGGACTGATGAGTTATAACAGAAAAGAACTTGCTCCCATCCCTATACTTTATCTTAACTACTCAATGGAGGTAGGAGGGATAGAGACACTGATATATGAGTTTGTTTTCAGGTTGGATGGTAACAGATTTCTTCCTTCTGTATGCGTATTTAGAGAAGGAGGAAGTCTTGAGAAGAAACTTAAATCAAAAGGGGTTCAAGTTTATTGTATTGAGAAAAAAGAAGGAATAGACTTTTTACTGATATCAAGGTTAAGGAGACTATTGCAAGAGAAAGATATAAAGATCCTTCATACTCATAATTACTCTGCCTGGCTCTATGGTGTGTTGGCCGCTAAGGGCATAAAGGATTTGAGGCATATTCACACAGAGCATTCTAATGTTGACAAAAAAAGGAGGGCCTGGACGGAAAGGGTGCTTAGCCGTTTCACTGATAGCATCGTCTGTGTTTCAGAGGATGTAAAACAGTCAATGATAAAAAACCAGAAAATCTCGCCAGAGCGGATTACTGTTATTTACAATGGTGTTGATACGGATAGATTTTGTCCCGATTTAGAGAAGAGGAAGGCATTTAGAAAAAAGATAGGGATAAAGCAGGATGCTCCAGTTGTAGGAATAGTTGCCAGATTGACGCCTGTAAAAGACCATTCTACCCTTCTCAAGGCATTCTCAGAACTTTCTAAAGCTAATAAAGATGCGGTACTTTTAATTGTGGGAGATGGAGAATTAAGGAATAAACTTGAGCATGAGACTGAAGAATTAGGTCTCAGAGATAGAGTGCTTTTTCTTGGGGAACGAAGAGATACTCCAGAACTTTTAAATGCGATGGATATATTTGTTCTTTCTTCTCTCAGCGAGGGGCACAACGTAAGTCTTCTGGAAGCAATGGCTACAGGCATTCCCACAGTGGTGACAAGTGTTGGAGGAAACCAGGAAGTTATTCTGGATAGGGTTACAGGCTATTTAGTGCCTCCAGGTGATTCCAGAATTCTTGCTGATAGGATGAAGTACCTATTAAAAGAGAAAGACCTCATCATAAAAATGGGGAAAAAGGCAAGATCGAGAGTCGTAGATAAGTTCAGCATTGAAGGGATGATGGAAGAATACAAGACTTTATACTCTGCATTCATCAGAAGTTGAATGCGTCTTATCTTATGCTGTTGCTGATGCCCTTTGTCAGTTACTAGAACCTTAGATAATGTTAAGAGTAAATGAGAAGACTTAACGTTCTCATATTTTCTAATCTATTTCCTAATCCTGTCCAATTATTAAGGGGTAACTTTGTTGCGAGCTTGGTTCAGGAAATACAGAAAAAGACTAATGTTAGCATTGTTTCACCTCTTCCATGGTTTCCAAATAGTACTTTCTCAAAGGCCTTATTTAATGGATTAAATAAACTGGGCATGCTAAACCAAACCTGGTATGAGTACTCCAGAATTCCTTATTTCAAAAACTGGAATGGCTTTAATGTATATTACCCGAAATATCCCTTTGTGCCTGTGTTATCAAGACCTATTCATCCGGTTTTAATGACAATCGCTATATCAAAGCTGATGAAGGGAATCATTAAGAGCAAAAATATTGATTTAATCAATGCCCACTGGGTATACCCTGATGGTGTAACTGCTGTAAGGATTGGAAAGCAAACAGGAGTTCCTGTAATAGTTACTGCTCATGGATGCGATATAAATCTGTATGGAAATTATCGCTTTAGAAGACCACAGATTATCTGGGCGTTGAATCATGCCAGTAAAATTATAACAGTAAGCGAGGCTCTTTCTCATAAAATTATAGAGAATCTTGGTATGGATTGGAAAAAGGTAATTGTGATTCAAAACGGGGTTGATAGGGATAAATTTAGTGTGAAAGAAAATAAGAACGATACAAAGAAATTACTGGACCTAAATCAGAATAAACAGTACTTGATATTTGTAGGGCAACTCCAGGAGGTTAAAGGTATCAACAATCTGATAGAGGCATTATCAATCCTTCAAAAAAGGAAAACCCTTTTTTTTGACACTGTTTTGATAGGAGAAGGACCCTTGCGATATGAAATAACTCAGTTGATAAAAGAGAAGAAACTTACTGAAAAAGTGCACCTAAAGGGTAATAGACCCTATGATGAGATTCCTCTATGGATGAATGCAGGTGATATATTATGTCTTCCAAGTCTCAGAGAAGGGTTACCCAGTGTTATTTTAGAGGCTCTTGCCTGTGGTCTTCCTGTGGTAGCTACCCAAGTTGGGGGAATACCTGAACTTATAAACGAAAACAATGGTATTCTTGTAGAACCGCAAAATGCTGAGGCACTTGCAAATTCTATAGAAATTGCTTTCAGAAAAGAATGGGATAGGGAGGTTATTTCAAAAGGAGTGGAACAATTTTCCTGGAGGAGATCAGCAGAATTGTATCTGAAAGTCTTTGAAGAGGTTTTATCTGGGGAATAATTATGTGCGGGATTTTTGGAATTCTATTCAAAGATAGCGGAAGAAAA
>JBFMEC010000218.1:0-2853 GCA_040753575.1 Nitrospirota bacterium | reverse complement strand
AGGTTTCCTAAACCTGGTGTCGCAGGTTCGATTCCTGCAGGGGGTACCATAATCCTCACTAAAATATTTTTCGTATATTTATCCTATAATATCTTCCAGATGCAGAAAATCACTGTCTTAGGGTACAGGAGCTTCATGTTCCCGGATTTGCCGGGGGAAATATCATCGTCAACCCTCACATTAAACCCGACCACAACGATTATGTGGTCCTCAAGAATAAAGAGGACGAGGCTGTGTTTAAGCAGCTCAAGAAATATGGGAAGACAAGGATCCTTCATCCCCTGAACCCGAACTATCCGGACATCGAACTATCAGATAAGAATCAATACAAGATAATCGGGAAGGTTGTGGAGAAGAAGAGGTATTGAGGATCGTGAAGACTAAAAAAATGAAATATGACCCTCTTAAGCCTTATAACGAACTCCCCTTGCTTCCCCCTAAAGAAAATATAGAGACAAATGCTGTTTTGAAAAAGGCTGTCACAGCTGGCAGGGCGCTGGCAGAGTTAAAGGGATATGGCGGGATTATCCCCAACCAGGCAATGCTGGTCAATACCATTGTACTTCAGGAGGCACAGTCAAGCTCTGAAATAGAAAATATTATCACTACGACGGATGCCCTGTTTAAAGCACTGACCGCTAAAACTGCACAAATAGACCCTGCAACAAAAGAGGTGCTAAGGTACCGGGAAGCCCTGTCGGAAGGGTTTCATACGCTCAAAAAGAGGCCTCTTCTTACAACAAACCTTTTTATCAGAATTTATCAGACCATCAAAGAAACACAAGCAAGTATCCGGAATGTCCCAGGCACACAGATTAAGAACATGTCCACCGGAGAAATAATATATACTCCTCCAGAAGGAGAACAGGTCATTAGAGAAAAACTGAAAAACCTTGAAGACTATATCCACTCAGGCGACACTGTTGACCCACTCATTAAACTCGCTGTGATCCACTATCAGTTTGAGGCCGTTCACCCCTTTACTGACGGCAACGGAAGGACTGGCAGGATATTGAATATCCTTTTCCTGGTTCTTAAGGATATGCTCGATTTCCCGGTCTTGTATCTGAGCAAATATATCATCGAGAACAAAAATGATTATTACCGGCTGCTCAGGGACGTTACAAAAAAGAGCGCCTGGGAACAATGGATACTCTTCATGCTTGAAGCAGTGGAACAAACATCGGCACATACCAGGGAGAAGATCATTGCTATTCGGGAACTGCTCGAAAAGACATTGGAAACTGCAAAGAATCGCTTGCCCTCAAGGGTCTACTCGAAAGAGCTTGTCGAATTATTGTTCCACCAGCCCTACACAAAAGTGCAGTTCCTTGTTAATGCCGACATTGCTGAGAGAAAGACTGCAGCAGAATACTTGAAGGAGCTTGAAAAGATAGGGATTTTGAGAGTGAAAAAGATGGGAAAGGAAAATATCTATCTTAATGTAAAGCTCTTTAATTTGTTATCAAAATAACATGTCCATGACATGGACAAATTTTTAAAAACGTGTCCAAATTTAGTGTATTTTTGGACATGTTTCTGTTAACGTGTCCATGACGTGGACATGTCTTTTGAATGTGGGTTTAATATGGTTAGAGTTGCCAATATTTCAGGGAAGGTTGTAGAGAAGAAGAGGGATTGAAGTATTAAATTTTCTATAAGTGTTGGGTAGAGAGATAGTTTCAATTGAATTGACGATTATATACAATGACAAGTCTCTACCTAAGTTTACGAATAAGACACTAAGATGCCTAAAGAGAAAAGAAAACAAAAATAAGGAGAAATTATATGGTTCTCTCAAATAATTTCTTATGGTGGTGTAAAGAGTGTGGAGTTCCTCTATTAAAAAGCGAGTGTGAGAACTGCGGGCATAAAGGAGTTAAAATATGTTCAGATCTAAAACCCATGTTTTATGAAGAATGTAGATTTTTAAAGAAAGGGACCGGCAAAAAATTCCCGGGTGAAAGTTGGCAAGAAAAACTTTGGATGAGGCATAAAACTATATGGTTTAATGGAAGGAGATTATTTCGGCTTTCTGCAAATGGGAAACCTACAATTATAAAAGAGTACCCCCACAGGGATAATTTAACTAAATATGTAACTCAAAAGACTCTTTATAAAGCAAACAAGACAAGGATTGATGAATTAGAAAAGAAGGCAATTTCATTTATTAAAGAAATTATCAAATCCTACCCCGAGAGGAAACCCGTTGTTTCTTTTAGTGGCGGGAAGGATAGTACGGTAGTTTCATACCTTATAAGAAAAGCATTAGGCGTCAATAAGGTTTTTCATATATTCGGCAATACTACCATAGAATATCCTGATACCTATAGTTATATTGACCGATTCTTCAGAAATAATAAGAAAATTCCTCTTTGTGAAAATTCAAGCAACCATACATTTTTTGAAATGTGTAAACTTATCGGACCGCCTAGCAGGACAAATGCATGGTGTTGTAGTGTATTTAAGGCTGCCCCCATAGCTACTATAGTTAATAGAGTTAATGGTAAGCACGGAGTCATTAGTTTTGAAGGAATAAGAAAAAAAGAGTCAGCACGAAGAAGAAACCGGCAAGACACGTATTTCAATAAAAAAATAGTTCATCAGCTTTCTGCCTATCCTATTTTAGAATGGAGAGAAATTGATGTATGGTTCTATCTCTTAATCAAAGGTTTGGATTTTAACGACGCCTACAGAAAGGGATTCAGCAGAGTCGGTTGTCTATATGTTAGCGATAATAAAAAGGAGTACGAATCTAATAAGGTTGTCTCTCCATAAGTTGATAGATCATATCTGTTAAATCTTCCAGGAAGATTACCCTCCGACATATTTTCTTCGTAGTTAGATAAACCA
>JBFMEC010000217.1:0-2861 GCA_040753575.1 Nitrospirota bacterium | reverse complement strand
TAGGGAAGGATGAGGTAGAGAGGGGGCAGGTCTTAGCGAAGCCTGGGACGATAACGCCCCACACGAAATTCAAGGCTGAGGTATATGTACTGACGAAGGAGGAAGGCGGGAGGCACACACCTTTTTTTAAGGGGTACAGGCCCCAGTTTTATTTCAGGACAACGGATGTAACAGGGGTAGCCTATTTACCGGAAGGTGTGGAGATGGTGATGCCCGGAGACAATGTGACTCTGACAGTTGAATTGATATCACCCATAGCTATGGAGGAAGGGTTGAGGTTTGCCATACGAGAGGGTGGAAAGACTGTAGGGGCCGGCGTTGTTACCGCGATACTGGAGTGATAAATAATGAGAGATATAATTTTGTTTCAATGCACGGAGTGTAAGAATAGGAACTATTCAAGCATGAAGAATAAAAAGAATACGCCTGACAAGCTTCAGCTTAAAAAATACTGCCGACATTGCAGACGACATACACTGCACAAGGAGACGAAGGCGTAGGCCAGTAGCTCTAACGGCTAGAGCATCGGACTCCAAATCCGAGGGTTGGGGGTTCAAATCCCTCCTGGCCTGCCAAGAAATAAAAATGATAAAAAAAGTAAAGGAATTCTTAAGGGAAGTGAAGATCGAGGTAAAGAAGGTGATTTTTCCTTCAAAGGATGAACTTATTGGTTCGACCTGGGTTGTGATAATTACAGTAGTGATTATTTCTTTGTTCCTGGGTATTGTTGATCTCGGTCTCTCAAAATTGGTGGGTAAAGTCTTAAGGTGATATATGGGTAAGAACTGGTATGTAGTGCATACTTATTCAGGATTCGAGGAAAAGGTTAAGCTTTCTATTGAAGATAAGAAAGAGAAAAAGGGGCTAAAAGATAAGATATCGAGGATACTTATACCGACAGAGAGAATTATCGAGTTAAGAGGTGGTAAGAAAAGGGAAAGCGACAAGAAATTCTACCCTGGCTATATACTTGTTGAGATGGAATTAGATGATGAGACATGGCACTTTGTCAGAAGCATACCCCGTGTGACGGGCTTTGTGGGTGGAACAAAACCAGTTCCCATTTCAGAAGAGGAAATCACCCTTATACTTCAACAAATAGAAAAAGGGCCTGTTCCACAAGTTAAAACAATCTTCAAGAGGGGAGAGGCCGTCAGAATTATTGACGGCCCCTTCACTAACTTTGTCGGTACAGTTGATGATGTTGATATCGAGCATGGCAGGCTCTGCGTCATGGTAAGCATCTTTGGCAGACAGACACCGGTAGAACTTAATTTTTTTCAGGTGGAGAAAGCATGAACATAAAATCTAAAATTCAAAGCTCAAATGTAAAAATTTTTGGAATTTGGGCCTTGGAATTTGTCATTTATCCATTTGGGGGTTTTCATGGCTAAGAAGGAAATAGTCGCACAGGTCAAACTGCAAATACCAGCAGGTAAAGCGAATCCTGCACCACCTGTGGGACCCGCTTTAGGTCCACACGGTGTTAATATTATGGAGTTTTGTAAGGCCTTTAATGGTCAAACCCAGGCACTTGGTGATATAATAGTACCAGTGGTACTGACTGTCTATTCAGACAGATCATTCACATTTATAACTAAAACACCACCTGCATCAGATTTACTCAAAAAGGCAGCTGGCATTATAAAGGGATCAGCTGTTCCTAACCGAGAAAAGGTTGGCAAAATTACATCCGCGCAGGTTAAAGAAATAGCACAGAAAAAGCTTCCTGACCTTAATGCCTATTCTCTTGATGAGGCCGTAAAGATTATAAGTGGCACCGCAAGGAGTATGGGACTGGAAATTGTGGATTAAGAGGTTGAAATGGGTAAGAAACTAACAGCAGTAAAGGAAAAGATTGAAGTGGGCAAGGAATACCCTCTCGATGAGGCGATAGGTCTTGTAAAGGATTTGTCCTACGCCAAGTTTGATGAGACGGTTGATCTTGCAATTAATCTTGGGATCGACCCAAGGAAATCGGAACAGATGGTGAGAGGCACTATAGCCCTGCCCCATGGCGTCGGTAAAAAGGTGAAAGTCCTGGTTTTTGCAAAGGGAGAAAAGGAGAAAGAAGCGAGGGAAGCAGATGCAGACTTTGTCGGTGCAGAGGATCTGGTTGACAGGATAAGTAAAGGCTGGCTTGACTTTGACAAGGCTGTGGCGACTCCTGATATGATGGGTCTTGTGGGAAAACTCGGCAAGATACTTGGCCCGAGAGGACTTATGCCAAACCCCAAAGTTGGTACCGTGACCTTTGATATTGCAAAGGCTGTTAAAGAGATAAAGGCAGGAAAGATAGAATATAAGGCTGAAAAGGGTGGGATCGTCCACGTACCAATTGGGAAAGTTTCCTTTGACCCCCAGAAACTCGTTGAGAATGCAAAAGCAGTTATTAATTCGATAGTAAAGGCGAAACCTGCTACAAGTAAAGGCAAATATCTAAAGAAGTTATACATTTCATCAACCACAGGACCAGGTATACCAGTTGACCTGGTAACTCTGGGAAAGGGGGTCTAAACTGAGGAAGGAAAGAAAGAAGGAAATCTTAATGGAACTTAGAGAGGACTTCGGCAAATCAAAGGCTGTAATATTCACTGATTATAGAGGATTGACCGTTGCCGAACTTTCTGAATTGAGAAGATTGCTTAAGGAAAGCAACTTTGAGTATCGGGTGGTTAAAAATACACTGGCAAAGATAGCCACAGAAAATACGCCTGTGTCGATAGCAAAGGATCACTTTAAGGGACCCGTTGGCATAGCTATCAGCTACGATGACCCTGTACTTATAGCAAGAAAGATTTTCGAATACTCGAAGAAGAATGAGAAACTTAGGGTAGATAGCGCTATTATTGAAGGGAGCC
>JBFMEC010000216.1:0-2889 GCA_040753575.1 Nitrospirota bacterium | reverse complement strand
GGCAGAATTGATGAATTGGGACGCCGTTCTCCATCACGTTTAAAGTGCGATCTCCGAAATTAAAGCCATAAACTTATCAAAAATTGTCTTCAGCCGCCGGTTGCCTCAGTTTGATGGTGGATTATGGGCAATTCGGCAGCTTGAAAATAGGCCCGCATTTAGCTAAAATGATTAATTACGGAGGAAGAAAAATGGCTGATACAGTGGAAATAAGATGGCATGGTAGAGGGGGTCAGGGAACTGTAACTGCTGCAAAGGTTCTTGCAGATACCTGTTTAGCCGGGGGAAGATACGTGCAGGCCTTTCCTGAATATGGACCTGAAAGGGCTGGAGCTCCACTCAGGGCATATAACAGGATAAGTTCTAAGGAGCTAAGGATGCACTGTCCGGTCCTTTATCCCCAGGTTGTCAGTGTTGTTGACGCTACATTGCTTGATAGCCTTGACGTTTCGGAAGGGGCTACAGAGAATGCGATATTTGTCGTTAATACTCCGAGAGATCCAGGAGAGATAAAGGCAAAACTCAAAGCAAAACCTGGACAGAGGGTCTTCACCGTTGATGCTACAAAGATAGCCATGGAATGTATAGGAAGGCCTTTGCCAAATTCTCCTATGCTTGGCGCACTGTGTAAGGTTACCGGTCTTGTGGGCCTTGAGCATCTCCTTGAGGATGTGAGAAAAAGTTTCGGAAAGAAATTTTCCCAGAAAATAATAGATGGCAATCTTGAAGCAACAAGGCGAGGATATGAGGAGGTAAGGGAGAGATGAAATTAAAGGGATGGAAAGAACTTACTCCCGGAGCTACCATACTTGAAGCTGGAAACGCAGCGGAATTTAAGACCGGATCATGGAGAACCTTTAAGCCGGTATGGATCGAAGAAAATTGTATACAATGCCTTTTTTGCTGGCTCTATTGTCCCGACATGGCAATTAAAGTAAAAAATGGAAAGAGGGCCGAATATGATTATGACTATTGCAAGGGTTGTGGTATATGTCCTCTTGAGTGTCCGGGGAAAAAGGGAAAGAAGGCAATAGTAATGGTGGAGGAGGGCAAGTAATGGCAAGGATTGTGGCGGTTACAGGAAATGAGGCAGTAGCCGAGGCATTAAGACAGATAAATCCAGATGTATGTGCTGCCTATCCCATCACTCCCCAGACAGATCTTATGCAAAGGTTTTCAAGTTTCGCCTCGGACGGCAAGGTTGATACCGAGATTATACTCGTTGAGAGTGAACATAGTGCAATGAGTGCATGTATCGGCGCTTCTGCTGCCGGTGGTAGGGTTGCAACAGCCACCTGCGGACCGGGACTTGCCCTTATGTGGGAGATGCTCTTTGTAGCCTCCGGTACGAGACTCCCCATAGTCATGCCCGTTGTGAACAGGTCACTCTCGGCCCCCTTAAATATCCATGGCGACCACTCTGATGCTATGGGTGCCAGGGACTCCGGCTGGATACAACTCTGGTCTGAGAATGCCCAGGAGGCCTATGATAATACGATACAGGCCTTTAGAATTGGTGAACACATGGATATAAGGCTTCCGGTAATGATCTGTCTTGACGGTTTCATAATAAGTCATTCAATAGAGAGGATAGAGTATCTTGAAGACGGAGAAGTAAAAAACTTCATTGGAGAATTTAAGACTTTAAATCCTCTCCTTGATATCGATCATCCGAAAAGCTATGGTCCCTTGATTTTACCTGACCTTTATCATGAGTATAAGCGAGCCCAGCACGAGGTGATGACAAAGGTGAAGGGTGTTGTCCTTGACGTTGCTGAAGAATTCGAAAAGATAAGAGGAAGAAGATATGGTCTCTTCGAAACTTATAGACTTGAGGATGCAGAGATAGCCCTTGTGATCTTAAATTCTGCAGCCGGAACCTCGAAGGATATTGTGGATGAATTCAGGGATAGAGGTGTTAAGGCCGGTCTCTTAAAGCCACGCCTCTTCAGACCATTCCCTTATGAAGAAGTAGGGAATGGTCTGAAACATCTGAAGGCTATCTGTGTTTTGGACAGGGCCGATTCTTTTGGAGGTTATGGTCCTTTGTTTACGGAGGTAAGCTCTGCACTTTATCCCCACAGGGAAAGGCCAATAATGATTAATAAGATATATGGTCTGGGCGGAAGAGATTACCTGCCACAACATGCAGAGCAGGTTTTATCCGAACTGGTGGAAATAGTAAAGACTGGTAAGGTAAAGATATTTAAAGAATATATAGGAGTGAGAGAATAATGAGAATAACCAAACACCAAGCACCAATTAACCAAAGAGGTTTTGGAAAAGGAATTTAGTTTTTGACTATTTCTTTGTTTGGTTATTGAAATTTAAATAGTGAGGGATAAAAAATGGCAACAGCTCTAAGATTAAAGGAACTTTCGAAGAAGGAAGATCTGCTGACGCACGGTCACAGAATGTGTGCGGGCTGTGGCGCACCGATTGTGGTTAAGATGGTTCTCATTGCGTCGGATTATCCTATCATCGCCTGTTCTTCAACGGGATGCCTTGAGGTTTCAACATGTATTTCACAGTATACCGCATGGAAGATTCCCTGGATACACAGCGCCTTCGAAAATGCTGCTGCAACGATTGCGGGTGTCGAAACGATGTATCGGGCTCTGAAGAAGAAAGGCATGATTGATAAGGAAATAAAATTTGTAACCTTCTGTGGTGATGGCGGAACCTATGATATAGGTCTCCAGAGTCTCTCAGGTGCTGCGGAGCGCGGTCATGATATGCTCTACATCTGCTATGACAATGGCGCATACATGAATACAGGAATACAGCGCTCAAGTGCCACGCCTCTCGGTGCAGACACTACGACATGCCCGGCTGGAAGCGTTATCCCTGGTAAACCTCAGCAGAGAAAGGACCTCACAAGGATTATGG
>JBFMEC010000215.1:0-2924 GCA_040753575.1 Nitrospirota bacterium | reverse complement strand
AGTGAAAATTTTAAGCAAAGTTATTTGTTATTTCAAGACCCGATCCCTTACGACGACCCCCTTAAATCTGGATAAGAAGGAAGCAAGTAATTATATCACTTAAGGATAAGACAGCTACCTTATTACTAACATCCTCTTGGTCTGGGTGAATTGGTCTGCTTTCAGTTGGTAGAAGTATAGCCCTGCGGCCACCTTCTTTCCTTGATCATTCCTGCGATCCCAATAGATGGCCCTTCCATCTTCTGTCTGAGTATAAAAACCTGCCTTTCTTTTACCTACCTCAATTGTCCTTACCAACTGTCCTGTGATATTATAGATCTTCACGCTACATTGTACACTGTCAACTGCTAACTGATAGGGTATCCAGGTCCCTTCTTTAACCGGATTGGGATAGTTCTGCAAGAGTTTACTCACCTTTGGTTCATCAACCTTTCTCCCTGGTACAGACTCAGAGACTTTTGTCCCCCTTAATTTTAAGGGAGTTTCAATAGCAGTGGTAATATGATCTCTGGTCTTTTGAGCCTTGGAGATCAAATCATCTGCAACCTCTACCGTAATCTTTTTTCCACTCTGTGCCTCAACTTCATTAACGAAGGCATTAAGCATATTACTTGTTGTATTGAGCATATTATTTGCCTGTTTTTCTTCTCCTCCAATAACATCTTGCAATGCTTGTTCACATTTAGCTAAAGCATTATTCAGTTTGCTAAGTAGACTGTTCTTTATCCCTTGATTTATATTCAACCCTTCTACATCAGAGATAAGCCATTCTATCTCCAGTTTAATATATTGAACCATACTCCTCTTGGTAGCAAGAACCTGGATACACCCTACATCGTAATCAGTAGCATCTTCATCAACTATGCTCGTAGCAGAGATAGAGAAGCTGTACATAGTATTTTCCATCCCAGCCCAGTCAATAGGAATTGCAATATCAGCTTTTTCATCTGCCTCCTTACCTGGGGTTGAACTTACCAAGTCTATTATACTTACCCAATCATCTTGTATACTGGTTGGATATGCTTCAAACCTTCCATTTATATCATCTGCATCAAACTGAACCTTAAACGTATCGTCTACATTACCCAGGTTGGTTATTGTATAATTGATAATTGCCGTATCCCCGGGATAGAGTATTTGCGTAGTTGCTTGAAGTATCTCTGAAAGATACTGATAAGCTCCATATCCATCGATCTTCCCTGCTCCTTGAGTATTTGTTTCATACCCAAGGTCTACAGCACTCTTCATGATCGCCTCTTTTGCCTGTTGGGGCTTAGGGTGATATGCCTGAACAAGTAAGGCTGCAACGCCTGAGACATGCGGTGTTGACATACTGGTACCACTCTTGGTCCCAAAGCTACTATCTAAAACACAAGAGGTAATATCTACACCCGGGGCTACCACATCGGGTTTAGTCCTTCCATCTGCTGTAGGACCCCGACTACTGAAGTCTGCTATTACATTATTCTTATCTATTGCACCAACTGTAATTACATACCTTGCGTCTCCTGGAGGGGTAATTGAGCTATATATAGGTCCATCATTACCAGCAGCAGCTACAACAATAACCCCTTTTTTTACCGCATTATCAGATGCCTGACTTAGTGCTGATTTCCCATCGGCTGGTTCACTCGTTGCCAAACTTAGATTAATCACATCAGCACTATGATCCACAGTGGGGAGACATTTATCATGGGAACACTCTCATCCAGTACTGCACGCACCTGGGCATCGAGTTCAATCCTTATGAGACTTTCTTCAAGCACTAAAACTGAATTCCACTCTTCTTCAGTAGCACCATAGCTTTCTTCTTCAGCTTTAACAATAATCACCAGTAACGGAAAATATCTGACCAAGGCCAACCTCTTCTGGGTTGGCCACTTCGAGAAAAAAACGTGGAGGTTCCATGACTTTAACTCCTACCCGACCACTAACAAAATCTCCTCCTTGGGTATAAACTGCAATATTTAGTGAATGTACTCCACGAGAGGGGAATGATATCTGCCATGTCTTTGAATCCGTCTTTCCACTCCCTAAAGTGTCAATGGTATATTTTATTGATTCACCAATATTTGAACCATATAGACCACCTATTGCAACCTTAACATTTGAGGCAGATGTGTCCATTAAATTTGTAACATCTACACTCAAGGTAAATAACTCGTTAATTTTTACTTCAGAAGGTTCAACAACTGCTGTTATTTCAAAAGCTTTAAGTACCTCGAACCTTGCACAATTATACCTACCATTCACTACCGCGGTGGCTAAATAATTACCGTGATTGTCGTAAACAGATTGAGAGATTACAAATGATTTAGTAATTTGTGAATATGGGGGTATGGTTATGGTTTGAATGTTATTGTAGATGGGAGAAAGTGGTCCTACAGCCAGTTCTCGAGGGGTGACATCATGTAACCTCAGAGTCAATGTCCCAACGACCTCTGTATCTTGGTCATTTTTTACTGTTACATTTATAAGGGCATCTTCTCCAAATTCATACTCTGGTTTACTTACTTCTACTATGATACTATCGTCCAAAATCAATGATGTCCCCCCCAACTCAGAGCCATTAGCAGTTACACCTGTTGCACTTATATAACTACTCACCAGATTTACTCTTCCAACTGCTGCTTTATATGTATAAAGAGCAGTGCTCTTGCCAGTAGGACCCGGTACCATCTCTGTCATCTCTTCTTGGAAATAACTACTGCTTCTAGGAGCTGGACCAAAACCGTTGAGCGATCCAGTTAGAGGAGTAGAATCATAACCAAGCCAAGTGCCTGAGATCTTTGCTTCATCCCAACAATGGAAGTTGAAATTTTTTGTTGGAATGCAGGTAGTCATTAATCTTATAATTACCTATTTTAGCATCATTTGGAATCTTTATAGTGTATTTATTCCTTGAGCTTGTATCCTCGTCTTTC
>JBFMEC010000214.1:0-2927 GCA_040753575.1 Nitrospirota bacterium | reverse complement strand
CGATGTAACTCTGATTCTGCTCCGGATCAAGGACTTCCAGCAAAGCAGAGGCTGGGTCTCCCTTAAAATCCTGGCTTATCTTGTCAACTTCATCGAGCATGAAAACTGGATTAGCAAAGCCTGAACGGCGGATTTCCTCTATGATCCGACCCGGCATTGCACCCACATAAGTCCTCCTATGGCCTCTGATCTCTGCTTCATCTTTTATCCCGGCGAGCGAAATTCTCACAAATTTCCTGCCGAGAGCATCTGCAATGGATTTTCCCAGCGAGGTTTTTCCTGTTCCCGGAGGACCTGAAAAACAGAGAACAGAGCCCTTTGTAGAGATGGTCGACAACCTCTTTCCGATAGCATCTTTGACGGTCGACTTGACCTCTTCAAGCTTGAAAGGCTTGGTAATGTAATGAAAGGCCCCTTTTTTCATGGCCTCTACTGCTGAATCAACTGATGCATACGCTGTAATAAGGATAACTCTGGACTCAGGATATTTGACTGTCACTTTTTCGAGAATGTCTATACCACTGACTTTCTCCATCCTGATATCGCTGAGGACAACATCAAAGTCTGACGTCTCCATCCTTTCAAATGCCTCAGCACCATTTGCAGCCGTCACTACCATATAATTTTCCTTTTTTAAAATATGCGCCAGGTTCTTCCTTGCCACCTCCTCGTCATCAACTACCAGTATCCTCGGTTTCCTGTCCATCAACATTTTCTTGACAGCCAGATGCTCAAGAACCCTCTCCTTGATTTTCTGCAGACCGCAGTGTCTTTCATCCATTATCCTTTCAGCCCTCTGGAGATCTATATTGTCCTCCGTTTTCTTACTCCAGGGTAGACTGGCGAGATACTCAACATAGGCAAGCCCTATCGTATATTCAGCAACGGTAGGGCTTATCTTTGCCAGCATGTCAAGTTCTCTTTCAGCTATCTGCTGGGTATAAGAAGGCATCTTCGCCAATGTAATCTTCTGACGCAATTCCTCTATGGCTGAACTCTGAAATTTCTGTTCCGTTTTTTTAAAGAGGTTCATCTTAACAGCTCAATCCTGGACATTCAAGATTTCTATACCCTTTTTAATTATCTCTTTATTCCAGGCGCTCTAACCTCCTGGCGAATCCTCTGGGTAGGTACTGGGCGATCCACCTTCTTTGGTCTTTCACCTTCTCTTAAAATCTCCCTGGCGGTATCAAATTCTCCGGCTTCGGCAAAGGCTATCGCCGTAAAGATCCTTTCCAGTTTTTTCCCAAGATTTTTCATCTTCTTTTCCTCCTTTTAAATTTATTAATGCATAATTCATGCCAGATGATAACTGCTTGATTATAATGAATTTTTTAAAATTTCCATAATTTCGATAAAATTAATTTATTGCATAATGCAACGAATTTATGCCCGGGGCTAAACACATAGTCAATATTAATACTTTTCTTTTTTGTTGCAAAAATTATACTTTGTTGCTTTTTGCAATGCTGAGTAGTAAAATAAATTATGTTCAAGTTTCAGCCGAGTATCAGACAGAAGATCACATTCGGTTACTATGCAGGAGTCATCGTCATTGTAGGTTTGTTCATCTTCTCACTCCTGACCCTGAGATTCATAGAAAAAAAGATCATCTTCGGAGAGGTGGTATCTGAACTTTTTGATACCATACTTGAGATCAGAAGATTTGAGAAGAACTTTCTTCTCTATGAACAGGATTCGGATTACAGAGAAAATATGAATTATTTATCAAAGGCTCAGAAAATCCTCAAAGATCATATGGAGGAATACAAAACCCTCGTAGTCTCCAAGCAATTAAAGACGATGCAAAATGCCCTGAAAGAATATGAACAAACGATGACACTCTTCGCCTTATCAGGCAAACAAGATGCCGACCGGAAAGCAAGGTTAGAGCTCACAATAAGGGAGAAGGGGAAGGAGATAACAACCTTTGCTGAAAATATCTCGAAGGCTGAGCGGGAAAGAATCCGTTTACTCATTTCCAAAACCAGGAGAAATCTTATCTTTTTAATTACCTTCTTATCTCTTACGGGTATAACAATAGGCCAGGTTCTATCACGAATGGTGGTAAGACCCCTCAAATCATTAGAGGAAACCATGAAGGAGATAGCGGAAGGAAGATTTAAAAATGTATCGATTAATTCAAAGGACAGAGAGGTTGTTTCTCTCGCCGATGCAATTAACAAAATGTTGAAAGAACTGGAGTCGAGACGGAGGCACCTCGTCCAATCTGAAAAACTCGCCTCTCTGGGAACGCTCCTTTCAGGTGTTGCCCATGAGCTGAATAATCCCCTGTCAAACATATACTCCTCATCCCAGATACTGATGGAAGAAATTGAAGAAGCTGATCCGGAATATAAGAAGGAACTGCTATCGCAGATTGATGAACAGGCCGAAAGGGCAAAAAATATAGTTCGCTCTCTCCTTGAGTTTTCGAGAGCCAAGGAATTCAAAAAAGAGACCCTGCCCCTGAGAAAGCTTTTTGAGGACACAATTACCTTTGTTAGAGGCCAGGTTCCAGCAATGGTGGACATAAAACTTGATATACCGGAGGACATGATAATCTTTGCTGACAAGCAACGTATCCAGCAGGTTTTTTTGAATTTGATAAAAAATGCCATCGAGGCTATTCCTGAAGAAGGCAGTGTATTCATCAGCGCAAGAAAACATCAGGCAATATATAAAAAAGAAGAAGAAACGGGGTGTCCCGTGGAAGAAAATGCAGTGGATATCGAGATAAGAGATACGGGGATTGGAATACCTTCTGAGGTATTACCAAAGATCTTTGACCCTTTTTATACCACGAAGGATGTGGGAAAGGGTTCCGGCCTTGGACTCTTTCTTGTATATGAAATCATAGAAGAACATGATGGCTGTATTAGTGTTAGCAGTGAGGTCGGAAAAGGAACAACCTTCTTGATCAGCCT
>JBFMEC010000213.1:0-2997 GCA_040753575.1 Nitrospirota bacterium | reverse complement strand
TCACCTCTCGTTGCTTTCCACGTCACCTCACGGTGACGCAGTTACGTTCAGTTACAGGCCGGAGAGCGTATGCCTGAAGGGGACTTTCACCCCTCTGGCCATGCACGCTTCCAGGCGCACTCATTCCCGTGAAAACGGGAATCCAGAAGCAAAAAAACTGGATTCCGGATCAAGTCCGGAATGACAATAAGAAAAAGTATTACGAATACACTACACTAGTATATTATAATTTCCCTGAAGCAGTTTTTTAACTCTGATGAAGCACAATAGAAAGGATATCAAAAAATATTTCATGAATCTTTTAAGAAGGAGTAAATATGCCCGAAATAAGATTGAACTTAATAGCAAGGAAATGGGTAATAATTGCAAAGGAAAAGGGTAAAAAACCTGAGGAATTTGTAAAACCAAAGGTGAAAAAAAGACAACCCGAGTTTCTCCAGACGTGTCCCTTCTGTCCCAGTAATGAATCTGCATCGCCCGATGAGATATCCAGGATTTCTGATGAAAAGGGATGGAAGATAAGGATTGTGAGAAATAAATTTTCAAAACTTTCTGAAGAAGGTGAGAAAAGGAGATGGGATTCGGGATTGAAAAAGGGAGTCAGCGGAGTCGGAATCCACGAGGTCATCATTGAGACCCCTCTTCACAATCTCACACCGGCCACTATGTCCGTCGACCAACTGAATGAAGTTATACAGACCTACAGAGAACGCTTCATTGAAATATATGGAGATCAAAGAGTTGAGCATGTAATCATATTCAAAAACAGTGGAACCTCTGCGGGCACCTCCCTGGAACATCCCGTTTCTCAGGTGATAGGACTTCCCATAACGCCCCTTCAGATGAGAAACCGGATCGAGGGATACATAAAATTTTCTGACGAGACGGGTGAATGTTTAATGTGCAAGACTTTAGAGGATGAGCTAAGGGATGGCATAAGGATTCTTCTCGAAACAGAGTACTTTGTGTCATTCGTTCCTTATGCTGCACTCTCGGCATTCCATATCTGGATTTTTCCCAAGAGACACTCAGGTTCTTTTGCCGATATACGTTCAGAAGAAGGACGGGACCTCACAATAAATCTGAGGGCAACTCTTTCGAAGATTTATTATGGACTGGATAATCCCGATTTTAATTATGTAATAAGGTCTGAAAACCCGGTCAATACAAATTCTAAATTTTTTCATTGGTATCTTAGCATAGTGCCGCGGGTGGATACCGCCACAGGTTTCGAACTTGGCTCCGGTATGCATATAAATCCAGTGGCACCTGAGATAAGTGCAGAATTTTTGAGGAATATAATGATTTCTTCCTGATTTGAATCTCTATTCAACTGCACTGCTGTTAATGCTCCAGAGTCGCTCGACCAGTACAATTGAGTTTTTAAAACCTTTTATAGTAAAATTTTTAAGAACCTTTCATATGGCCAAGAGAGTACAAAGATCCCCGAAAAATCTTATTGAAGTGGAGGAAAAAGTAGCTGGAGAAATTAGGAAAAGAGCTGTGAAAGGAAGACTCTCCTGCCGAATCGCAAGGATGATAGCTGAAGAGCTCAATATCCCCTATAAGACTGTCGGCAAGATCGCCGACAGTCTTAATGTGAAGATTTCTGACTGCCAGCTTGGCTGTTTCTGATGGGAACAATCCTTTTCGAACTTGCCTTAACCTTTTATTTCGCTGCAACTATCGTCAGCGTCATGGAACTTATAAAAGGCACGAAGATTAAGTCGATGATTATGCTTTCATTGGTCGGTCTCGGTTTTGCCATTCATACTGCAAGCATTATCTATCGTTATGTCGCTGCCGGTCATATCCCTATCACTAATTTTCATGAGTCCGTATCATTTTTTTCCTGGTGTATAGTCTTTATTTTTTTAATTCTCCAATTCAGGTACAGGATCGGCCTTCTCTGTTCATTCATTATGCCCGTAGTATTTATTCTCATGCTTTCATCATCAATGCTTCCGCAGGAGATAAAACCCTTAAGCCCCGCTTTACAGAGTTACTGGCTCGGAATACATACAGTTCTTGCCTTCCTCGGAAATGCCGCCTTTGCTCTTGCCTTTGGTATAGGAACCATGTACCTCGTTCAGGAACACTATGTAAAATCCAAACATCTCGGAGGTCTATTCGAAAGATTGCCAAGCCTCCAGACGCTGGACGAGGTGAATTACAGATTGATAACCCTTGGATTTCCTTTGCTAACTCTTGCGATAATCACAGGCGCTTTATGGGCAGAGAGTGCCTGGGGAAGTTATTGGAATTGGGACCCCCGGGAGGTCTGGTCTCTGATAACGTGGTTTATCTATGCTATAGTGCTTCATGCAAGGCTCACGGCAGGGTGGAGGGGCAAGAGGGCTGCCTTTTTATCTATAATTGGTTTTCTAACAATTCTCGCTGCCTTTTTCGGCATTAAACTGCTCCAAAAAGGCCTCCATGTTTTCCTATGAAGATTTTTTTAGCAGGGCTGAACCACAAGACCGCTGATATTGATCTCAGGGAGAAGGTGGCCTTTAATGGCCCGAAGCTTGAGGAAGGTCTTATGAAGTTTAAAGAACTTCCTGAAGTAGAAGAGGCTATAATACTCTCTACCTGTAACAGGGTAGAACTTTACGCAAATGTTAACGATCTGGTGAAGGCATCTGAATCTATCAAGACATTCCTCTCGGAATTTCATAATATTGGCCGGGATTCTCTTGATAAGGCCCTTTATATTTATGAAGAGATGAAGGCGGTGAAACATATCTTCAGGGTTGCATCCAGTCTCGACTCGATGGTCATTGGTGAACCCCAGGTTCTCGGTCAGTTAAAAGATGCCTTTGAGCTGGCCCTCGAGAAAAGGACTACCGGAATCCTTCTGAACAGGTTGATGAAAAAGGCAATCTCTGTGGCGAAGAGGGTTAAGACAGAAACCCGGATATCTGAAAATGCAGTATCTATAAGTTTTGCAGCGGTGGAGCTTGCCAGGAAGATCTTTACTGATCTCTCAAAGAAGGT
>JBFMEC010000212.1:0-3047 GCA_040753575.1 Nitrospirota bacterium | reverse complement strand
ACCAATGCATCTAACAGCTACCTCACCTTTCTCCCTGACTACTTTACTCCCGCAGACAGGACATTTTTTAGGTATGGGGAAATGCCTCTCCCTACTTGTTCTTTTTTCCTTTATAACCATTACCACATGTGGTATAACTTCTCCAGCCCTTTCCACAACAACGGTATCTCCTATTCTTATATCCTTCCTCTCCATCTCATCCCAGTTGTGAAGTGTGGAACGGGAGACTGTAACGCCGCCAATTCTCACGGGTTCAAAAATGGCATAGGGAGTTATGACGCCTGTTCTACCTACACTCCCTCTTATATCCAGTATTTTTGTAGTACCCTGATGGGCAGGGAATTTATAGGCGATGGCCCACCGCGGTTCCCGTGTTTTTGTTCCCAGAAGTCTTTGTAACCCTAAATCATTTACCTTAATAACAGTTCCATCAGTCTCAAAGGGAAAAACCCTCCTCTTTTCTTCTATCTCTTTAATAACTTCCAGAACCTCATCAATTCCTTTTACAAGTTTGTCAATGGCAGGGACCGGAAATCTCGCCTTTTCAAGCCACTTGATAAATTCCCACTGGCTTTTGAAATCTATTCCCCTAAAGGTCCCCACCCCGTAGCAGGCGAGATGAAGTTTTCGTGTTGCCGTTATGGAAGGGTCAAGCTGTCTCACTGAACCGGCGGCGGCATTTCTCGGGTTGGCAAAAGGAGGTTCCCCTTTCTGTTCCTTCTCTTTATTCAATTGTTCAAAATCTTTGATGTTCATATAAACTTCTCCGCGGATATCGACTTCCCCGGTTACTTTACCGACACCTTCAATTCTGAGAGGTATCGATTTTATAGTCTTGATGTTTTGTGTAAAATCCTCGCCCACATAACCATCACCTCTCGTAGATGCCTTATATAGAAGTCCGTCGGCATATTTGAGTTCAATCGCAAGTCCATCATACTTGGGTTCAACGGTATATTCTATTTCATCCCCGGAACCGGCGAGCCTTTTCACCCGTCTATCAAACTCTCTCACTTCATCGAAGGAAAAAGCATTATCAAGAGAGAGCATAGGCTCGGTATGTGTGACCTTTTCAAATTTCTCAAGTGGTGGTGCCCCGATGCGCTGAGTTGGGGAATCCGGCAAAATATAATTGTATTTTTTTTCTATCTCCTTTAAACGGAAAAACAGTCGGTCATATTCCTCATCAGATATGACAGGCGAGTCAAGGACATAGTAACGATAATTGTGGTAATTGATCTCCTTAACAAGTCTTTCTATCTCCTGCTTTATATTTTCAGGAATCTTCTCCGTCATTTGAACTCCGTCACCTCAAGGAGAAACTCCAGTGCTAAAAGTGATGCCTCCTCTTTATTTTCTTCTCTATCACCTCTTAATCTCAGCTCCTTCGAAAAGGTCTTTCCTTCCTTGCTCACAGCAATATAAATTAATCCCCTCTCCTTACCGTCCAGTACATCAGGTCCGAGGTTACCTGTAGTTGAAAGGGAATAGTCCGTCTTTGTGAGAGCCCTCACCCTTTCAGCCATCTCACGGGCAGTTTCATCGCTTACCACACCATGCTTCAAAATTACCTCTGAAGAGACACCGAGAATACCTATCTTTGATTCGAGCGAGTAAGAAACGATACCGGCATCGAAGAAATTGGTTGCCCCCGGAAGGATAGTAATATAGTGACAGATAAGACCGCCTGTGCATGATTCAGCCACCGAAAGGGTCAATCTTCTTTTTTTGAAAAGTTCATGTACCTTATCTATGAACTCTAAACTTTTACCCACCGCTCACCTCTTTCAGGACCTCAAGAAAAACTGTGTTCTCCTCAGGTGTCCCAACGGTCACTCTCAGACAACCATTCACAATGCCATTCATATTTCTCACAAGGATTCCTTTCTTCAAAAGGCTTTTATATGTGTTTTCAGCATCTCTCACCTTGAATAATATAAAATTAGCCTCCGATGGAAAGGGCTTTATGGAATTTATCTTTGTCATTTCATTGAAGAGCCTATCTCTTTCAGAGGTGATAGATCTTATATAAGACAGCGTTGCCTTCTTTTCTTTTATTGCTTCTTCCGCAATTGACTGAGAAAGGGAGTTGAGATTAAAGGGAAGTCTGACCTTATTAACCTCGTTGATGATCTCTTCATCGGCGATAATAAATCCTACTCTCAAACCTGCAAAACCTATCTTGCTTAATGTTCTCAGTATCACCAGGTTTTTGTAATCCCTTAACAGAGGAAGAAATCCCTTTCTACTCGAAAAGGGTTGATATGCCTCATCAACGATGACTATAGAAACAGAAGAACCTGCATCAATTATCCTGAGAATCCTATCGGCGGAAAAACAGTTACCGGTGGGATTATTGGGCGAACTCAGAAATATCAATTTTGGTCTGTGTCTTTTAATAGCTTCAAGATTTTTTTTAATATCTAAGTCAAAATCCCCATCGAGGGGTACCTCGATCCCTTCTTCTCCGAGAGCTCTTGAGATTATCCCGTACATCGAAAAGGTGGGTATCTGGTAAATTACAGGGCCGCCGAAGGTTGTTATCAGATAATAAATCAGTTCATCGGAACCATTACCGTGCAATACATTTTCTGCTCTAACTCTAAAATCTCTCGATACGAGTTCCCTTAAAGACTTTGCTTCCGGATCAGGATATCTATTTAAGTTCTTAAAAAACCTTTGACCTTTTGGAGAAGATAGCTTTGATAATAACTCAGAAGACAATCCATAGGGGCTCTCGTTTGCATCAAGCTTTATCCTGCAAGGAATCTCCTTTGCTTCGTAGGCTGAGAGAGAACGGACATTGGGTCTGACCAATTTCTTGATATCCATGGCGAAAATTATAGCACAACCTTACGGAGCTTTCTGAAAGACTTATTGATTCCTGCAAATCTAATGTCCTATCTGGACTGCAATTTTGTCATTCCGGCTTGTCCGCAATCCTTCTTTAAAAAGGACTCCCGACAAGCGGGAGTGACAGATAAAGAAACGATCTGTCATAGGACATTTATTATGCAGGAGTGAATAGGTTGAGGTAAGGTTACGGT
>JBFMEC010000211.1:0-3167 GCA_040753575.1 Nitrospirota bacterium | reverse complement strand
TAGTAATCCCCCCATCCCCCCGCAGTGTCCATATTTCGTGATTACAATTCCGGTTTCTATAAGCTCCCCCACAAAATCTTCCACTGCCTTTGCCATGGGGCAGGCTGCTTTACCAAAGCCGATGACCAGCATTTTATTGTAAAACCCTTTTTTGTAGACATCGTCAATTTCATCGATGTAAAGTTTTACCGATTCATAAGAATTAACGGCCTTTAATGAGGCATAAAATATGTCAGCTGCCAAATTTTCGGTGTCCATGGTCATATCCAAAATTATACTTTACTTTTATCTTGAACCGATTTCTTGTAATCTTTATACTTGAATAAACCAATAAACATGAAAAATTGCAATTACCCAAATCCAGTGATAAGCGTGGAACCCGTTGATATTATGTCACCCTGAGCGTGTCGAAGGGTGACACTCATATCATGGTTCGACAGGCTCACCATGACATTTATCGCCAATTATGACCAACTATCGCTGGATTTGGGAATTATATAATCTCTTTAAAAGGAGTTTAAAATGTCAGATTTTTATCAGACCGGTGTTGTGGCAACCTTTCACAGGCTTGGAAAGTTAAACCTCGAAAAGATAGAGGCGGAGTTAACATGGTATACCAGCGAAAGACCGATTGCCCTCGTTTTACCATCTCTTTACAGCGAACTTGAAGGAGATGCATTAAAGGGGATCGTAAGAGAATTGAAAGAGGTTAAATATATCAAGGAAATTGTTGTCACCCTTGGACCGGCAAAGGAGGAAGAATTTAAATACGCAAAAGATTTTTTTTCAACCCTTCCGCAAAAGACGAGGATAATATGGAATACGGGGCCGCGAATAACCGAAATATACAGAGTGATTGAAGCCGCCGAGCTTCCCATCGGTGAACCCGGAAAGGGGATGTCCACCTGGATGGCCTATGGGTATATCCTTTCCCTGCAAGCCTTCCATGTCATCGCACTCCATGACTGCGATATCCTCACCTATAGCCGTGATATGCTTGCAAGATTGTGTTATCCGGTTACAAATCCAAATCTCGATTATGACTTCTGCAAAGGCTTTTACAGCAGAGTGACTGACAGGCTTCACGGAAGGATGACGAGGCTTCTTTTTACTCCTCTCATCAGGTCACTCCAGAAGATTCTTGACTATTTACCGATACTTGTATTTTTTGACAGCTTCAGGTATCCC
Organism: Nitrospirota bacterium; assembly: GCA_040753575.1. Classification (GTDB taxonomy): domain Bacteria; phylum Nitrospirota; class Thermodesulfovibrionia; order Thermodesulfovibrionales; family SM23-35; genus JBFMEC01. The sequence continues at coordinate 1,979 of JBFMEC010000211.1, read as the reverse complement.
CTGGCGGGTGAGTTCTCAATGGATGTTAATCTTGCACGAGTAAACAGGATTCCCGGAGACTGGGGCCTGGAAGTTGGAGTTCTTGCAGAGGTCTACAGAAACACAGTTCCAAGAAGGGTATGTCAGGTTGACATTGCAGATAATTACGAACATAAACACCAGGAATTATCTCCTGAGGATGCCACAAAGGGACTTCACAAAATGTGTGTTGATATTTGTATATCAATATTTAGAACTCTTGCATCAGAGGGGATAGTTTTCTCTGAGGGATTTTTTAAGACATTGGTAGCAACATATGTAAAGACAGCACAGGATATGTTAAAGAGATATGAGGATGATGCCGCCATTAACAGTCTTTTCTTTGACAGACATGAAGAAAGCCTTGCGGTGGATACCTTCACAAAAGGAATAAGAAAGGCAGCGGAGATAATAACAGAAGATCCTCTTGGAGTTCCTTTAATTGCAAGTTGGGATAGAGTAATATCAGCAATTCCGGACATACTTAATCTAATTAGAGAGACTGTGGAGGAAGATAACGGTTAGTGTAAGAATCTTAGAGCTGGAATATTCCATGAAATTTAATTGGAAATAACGGAAGGGCTTTTTAGTAACAAATAATGTTAAAGGAGGAAAAAAATGAATTTCTGGGAGAAGGTGAAAAAGGATTTGCAACAGGGGATCAAGGAAGGTATCGCTATAGTGAAAGAGGGTGCGACCGTCATCAAAGAAAAGGCAGAAGAACTTACAGAGGAAGGAAAAAGACGTTATAAGATCTTTGAGCTAAAAACGAAGGTTCAGAAAGAAATAGCAGAGCTCGGTGGAAAGATTTATGAATTAAGCTCGAAGATAAAGAATCCCATGCTCGATAAAAAGGCGCAGGCAATTCTGGCTCGGATCAAAAAGCTCGAGTCTCAAATAGCTAAACTTGAGGGAAAACTAAAAGTAACATCAAAAAAGGAACCAAAAAAATTTAAGAAAGCGAGATAAAAATTGTATTCAACTCCCTGGAGGAATAATATGAAAATTGCGTTAGTTGTCATCATTCTGATTGCAGCCTTTGCAGGTGTTCTTTATTTCGGTCTGCCCTTTCTCATTGAGAAAGAGACTGCTGATCTAAGATCAGATCTTCAAGATTTAAAACAGAGAGTCCAGAAAATTGAAGAGGAGTCACAGGCCGCTCCCTTGAAGCCTGATGCAGATACACAGAAGATTATAAAGACTGTAAATGCCCTTTATCAAAAAGTTAATTCCCTTGAAGACTCTTTTAAGAGAGGTCTGTCTTCATTAGACGAGAGAATAAAAAAACAGAAGACAGCAACAGAAGAAGGCCTAAAAAAACAGACTGAAGCTATTGATAAAATCAGCAGGGAGACAAAGACTATAACACAGATAATTATGTCTGATTTAGCAATGGCAAATATCAGAGAGCATATACTCAAAGTGAAAGTTGACCTTACATCAAGAAATTTCGGAAGTGCAAAGAACGAACTTAACCTTGTAGATGAGGCATTTGAAAAGGCGAAGACCGCCGCATCCGATGAAAATAAAAGGGTTATAGAGGAACTTCAATTGACCCTCAAAAAAGCGAAGTCAGAAATAGATACTGACTTACCCTCGGCAATCAGCAGAATTGACCTTTTATGGCATGAAACGGACAAATTGCTGAGGAAAGTTTAATAATGATGAGGTTGCAGAAATGATAACAATAGTCTTTGTATTGATCATCATCACAGTGGTGACAATCTTTTCTGTCCAGAACGCCACGCCCGTCATGGTCTCTTTTCTCTTCTGGAGGTTTGAGGCTTCTCTGGCAATAGTAATATTTCTTTCAGCGCTGATCGGGCTATTAACAGGAATTGCAATTGCATCGATGATAGGGCTAAAAAGATCTATGAAAAAACAAAAAGATCTTGAGACTAAAAGAGTAGATATTCCTTAATTTAGATTCAGCCCAGAATATGGAGAAGATCGTAAAGACC
>JBFMEC010000210.1:0-3189 GCA_040753575.1 Nitrospirota bacterium | reverse complement strand
TGTATTTGAAAATATCCAGATCCCTAGGCCACTAAAACCGTTATTTGCTGAAACAGGTGCTGGAATTAAAACGGCTTCTAACGTGAACTTTTATGATTCATCCCCTGACAGGTTTAGAATAATAGGCCCTTACAGCCCACACAATGAAAATTTTGTTCAAACTTTAGGGCAAGAAGAGCCAGGAATCAGGAGTTGGGAGCTGGAAGAAAATTAAATGATTAGATTGGTATTTAATTTTATTAATTTTTATATCAGGCAAGTATATATTATATAGTCAAAAGCAAGATGAGCTTAAAAATTTAAAAGTAGCCATTTTGGGGGACGAGCTTGCGGCTCTGAGATGGATAAAAGATAAGAAGGTTGGACAGGCTTTTCCCTATTCTCAGAAGGGGGGAGGGGGATTGCTTTTGTTATTATTCTCTTTATTCAGGCTGCCTTTAATAAAGAGGCGAGGCGGTCAAGTTCTTGACTGACCTTGCGATGCTGTTTTTCTATTTTCGAATCAGGAGCATGCTCTGCTGAAACAGGAGTTTTTCCCAAGGCCATCGAAGTAAGCGGGCCTGCAAAGAGAGTATGAAATTGGATAAACAAGATACCAAGCTTTACTCCCTTTGAGGTGAGTTGATATCGGCGATGGCCTTGAATTTTTTCCACCAGGCCATGTGCTCTGAGTTTAGAGAGGTCGTATCTGAGTTGACTGATGGTGTAATCTTCCGGAGTGAGGTGATATTTTTTCAGTATCAGGGTGTGCAATTGAGCGGTTGTCCATTCGGTGAGAGACGATCCGTCATGAAGCAAGACATCGAGAAGTCTCAAAAGTCGGGTGTCCTGGAGTTTTAATCCTGGGATACGGCGTTTGCCTATTACTATTGGCTTTGCCAGTTCGGCAAATGCTCCCGTATCAGAGGTGTTATTAAAGACTTCGGCTTGAAAATCGAGGAAATTCTCAACTGACTTTTGCATTTTCTCCTTAAGGAGAGGCAAGTTTTGAATACGCCGCTTTACTCCTAAATCGTAGGTATTGTTAGTACAGCATTCAGTTCGAGAAAGGTTAAGGTTTTTGAAGTAATTACGCAGGAAAGTATTTTTAAAGTAATAGCGCATAACGGGACAGGCTACATCACGTTTATCAAGAACACTTTGGAGCTTGCCCTTAATGCGTCTGGTAATACGCATACCGAAAAGCTTACTTATGCGATCGGCAGAGCTGATGAGAAGGCCAAGCTCACAGGCCCTGTCAAACATGCTTTTCAGATGCGAGGTGCGTTTGAAAGCAATATCGGTAGCATACTCCATTTGTGACAGAGAGTATTCATAGCGAATGGGTGTTTGCTGGCGCTCTTGTTGGGAAAAACCGGGTCCCAGGCGCAAGGCCCAGTAATCCAGGCGGGATTGTAAAAGCTGAGGCGTAAGGTTTTGATTAAGTGTTTCAATAACAGATGGGTCTTGGAGTGAGGTGAATACATTATCCTCTTTGTGATACTTTATTCCTTTCAAATCCATCTGCCTGGCCAGGTACGAATGCCCATTCAGGTAAAAAGTCATAGTAAAGGGAATATAGCTGGCTACTCTCAAGCTCATGGGACCCATAACAGGATCAAGGATATAGAAATAATAGTGCAGGAAACGTGACCTGGAGGATTTAATAATCCGGTAATCCGGATCTTTGGTTGGATACTGAGGCAGATAGGAACAAAAGGTGCGGTTCTGTTCCATAGACTTGAGAACACATACAACTCCCTCTTTTGGTTTGAAGGCGCGGTAGTAGGGAAGAACGAAATCTTCCTTGCGGTCACCTTTTTGAGCAGGGAGAATGGGTATTTTGTGATTTGCTGCGTAGGATTTTACCCAGGCATTATACATCTCGGTACGCTCTTTGAGAACATCCTTGGTGATACATTTTTTCCCTGCTACCGTATGGAAGAAATAAACCAATTGTTCAGGGCGCAAAAGGGTGGTAAGATATCCATTGATGACCATCCGATCCCAACTGCTATAGAATAATTTGATCCTGTTTTTGAATATTGATAAGAACTTCTTCATTGGGGGTATCCTCCTTCGTTATGATTAACCAAATCATAATGATTTACCAAATATAGGATACTCCCAATGAAGTCATCTGAACAATAGAGAATCACTAAAATGGTAGATAGACCCCCTGCCAAAAGTTTCCAGGATCTTATTGTATGGCAGAAAGCACACCAATTGGTTTTATCTGTTTACCGCTCTAGTGGGTCTTCACATCTGAATTTGTGGATACAGAAGACAATATTTCATCGTTATACCTGGCATCTACACTTACAATTTCAAGTGTGAAGACCCACTAGTAATAATTTCCCCAAAGAGGAAGTCTATGGATTAACCTCACAACTGCGACGGGCTGTTGTATCGGTGGCAGCTAATATCGCCGAGGGGTTTAAAAAAAGCAGCAAGGTGGATAAAAAGAGATTTATGAATACAGCTCAAGGTTCACTTGAAGAATGCCGCTATTATTTAATCCTGTCAAAGGACCTCGGTTATGGGGATACTTCAATCTTGATGGGTCAACTTGAAGAAGTCAGTAAGCTGTTGGAAGCCTATTGTCGATCCATTCTGACTCCTGGCTCCTGACTCCTGGCTCCTTTGCCCGAATTGGGCTTTCAGGTTCACCTGGCTAGTATTTATAGCTCATCAGAATAATGGAAGTCAATCATGATTTTTTCTTCCTCATTGATTCTCCTTTCAAATTAATCCTATAGGCATTATTCACTAAGCGGTCAAGGATAGCATCTGCCAGAGTTGGGTTGCCAATCATCTGATGCCAGTGCTCTACAGGTAATTGACTGGTTACGATAGTGGAATGTATTCCATGCCGGTCCTCAACAATTTCCAATAGATCCCTGCGCTCTTGATCGGAGAGGGCAGACAGTCCCCAGTCATCAATTACCAGCAGGTGAGCCTTGGCAATGGTACTCATGAGTTTACGATATCGGCCATCTCCCTGGGCCACAGCAAGGTCGGGAAACAGCCGTGGGGCTCGGAAGTAGAGTACCTTGAAACCTTCGAGGCAGGCTCTGTGGGCCAGAGCACAGGCAATAAAGCTTTTTCCCAGGCCGGTTGGTCCGATAATGAAAACATTGAGGTGATCCCTGATCCATTGACAGCTTGATAATGAGAGCAGCAGGGATTTATCTAATCCTCTGGGATGCT
>JBFMEC010000209.1:0-3215 GCA_040753575.1 Nitrospirota bacterium | reverse complement strand
TTTCTCTTCACCTGCTTCACAAAAGAGGAACGATGCATCATGATGAATCAAAGAAGGTGCTGTTCGTCTCTATGGATCCGGAAGAGATTGGCCGGACGATCGGGATGGATCTACCGAAAGTTACAGAGATAATAAACAATGGAAAGGTGAAATTGCTCAGGGAAAGAAACAGGAGGGAAGCTCCTTTTGTTGACAGGACATTTTACACATCTTTAAACGGAATGTTGATCTCATCCTATCTCAGAGCCTACAGAACTTTAAAAGATAAGGATCTCAAGGACTTTGCCCTTAAGAGTCTTGAGGGGATAACGAAAAAGAACCTCATAAATAACGAGCTCTTTCACTCCGATGGGGTAAAGGGGCTCTTGGAAGACTATATATTTTTGATAGAGGCACTGATTAATGCCTACGAGGTTACGGGAAATTCGACTTATCTTAAGCAGGCAGATGAACTCATGGAGTTAAGCATATGGAAATTCTGGGATAAGGATGAAGGAGGCTTCTTCGACACAGATGAAGATATTCTCGGTATAAGGCTCAAGGGGATAGAGGATGTTCCTCATCCATCGGCAGACTCCCTTGGCATAATGTTGCTTCTCAAGCTCTATTTTATGACGGAGAAACAGATATATTATAAATATGCAGAGAAGGCTTTAAAAGCCTTCTCTGCGACAGCAAAGGGTACAGGCATCCATTCAGAATATTATTTCTGTGCCGTGGATGCATTCTTCAACATGATTAAACTTTCATTGCAAACAGCACCCTCAAGCGATCTGGCCGAGGAAGCACTTTTTCCTTTCATTCCCTATAGAAGCATCACTTATGGAGAAGACAAAGGTTCTGTTGTTCCCTGTCTGGGGCAGATATGCTATGAGCCGATTGGAAACCCAGAGAGCCTGAGAAAATTTTTGGAGAGCCTGCCAGAATTAGTTGTCAATATCAGAACTATGAAATATAATTAAATTGAAAGAGCCGCGAAAATAATGAATAAGGAAGATCTTTTAAACAAAATACGTTTTCTTAGAACTGGCTGGTGGATAATACACCTTTTAGGTATCGCTCTTGTGTACATGCTCGGTCATATTCTCTGGAGGTAATGTGCTCAAGCATTTCATGCTCTTTAAACCCGGTTGGTGGATTCTTCATATTCTTGCAATAAGCCTCACTTTTTACCTGGGCCATCTGGTCAGATTCAGTTTTTAACTATGCCAAAAAGGGTGCTCCTGATAGCTCTTATTCTTATAGCCCTGTCGGGTCTTATGCTCCATTTTAGGATTCACAATTTCATTGTTGCCGACAAAGTGAATCCCGGGGTTTATATTTTTGACAGCACGAGGTTTCTCTCCTTCATATTTCCTGCTGTGGATGTTATAATTGTCACTCTGCTCTTTACTTCGAGAAAAACGGCAGTTTACGGGTATCTTCTGAATGGTTTTTTGGTCATCTATGGCACAGTTTTCATGACCCATTTTAGTATTGCCGAATTGACGGCGAAATCCGTACCGATGAAGGAATGGCTATTAAAGTCGACCCTGGCGGACACGGGAATAGCCTGGGCTGACTTTTTTATTGGCAAGGCCCTCTATGATCTGCATATGAGGGAAAAATAGAAAATCTAATCAAGGAGGATGTATGTTCGAGAAGGTTAAAGAGGTTATTGACGAGATAAGGCCCTTTCTTAAGGCTGACGGTGGTGATGTAGAGCTTATTGAGGCTTCTGAAGACGGAATAGTCAAACTCAGACTTCTTGGGGCCTGTGGCCACTGCCCGATGTCCATAATGACATTGAGAATGGGTATAGAGAAAAGACTTAAGGAAAGGATTCCTGAAGTCAAAGAAGTAGTAGCAGTGTAGAAAGATTCTGATTTAGCATTCAGAAAGGAGGCCCTTATGTTTAAAGTAAAGTCCTTTGGGATCGAGATAAGACCTTTTAAGACCATGCTTGAACTTTCTGAAATTGATGAGATGGTCAACAAGTTCATATCTGGAAATAACATAAAAAGGGTGATTTCGGTTTCTGATGTGACGACAACAGATGACAGAGGAGAAACAATCGGACTTATAAGGGTCCTTGGTTACGAAGAGTAAGATCTTTGGCTATCGATATAAAAGAAATAAAGGAGATCGCCCAGAGATTCACCGCGGAGCAGATAGAAAGCTGCATTACACAACAGGTAGAAACGGGCGAGAATGTTTGCGTCCAGACAGAATCTGCCGAGAAGATAATTAATGAGCTTTCAAAGGCAGGGGTTGTAAGAAAATTGATGGAAGAAGGCATGAGTCTTGCCGATGCCCTGAGAGAACTAGCCAGGAGGATAAGGTTAGTACAGGAGGGCTTCAAGGGAGCAGAAAAATGAATACAAGGGAACATCATGAGCTTTTCAGATATCTTATGAAGAGCTACTGTCTCTTCGAGGAAGATATAGTCTTTGTCGAAAACATTGCCGATTGGTGTGAGGAGGAGGGAATACCAGAGCCTGACAGGGAAAGGCCATTGAAACTTGTTTCTAAGGAAGGACAGGGTTGCAGGATGGTTATAAAGGAGGACATATCAGATAAGACCATAGAGGATAGGATAAATGCCCTGAGGATCCGGAGTCAGATAGAAAATGTTGCCTTTGATAGAGCCGATCTGCTTGATTCTGACAAAAAAAAGCTTGCCTATTTATTTCTGAGTGAATATGCCACCAGCCTTCCCGATATAGACAATGATGAGCTCCTTGCTGACGACTGGGCCTTCCAGGAGATGGAAAGACTGGAATTTTTCAAGAAATAAAATCTCTTTTTTAAGGAATAGTTTGACAGAGATTCTTGCCCTGATGACCATCATTTGGTGGACCATAATACCTCTTTTCTGGATTCCTGTTCATGGTCTTTCTAAACTTTTTAAAAGAATCGGTCTCCTCACTTATTTCCTGTTCATGATTATATGGTCACCTCTATTATATTTCCTGTACGAGAATAGAAACTTCCTACTTCATCTAAAAATCCCTGTACCTTTAGCATTAAGAATAGTTGGAATAGCACTTTTGTTTTCCGGAACATTGCTGCACATCTGGACCGGACGGCTCCTGGGTCTGTGGGGCCTCATAGGGCTGCCGGAGGTCTCCAACATTATAAAGAGTAAACTCGTAACTGAAGGGCCCTTCTCTATAATTCGGCATCCAACTTATATATCCCATACAATGATTTTTTCGGGCGTCTTTTTCATTTCC
>JBFMEC010000208.1:0-3259 GCA_040753575.1 Nitrospirota bacterium | reverse complement strand
GCAGATATTTTACTCAGGAATCTTTAGCCTTGGCAAAAAATTTCCTTCCAACATGTGAATTCTTAATTAACCAAACAGTTTCAATAGATTAGAAAAAATTGATATCAAAAACTCAGGAAACTCCAGTATCTTTTTTAGGGTAGACGATAAAAGAAAAAAGTGGTAAATAAATAGACTTAGAAGGACCAATTGAAACAAATTGGAACTTCGTCTATTAATCGTTATACGGTATAATAAAATAGAAAACTGGAGGGGTTGTGGGAAACCCTGAAGAGTCTATAATCATATGGTCTGACTATCTGAAATATAGAACTAAGTTAAGGGGGTTTGAACTTTCAAAAATTGAAAATATATTACGATATTCAGAAGAAAGGTACTTTGATACTGTAACCAGACGATTGATTGCGGTAGGAAAACATGATGATAGAATAGTTATAATTCCATATGAGAAACATGGAAATGAAATAATACCAGTCACAATTCATGCAACTACACGTCAACAAATCAAATTCAGACTTAAAACAGGGAGGTTTGTATATGAATAAAACAACAATGACATATTTTAAAGATGAAGACATCCTACATATAGTTATTTCCGACGAAAAAGAAGTCAACAGTATTGAGTTAAGCCCAAATATTACGGCTGAGATGAACGAAAAAGGTGAATTGATAGGCATAGAGATATTAGAGGCAAGTTCTTTTATTCGTGATTCTATATTAGAGTCGTCTCAAGCTAAAATACTTGAATTAAAAAAAGCCGTATAACACTTTTCTCACCAGGTTGCGGCTCAGAATATTTTGAAGACTGATCACCGGAGAGGTCTTCAATCGCACCAAGTGCCCCCGTTTCCTTAAAAGATCTCTCACCGGTCTCTCCTCCTTCGGATAAATGTATCCCTCCGGCAAGACCCCTAACCGCAACATCTCCGCCAACCAAAATGCATCATGTTTGTCATCCCCATGCTTCAACCCCGAATACTGCTGAATCGCTGAAGGATTCGCTAAATGAACCTTATCCCCCTCCTCCATCAATGCATCCACCAACCAATACCAGTTGTACGTCGATTCAACCGCTATGCCCACCATCTCTTCCTTATAGGGTTCAAGAACATCCTTGATCAGCTCAGAATCATTTGGAAGTCTCTTCTTAAATATCCTCTTTCCTTGCTCATCCACAATCCCAAGTAAATTATTGTTGCCATGAAGATCCGAACCTGCATATAATGCGCTCATAAGGCACCTCCTTGGTTAAGATTGGATTTCTTTGCCAAGCATACCATGAAAGTTCCTTTCGTCGTATGCTTCGAGGTGCCTTTTATATGATTATCAGGTCTTGCAATCGAGCAAACCGAGGAGAACTGTTAAAAATTGTAGTAAATGCAAGACCTGACCCTCCTTTCTCCGCAGTAAAATTGGTGTTGTTTGGTGTAGAAATTCATATCGGCCTCCTTTGTTAGATTTTTTTGTGTTGTTAATCATACCGTTCTGCGGTATCCTAAGGGAGGCCTTAATGAGTATCAATGCGATGCAGCGGACCGCTTCACAGCGGGCTTTCGCCCGCTATTCCGCGGGCGCTTGATCGTAATCGATAGGGAGATGACAATGATACCCTCCAAGATCAATTTTTCAGAAAAATTCTCGAAGCTCCCTGATGATTATAGTGTACGAATTGTGGCGAAAATGAATGACTATGAAATCAAAATAGTCAAGTTTAAAGGAGAGTTTGTTTGGCATCGCCATCCTGATACGGATGAAACCTTCATCATCCTGGATGGGAAGATGCTGATGCATTTTAGAGATAAGATGGTTGAGCTAAATGCGGGAGAAATGATTGTCATCCCTAAGGGAGTGGAACATAAACCAACATCCAGAGAGGGTTATAAAGCAATCCTTATTGAGCCGGAAGGTGTCCCGAACACGGGCAACGTTAACAGCGAGATGACGATAAAACAAATAGAATGGATATAGGAATCCCATAACCTGCTGCTGCAAGAGACGGCTCGTACCTCGCCGCCCCTGAGCAGCGCGTTATCCTGCAAGTTTTCGCTCTTTCAGAATCTCTCGGTGCAATTCTTTAAAGTCCTTTGGAGGAAGGACATCAGACTTCCTTACCAATCGGATGGCTGAAGAAGGGCAGGGGATGGCACATACCCCGCAACCAATGCACCATTCCTGATCGACCAGGGGGAAATCGCCCTCCATCTTGATCACATTGACAGGGCAGATTTCCAGGCATTGTCCACAACCCGTGCATCTCTCACGATCCGTCTCTCTGAGAAAATAGGTGGCCATCAGGACATCTCTTGGAATCCTCTTCCGCCTGATCGTACCCACCGACCAACAACAGCAGCCACAGCAATTGCAGGTATGTTTGATCCCTTCCCTCGCATTATCGACCAGATGAACCAGGCCTGCCTCTTCAGACTTTCGGATCACATCGAGGGCCTCCTGTTTGGTGATCTCTTTTCCGATGCCTTTCTCGATCAGATATTCTGCCAGTTCATCGTATTTGATACAGTTTTCGAGAGAATGATCACAGCGTTTCTTCCCGATCAACTGAGCGGTTGCCCGGCATGGACAATGGACAAGAGCAATCACCTTGACCTTCCGAATGACCCCCTCTATCATCTCAAAAGGGAAGACGGAATGCTTTTCAGGTTCGATAAATAAAGAAGCAGGGATGTAACGGAAGGCCTTGGTCTTGGTATTTCCATAAACCTCCTGAAGTTGTTCGCTCCGGGAATATTTGACGATCAGGTCGGCCATCTTCTTTGCATTTGGGGTATTGACCCCTCTCCAGAAAAAGGTCTGCGGAAAACCATATCCGAATTGTTGAAGGGCATAACCCGTTTCCCCATTCTTCATCTCTTTAGAGAAGAGAAGACCACGCTGGGCAAGGTTTGATAAGATCTGTTCCAATTCTTCTTGTGGAATACTCAGATGAGGCAAAATCTTTGCAACTGGAACAGGGTCAAAAGGGATCGTCTCTGTGGGAATCGCTAATGCCACCTCTGCTTCCTGAGGGGTGAAATTCTCCCTGAGGATTTCAAGAAGTTCTCCTTTTTCTGGGTAGCCCATGCCCAAAGAGGATAGGTGCTTGGCCAATTGTTTGTAAATTTTCTCTGCCATATTAGCCTCCGGTTCGGAGTTATGAGTTCGGAGTTTTGAGGTAAATTCAAATTATTAATTTATTACTCCGAACTACTAACTCATAACTCATCTTTATTCCATCCTCAATGGTTCTACGACATTCATATTT
>JBFMEC010000207.1:0-3308 GCA_040753575.1 Nitrospirota bacterium | reverse complement strand
GAAGTACCTTTTGTGCCATAATATATTCACCTCGTTGGTGTTATTTTGTTGCTCGCACAACTATTCTAACACCTCATCCTTATTGGGATAACGAGGTTTTTTTATTTTTTTGATGGTGAATCAAGGTACTACTGAACTTTTGCCTTCTGTTCTTATAGAGACTTTTTTGCTATCAATCTATAAACCTTGGCCAAGAGCCGACAGAATTTAAGCTGAATTAGCTGCTAAATCCTTGAAAAATTGTCGGGAATCCTGATACCTTAATGCATGGCTGAAAAAACAAATCACGAATCAATCTTTCAGAGAAACATTCAGAGAGCAGTCGAGAAGGGTTTTATTTCTTTTTCTACTGATAATTTGAAGATTACATATCATTGCAGCAGGGACTATACTGCAAGTTTCAAAAAGCCAGAGGAAAAAGTGAGAGCATCTTATTTTGCAGAGCTGGTTCTGGATTATGAATACCCCAATAAAAAGATAGATTTCGAGGTTATTGTTCCGAGAAGAAAACCCGAAGACAGGGCAGATATTGTTATTTATGAAGATGACGAACTTAAGAAGCCTTATCTGGTTGTAGAGTGTAAGAAGGATGGGATTACTGATGCTGAATTCAAACAGGCGATTGAACAGGCTTTTGGCAATGCGAACAGTTTAAGGGCAAAGTTCGCTGCTGTTATTGCCGGCACTACAAAGACGGTCTTTGATGTTTCGGGATTCAACCCGAGCGAAAGAGAAATAAATGTAATTTCCGATGTTTCTGTAAGATACGGAAAAACTCCTAAATATAGATTTGTTAAAGGCGATCCGGCAAGAGATCTGAAGATCGTCTCAAGAGAAGAACTCATCAGAGCCTTGGAGAAATCCCATGACACAGTCTGGCAGGGCGGCAGACTTGCGCCTACAACTGCTTTTGACGAAGTATCAAAACTTCTTTTTTGCAAACTGAAAGACGAAAAGGGGACTAAGAAGGGTGATACATATAAATTCCAGATCGGAACTCATGAATCGGCAGAAGAAGTTTACGATAGAATTGATTCTATTTATCAGAAGGCAAAAAAGGAAGACTCTGAGGTTTTCAGAGAGGATATTCGTTTGGACGCAAAAATTGTCTATAACGTGGTCGAGCACCTGCAAGAGCTGGCTATAAACAAGATTGATCTGGATACCAAAGGGGTTGCATTCGAGCGGTTTATGCAGGACTTCTTTAAAGGCAAGATGGGACAGTTTTTTACGCCACGCCCGATTGTTGAATTTGCCGTCAAGATGCTCAATCCTGAAAGGACTGATTTAATCTTAGACCCTGCCTGTGGAAGCGGCGGTTTTCTGCTTAACGCAATGGATTTAGTCAAAAAATTTGCAGAAGAAAACTATGACGACAGAGAAGCATGGGAGCACTGGCACAACTTCGCTATGAATAATCTTTACGGCATTGAGATTAACGACCAGATTGCAAGGGTTTGCAAGATGAACATGATAATACATGATGACGGACATACAAATGTAATCAGCACGGATTCTTTAAGAGATATTAAAGAAATTACGGATATACATAAAGGCTTCAAAAAGGATTATTTCGACATCATCCTCACCAATCCGCCATTTGGGGCAACTGTCAAATCAACAGAGAAAAACTATTTAGAGAAGTATGACCTCGGCAAGGGCAAGAAAAATCAGAAGACAGAGATAATGTTTATTGAGAGATGCATAGATTTTGTAAAGCCGAAAACAGGCAGGATTGGAATCGTGTTGCCGGATGGAATTTTAACAAACTCATCATTGCAATATGTGAGAAATTTCATAATGGAGAAATGTCAGATATTAGCTGTTGTCTCCCTGCCGCAATTTGCCTTCACCCATTACGGCGCTGGCGTTAAATCATCTCTTGTATTTCTGAGAAGGAAAGGTGAAAACGAAGGAGCAACCAAATATCCAATCTTCATGGCAATAGCCGACCACACCGGCTACGACGCAACGGGCAGAGAAGACCCGATAAATGACTTAGATAGGATTTATGAGGAATATAAAAAGTTTTTGAAGGGCAAATAGGATGCAATGTTTTGTTGTCTGGAGCGATGAGATAGAAGGGAGATTTGATCCCTACTATTTAAAAACCATTCCCATTGTTAAGAGTATTAAGACCTCCTACCCTCTCATTTCATTAAGCGATTTGCTTAAAGAACCTCCGCAATACGGAGCGAACGAAGCTGCTGTACAAGGAGATTCGCAAACTGATGTAAGATATATACGGATTACAGATATAGATGAATATGGGAACCTGAAGGACAATGACTGGAAGACAGCAAAAACCATTGAAAACAAGTATCTACTCGAGGGCAACGATATTTTATTTGCACGTACTGGTGCTACTGCTGGCAAAACATTTATTTACAGGAAAGACTTTGGGAAAGCAATTTTTGCAGGGTACTTAATCCGCTTTAGGTTCGATGGAAAAAAAGTAGACCCCCGATACATATTTTATTATACCCAGCTAAGTAGGTATGCCAATTGGATAAACTTAATCCAGAGGCCTTCCGGCCAACCGAATATTAATTCTGAAGAATATAAGGCTTTTGAAATACCGCTCCCGCCATTAAAAGTTCAGCACAACATTGTTCAAATCATGATGGCTGCCTATGAGCAGAAAAAGCAAAGAGAAGCTGAAGCGCAGGGGCTTTTGGATTCGATTGATAGTTATGTGCTTGATGAGCTTGGCATAAAAGTGCCAGTGGTTGAGGACAAGATATGCTTTGTAGTTGACTCTGAAGATGTATGGCATAACAGATTGGACGCCTATTACTTTCAGCCGAAGTTTGAAGATGTTGAAAAAGCCTTAAAGAAAGGACTGTATGAGGTAATTGAATTTAATCGTTTAATAACTGATTTAAAAAATGGAGTCGAAATAAGAAATTATTCTGACGAGGGTTACCGATATTTAAGAGTAACAGATTTGGGCAAGTTCGGAATTAATGATAGCGAGCCTCGTTTTGTCGCAGTCAATGAGATACCAGAAAGAATAAAATTGAACGATAATTCTTTTCTGATTTCACGTTCAGGCTCTTTAGGGTTGGTCTCTGTTGTTGAAGAAAAAATAAAAGATGTTATTTTAAGTTCCCATATTTTTAAAGTTGATTTTGAACCCGGCAAAGTTATACCAAGGTATCTGGAAGCATTTTTTAGAAGTGCATTGGGACAGATTCAATTCTTTCGTAATAACAATGGTGGTATTGTTCCTGAAATAAACCAATCAGCTTTAAAATCTCTAATGGTCGTTATTCCGCCCCTTGAAATCCAGAACAAAATCGCTAAAG
>JBFMEC010000206.1:0-3339 GCA_040753575.1 Nitrospirota bacterium | reverse complement strand
GAAGAGAATAAAAGACATACCCATTATTTATGCTATGGTATCAAATCCAATGTCCATACTCTCAGGAGAAAAAAACATCACCGGCGTCAGTATGAATATATCTGCTGAAAAGCAGCTTACCGCTCTCCTTGAAGTCTCTCCAGATATTAACAGAATAGGATTAGTTTATGACCCGCGAAAAACTGCCCATCTCGTTGATGAAGCTCAGTCTGTCGCTTCTTCATCAGGGATTGCAGTAGTTTCGCAAAAGATTTACAACTCTAAAGAAGTTCCTTCGGCAATAAAAAATATGAAAGGGAAAATAGATGCATTCTGGATGTTGCCTGATACAACCGTGATTACTCAGGAAACCGTAGAATATTTACTTTTGTTCTCTTTTGAAAATAGCATACCCGTACTTACATTCTCCGACAAATATGTAAATCTCGGGGCATTAATGGCCCTTCAGATAGATACCCTTGATGTTGGACGGCAGGCAGGAGAGATGGCCAACAGAATCATCTCTGGAACAAATGTAAGCAATATCCCAATGAGTCCGCCAAGAAAGGCTATTTTATCTCTCAATTTAAAAACAGATAAAAGACTGGGCATTAGTGTGGATGATAAAATCATCCGGAAATCTAAAATAATTTACTGAGAGAAATAATGAAACTTTTTAGTAAGGATTTTAAGACAAAGGTCTTTATTAAATTTTTAATTCTCATAATAACCATCTCTTTTTCTTTTACAGCTATTTTTATTAACCACCAGAAGAGATCTTTAACAGATGCCCTGATCAAAGAAGGGTTATCGCTGGTAAAACTTTTAGCTTACAACTTAAGACTCGGTGTCTTTTCAGAAAATCCGGACTTTCTCAAAAACCCTATTGAGGGAGTTATGCAACGAGAAGGAGTTTTATCAGTTCAGGTATATACAGTAGATGGAAGATTACTAAGCAGTAAGGAGAACTTCCAGAAAGCAGATACAGAAAAACAAGAAAAAGCAATTGAGATTAGCAAAATGTCTAATTCTCCCTTTTACTTAGAAGGACGCGACCGTTTTGCATTCTGGGCGCCAATAATTTCTGGTGATCGGGAACTTTCGAAAGAATCCCTTTTTTATAATACTGAATCTTTTTATAAAAAAGGCCCTATAATTGGTTTTGCAAGAATTAGTGTTAGCAAAGAGATTCTTACAAAAAATTTCAAATCTCTTTTATTAAAAAGCCTTCTAATAGCGTCTATTTTTCTGATCATCGGCTGCATTACTGCCTACTTCGTGGCAAAGAATGTTACCAAACCTCTGAATCAATTAACTGAAGGGGTTCAGGCAATAGAAAAGGGGGAATTAGCGTTACAAATCCCCTTTAAAACTAATGATGAGATTGGAAGACTGGCAATAGCCTTTAATAATATGGCTGAATCATTGAAGGAAAGGGAAGCGGAACTTCGTTCTATGGCCTCGGAGTTATCATTGATAGAGGAGCGAGAAAGGCGTCAAATCGCAACGTATTTACACGACCATATCGGCCAGACCCTGGCTATCTCGAAGATCAAATTGGGAGCTTTACGAGAATCCCTATCTTCAACAGATATTGCCGGATCACTGGACGAAATCGAGGAGCTAATCAACCAGGTGATTCAGCAGATGCGGTCATTGACATTCGAGCTCAGTCCCCCTGTTCTCTATGAGCTGGGCTTCGAACCGGCAGTGGAATGGCTCACTGAACAGACCCGTGAAAAACACGGCATTCTGGTTGACTTCAAGGACGATAAGCAACCTAAACCAATGGATGATAAAGTTCGTATCTTTCTCTTTCAGGCAATTCGTGAGTTATTGATGAATATCGTTAAACACTCGAAGGCTAACAGGGCTGTCGTATCGATTTGCAGGGATGGCAATCATTTACGTATCGCAGTTGAAGACAATGGCATTGGTATCGATATTTCCATGATAGATTCTCCTTTATGTAAAAAGAATAAATTTGGCCTTTTCAGCATTCGTGAACGATTAAAACATTTTGGAGGACATATTAAGATCAAATCTGAGATAGGACATGGAACAAGGATTTTTCTGGAAGCACCTCTGAGGACGACGGAAAACCAAAGAGGTTAGGTCTAAGGCATAGTAACAGAAATCTCGTATGTCCCTATTGAAACCTTATCCATTAAGCCCTTTGCCCATAGCAATTCTGTAACTTTAACCTTCATATCTTTAGGGATCATGAGGATCAGTTTTGCACCGAGGCCGGAGAGTGACTTCCATTTATCGGCCTGTTTTTCTGTGATGTTCTCGGCTGTTTCGACCTCAAGGAGGGCTAATACCAGACCGTGGTTTCCAAGTATTATGTCAGGATAATGGCCCTTGAATTCGAACTTACTTTCACCCGGCTTATTTATCTTTATTTCTTTATAGTCCCTTGAAAGACGTTTTCTCAGGTGCTCAAGGATAATCTCTCGGATAAGGTCACTGTATTCACTATTTATAATATGCATTCTAATATTGAATAACCAAACACCAATTACCAAATAAGCTCCAATAACCAAACTGTTTGGAATTTGAGATTTGGTTATTGATTATTCTCATTTTTTGGTTATTGTAATTTGGTTATTGGTTATTCTCCTTTCCTATATCTTTCCTGTATCGAATTCCCTCAAAGTGAATCTTTTCTATACCTCTATAGGCTATGTCTCTGGCCTCCTCTAATGTCTCTCCTTTACCGACCACATGAAAAACCCTACCCCCATCAGTAACAAGGCCTTTGTCTTTTGAGTTGCTCACTCCGGCAAAAAATATTTTACAATCAGGACACTCCGCTCTTTCGATTCCAGAAATTGGGTACCCCTTACCATAACGGCCCGGATAACCATGATACCACCCCTTACTTTTTCCATTCTTTGTCTGCCGTGTCCTTCCTTGCGCAGCAACCACATCACAATAATAGTCCGCAATCCACTCGACCTTCCTTTCACTCAGAACCCCATTGATGATCTGGAAGCTTATATCACTAAGGGACGTCTTCAAACGTGGAAGTATTACCTCCGCCTCAGGATCGCCAAGTCGTACATTCGCCTCTAAAAGGTATGGGATCCCTTCAACAAGCATCAGCCCCATATAAAGTATCCCCTTATATAAAAGGCCCTCTTCCTGGGCAAATCCTCTTATCAAAGGTATCGCAACCTTTTCACAAACCAGGTTCGTGAGCCCTTCTCCTTCCAGACGATGAGGAGAATAAGCACCCATCCCACCTGTATTCGGACCTTCATCATTATCGTAAGCCCTTTTATAATCCTGAGCAACAGGCATCGGTGCTAAGGCCTTTCCATCGGTGAAAACGAAGAAAGATATCTCTGTTCCGTA
>JBFMEC010000205.1:0-3346 GCA_040753575.1 Nitrospirota bacterium | reverse complement strand
ATTGATCAAACGTTCAGGAGAGTTTCATCGATATTCAATGAACCGTCTTGGTTCGCATTTTTTCTATTGGATTGGATGGCAATAGGATTGGGGTACATATTTCTGAAGGGAACAATAAGAGAATGGGCATTATTTGTTCTTTTAGTCATCGCTTTTTTTGTCAGCAGTTCCTTGGGGGGGTATGTCGGACTGGGAACATTGATTGTCTTGACATTGCTTGAATTCAGAAACTCTTCAAGAAAGTTTTATGTAATTTTGGGACTCGTGTTGATTCCGCTGTTTATTTATTCCTTTTTTTCCATTCTTTTTCTCGAACTTGTTGGCGGAAGAATAAGGGCGATTTACGATGATGCTTCATTTCAGATGCGTATAGATTCTATACAGGCGGCAATAGAGGTATGGCTCAAGAATCCGATTTTTGGTGTGGGTATCGGAAATGCAAGTTTTTATACGCCGGAATACTATAAAGGTTTCTGGCTCTATCTTTATAGAGTCGGCACAGATCTTCATATGGCTGTCGATAGTGTTTTTTTTAGGATTCTGGCGGAAAATGGTCTGGTGGGCTTCATTGCGTTTATCTTCATGTATTATGGTCTTGTGAAATATGAGAAAAAATATAAATTTCATTTGTCAGGACGCAATGGACCGGTAGATGATGAAACGGTTATTTTCACGAAGATATTCAGAATCATTGTTCTTGTAAACTTTGCTGGATTCATAGTGAGCGGCAGTCTCCTGGATCCAAGGATATGGTTTAATATTGCATTCTTTTTGTCCTTTAAGAGGGCTGTCGCAGACCGTATCAGAACCTCGAATGGGTTAAAAACGACAGGTTTAAACTCAATGAGACAATCGCGGATTTGAGGAGGGCTTAGGTAATGAATATTTTGCAGATTGTGCCTCAAATTCCGTATCCTCCCGATAATGGAGCAAGGATAGGAATATTCAATGTCACGAAACATCTTGCACTCAGAGGGCATAACATTGTTATGTTTTCATTGGGAACAGATTGGGATACGAAACAGAAGGAACTTGAAGAGTACTGCGAGTTATATACTGTAGAGAAGGATACGAAGACATCTTTCAGCGGGATTGTCTCAAATTTGTTTGAATCAACTCCATATACAATATTAAAATATTATTCGGCCGATGTGCTAAGAAAGTTGATGAACGTTTCACGTGTGAGAAAACCTGATGTTGTTCATGTAGACCATCTGCACATGGCCATTTACGGAAAATTGTTGAAGCAGCACTGCGACGTTCCGATAGCGTTAAGAGAACATAATGTGGAGTATGTGATTTGGGAGCGATTTTATAAAGTTCAGAAGAATCCTTTCATCAAGGCATACGCGTACTTGCAATATGAGAAGGTAAAGCAGTATGAAAGAACTATGTGCGGCTATTATGATAGAGTTTTTGCGATCACGCAAGATGACGAAGAAAGATTAAGGCGTTTGAATAAATCAATAAAGACAACAGTAATTCCAGCGGGAGTTGATACTGCCTATTTCGCCTCAAAACAGACTATCGAAGAATATTCGATACTTTTCTTGGGTTCTTTGGATTGGCAGGCAAACATTGACGGGCTCCTGTGGTTTATTGAAAAAATATTTCCTTTGGTATTGAAACAAGATCTCTCTGTGAAACTTCTTATCGTAGGAAAGAATCCGGTAGGTAAAATTATGGCCTTGAGATCATCCCAAATAGAAGTCTATCCCAATGTTCCGGATGTTCGTGAATACATTGAGAAGGCCAAGGTTTTTATCGTTCCCTTGCGAATAGGGGGAGGGATGAGGCTTAAGATTTTGGAGGCCTTTGCTATGCAAAAAGCCATTGTTTCCACCTCCGTCGGCTGCGAGGGGATCGAAGTCGAAAATGATAAGGAACTCATGATCGCCGATGATGAACAGAGTTTTGCAGAACAGGTGATATCATTGTTAAGTGATGGCGGTAAAAGAAAGAGATTAGGGAATCAGGGATACGAGTTGGTGAAGAGAAAATATTCCTGGGAAAAAGTTGCCAAGTCCTTTGAGGCCGTTTATGAAGAACTCGTTGGAAATTCAGCGTAGTGAATAGATTCTTAGGTAATAAGCCTCGTTGCGCCTTTAAGGATGTATCATAGCTGCGGTTACGGTTTTTGAGGGAAAAGAATGAAAGTATCGATAGTTACCGCTGTTCTTAATAACAGAAATCACCTGGAACAATGCATCAGAAGCGTTATCGGGCAAGATTATCCCGATATAGAGTACATAATCATTGACGGCGGTTCAACGGATGGAACGGTTGAGGTTATTAAGAGATATGAAGATAAGATTGCATACTGGGTTAGTGAGCCTGATGGGGGAATTTACGATGCGATGAACAAAGGTATAAAGGCTGCAACCGGAGAAATCATAGGTATTTTAAATTCTGATGATTTTTATGCCGATAAGCATGTGATAATAGATATTATTACAGCAATAACTAAAAACAATACCGATTCATGCTATGGAGATATACTCTATATTGACCGGTATAATTTGGATAAAATTGTTAGACACTGGAAGGCAGGAGGATTTGATCGAGAGAAGTTCAAAAAAGGTTGGATGCCCCCGCATCCGACCTTTTTTTGCAAAAGAAGTGTGTATGAGAAATATGGTTTGCTGAATTTGGATTTTCCCCTGGCCGCTGATTACGAATTAATGCTTAGATTTCTTTATAAATATCAAATAAGAGCAATCTATATTCCAAGGATTTTGGTTAAGATGAGGACTAAAGGAATAAGCAAACCAGGCCTGTATACCCTTAAAGCAATTATAGAAAATTATAGATCTTGGAAAGTTAATAAACTGTATTATCCCATTACTCTTCTTTTAAAACCTTTTTCAAAAATACCACAATTTTTTATGAGGGATAAAAAATGAAAAAAAAGGCATTAATAACCGGTATTACCGGACAGGACGGCGCTTATCTAGCCGAATTTCTTTTAGGCAAAGGCTACGAGGTTCACGGCATAAAGCGAAGGTCATCGTTATTCAATACCGACAGGATCGACCATCTCTACCAGGATCCTCATGAACTAAATGTAAGGTTTAAATTGCATTACGGTGATTTAACGGATTCCACCAATTTGATCCGTATAATCCAGGAGACGCAGCCCGATGAAATTTATAATCTTGCAGCGCAGAGCCATGTGAAGGTATCTTTTGAAGCACCTGAATATACTGCAAATGCCGATGCGATGGGGGCTTTAAGGATACTGGAGGCTATCAGGATTTTAGGTCTTGAGAAAAAGACTAAATTTTATCAGGCCTCTACATCTGAGCTTTATGGAAATGTTCAGGAAGTTCCTCAAAAAGAGACCACG
>JBFMEC010000204.1:0-3357 GCA_040753575.1 Nitrospirota bacterium | reverse complement strand
TGAAGCGGGTAGGGGGGTCATGTTTTACGCGGTAGAGATTATGTTTAAATCTGACAAACATCCGTCGTGTCAGCAGAGAGGCAAGGCCGCCGGCCCAGCTGTCCACTGAACTGTGTGTGCAGACTATATCCACTTTTTCTCTGCGGATAATTGAGATAAGTTTGGGAATAGTAAGGAGATATGATCCTTTACTCATATTTACTTCATATGTCTTTATCCCGGCCTCTTTTGCCCTTTCTGAAAGCAGGCTCCCTTTATGACAGGCTATGATAACTTTGCAACCTCTTTGTATAAGTCCCAAAGATTCCTGAAGCACACGGTTCTGTTGTCCTCCCCAGTGCCTTAGAGTCTCGGTATGGAGAATTTTCATTTTATAAAATCTCTCTCTGGGTTCTTTAAGAACTGAGTATTCTTGAAAGACATAAGATAACTGGTTTATGATGTTGTAACAGTATTATGATATTATAACCTTGATCTTTTTGACCTTAAAATAAAAAATCTGTGCGTACAGTTCATCTCATTAAGGAATGTTTTTTCGATAATGAAGAACTCATCTAAAACCTTCTTTACCGTTCTGTACGAGACCCCTCTGTTAATCTCCCAGAAATGATTTTTACTATCGGTGTTTGCTCTCTTGATCTTTCGCATAAACGGATATTTAAGAATAATAGTCCTTTTCCCGATAAGCGGGGCATCAATTGCAAGTTTCAGATGTTTTCTTCTGTGAGGCACGGAAACGATTACAGAGCCTCTGCTTATCCGCTGTAGTTCTTGCAGAACCGCCTTGACTTTAGAAAACGGTAAATGCTCCAGCACCTGACAGCATAATATAGAATCAAAGCATGACTCCCTGAAAGGCATATGCTGCATATCTCCAACAACGTCAGGGGAAACTTCCGGCGCCCTGTCGAGTGTAGTTATATTAATGTCTGCGGCAATAATTGAAATTGCGTTTTCAACAATGCCGCTGCCCTTTCCGATTACAAGGATGCTTTCCGGACTTTCAGACAATAATTCATTTATCTGGTACCAGTAACTTAGCCATCTTTCTTTTGAATTGTATCTGAGGGTCTTATACACCTTTAATATCTCCAGCGTACAGATTTTCAAGTTTATCAAGCATCAACTTGAATGAATATGATGTCTTTGCCAGAGCCATGCCGCTTTCTCCCAGTTCTCTTGCAAGTTCTTTATCACAGAGCAATTTGATAACCGCCCTTGCAATCCCTTCAGGGTCTTTCGGAGGCACGATAATTCCTGTTTTATTGTCAATCACAACCTCTTTCAGCGATGGGAGACCTGATGCTATAACAGGCTTTTTCATTGCCATTGCCTGAAGAACTGTCTGAGGGACTCCTTCATTGGCGTAAGACGGGTGCACAAGAATATCAATGGAATTTATTATGCTCGCAACATCTTCTCTGTGACCGAGCAGATATACTGTATCTTTGCCTCGGACTTGTTTGATTGTCTTTTCAAGTCTTTCCCGGTAAGGACCGTCTCCTGCTATTAAGAATTTTGCATCAGGAATTTCCTTAAGTATCAGGGGCGCTGCCTTTACAAGATAGTCAAGCCCTTTCCAGCTTCTTATAACAGAGACAGCGCCAACCACCGGAACGGATGGTTCGAGATTTAATTCTTCCCGTATATTGCTGAATGATCTGTCAGGGCTGAAAATGTCAGTATCAACACCGGTAGGGATGGACTTTATCTTGTTGCCGTCAAAACCGTTTTTTTCTATCATCTGCATTCTGATAGCCTCTCCGGTTGTAAGAACATAGTGAGGCAGGTAATTGTAGAGAAACCTGTTTAATATCCCTCCGTGTATTTTTGTTGAAAGGTGCCTTGTTCTCATAACAAGGGGTTTATTGGCAGCGATTCTGGCAGCCGGAAGCGCGAGCCAGCTGTCTTTTGAACTGTGGGTATTTACAATGTCAATTTTTTCCTTCTCGATCAATTTTTTGAGAAATAAAATTATACTGATTCCGTAGCGTCTCTTAAACGAGACAGGTATGGTTTTAAATCCTTCTTTTTTTGAGCGATATAGGAGTTGACTTTCAACCCCTGCCGCAATTATTAATTTGTGCCCTCGCTCTCTCATGCCAACAGCTTCCCGGAAAGTCCTGATTTCCTGGCCTCCCCAGCCGTTTGATGCCTCTGTATGCAGAATAGTAAGTTTCATTATCTCAATAACCTGTTGTTAACGAATACATATTTTAATGCGGATTTATTCCCGTGAAAATTCGTGGGCTATCACGGCCATACCTAATTCACGCGGGTCATCGTTCACGCCCCATTTTTTTGGAATCCATGTACGATATACCTTACGTTCCCACCAAACGCTCGAGCGCTTCAAGCTGCTTTGTCTCTCCCATTGCAATGAGGGTGTCTCCCTGCTTTATGACGCTTGTCGAAGTGGGGTTGAACTCCATGTCTCCTGCCGCTCTCTTTATCGCAACGATTATGATTCCCAAATCTTTTCTTATTCCGCACTCATCAAGCCCGCGCCCCACAATATGAGAACCTTCTTTAACGTTGATTTCTTCTATCTGAAGCTCAATGTTCCTGCTTCGCGTGGCAAATTCAATAAAATCAACAACAGCAGGCTTTAAGACCGTATGGGCGATCCTTACCCCGCCGATATGATATGGCGATATAACATTATCAGCCCCTGCCCTCATTAGCTTATCCTCAACCCCTTCCTCGCTTGCCCTTGCCACAATCTTGAGCTTCGGGTTCAGTCCCCTCGCGGAGAGCACAACATAAAGGTTCTCAGCGTCTGATGAAAGCACTGAGATTAAAGCACGCGCCCTCTCCACTCCAGCAGTTCTCAGAACAGAATCCTGCGTTGCATCCCCCTCAATTACAAGAATATCCTTGTCAATAGAGTTAAGGATGCCGGTGGTCCTTTCAATCACGACAAAAGAGGCGTTGTTCTGCATCATCTCTTTGCATATTATCTTTCCCATCCTTCCGTAACCGCAGATAATGTAATGATCCTTTATCTTCTCTATCTTCTTGTTCAATTTTTTCCTCCCTAAGATTTCTCTTATTTCTCCCTCAAAGATTACCTTTGCCGCGACGCCAAGCGCATAGAACATAGCGCCCACACCAGATAACACCAGAAATATCGTAAATGTCCTTCCCGCAGTTGTCAGAGCATGAACTTCCCCGTATCCTACGGTAGTAAGCGTGATAATCGTCATATAGAGCGAATCGAAGAAGTTCCATCCCTCTATCACCGAGTAACCGATTGTTCCAAAGGATATGACCCCGACAATGGCAGTAATAGGGGTTATTATCTGAAGTTTAGAATTCATGAGTAATTATAAAGAATTCCGCCTGATTTTTCTTATA
>JBFMEC010000203.1:0-3359 GCA_040753575.1 Nitrospirota bacterium | reverse complement strand
GAAAAATCTTCTCTCAGCAAGATCAAATAGGGATACATGTATTCTTCTTTATTTGTTTGGTCCTTCACTATTACATCGCCATCTACTAAGCCATCTGCACAGCCTTTGACTGATAGAACTGCAAAATCGCTAAACAAAAAGTCCGCGATATTGATCTTTTCTTCGAGTTTAGTACCATCTTTTACTTTGATCGTCAATGCGCCATTTTCACTAAGCAATCTCTTTAAGACATCCTTTAAGTTGAGTGTATAGAAATCTTTTTTGGAATCCTTTGTGACATAGATGAGTCGCAATATTTCGATAGCCCTCTTGATCTGAAGTCCTGAAAAAGAGGAATTTACAAGGTTCAATCGAATGTTTGGGTCTGCATAAATATCATTAGCGCATATTTTATTTCTAGAGCCAATTAATCCAAGAAGCTTTTGCAGACCTTTTTTGACAGTTATATTGTTTGCATATTCCTGATGTTGCTCGTCTTCTTGCTCTACGAGAAATATAAATGCTTTGTCAGCCTGTGATATTTCTCTACAATTTTTGCATATTTCATTAAGTAGTGCCTCCTCGTGAGTAAACCCAAGCATCAAAGATTGATTTCGATCAAACATATCACGAAGTGTATCAATAAATTTTGAAGTATGCATAGCAACTGCAAGATTAGCTGCAAGGCGCTGGACGTTCTTAATCTCATCTACGGTAAACTCGATATCTTCCTGTTTCGCGACTGCTAAAACTCCATAAACCTCCCCTTCTATTTTTAACGGCACACCTAAAAAGCGTTTAAGACCTTGCTTTCGCCAAAATCTCTGCCATTTTGGATGTGTACCGGCAACTATACATTGTTTAAACTCCCCTGTTAATAAGACTTTTCCTCCAAGCGAGGACTTATCAATGAGAAATTTCTTTACTGGTACATTCTCTTCGCAAATACCACCATACTCCAAGAATTTAACCTCCAACATGCAACTTTCTTTATGTTCTGTTAGATAAAAATGATATCTATATCCAGTGTCCCTTAATTTCAGAGAGATGTCTTTGAGAATAGCATCTGTATTTTTTTTTGTAATTGTAAAAGGATATTCCAATTCCATAACAGACCTCCGTATTCCGTTAATTATGTACCTTATTCCGCATTTATGAATTTGATATTTATTGCGAAAGCTTCTATAGGTCTACTAAATGATCCTTTTTATTCCTTTCTCCATCGTGATATTACATCCTCAAAAGTAACGTCGCGCCATAGACATTGCCACTCTTTATGGAATTTGACACTTTGTGATTGCGGTTGCGGTGCCGGCAAATGCATCTGGACTACGGCAGGTAGCAACACTGCATCACCAACAACAATGCACTCTCCTGGGGCCAAGTTCGGCAGAATATCAGTAATAGCATTTGAATTGTCCGGGAAAAGGCGCCGAACATAGTTTTGGTCATTACTATTGGTTAACCGAAGCGCAATAAAGTTGTTACATTGTGCAAATATTGTCTCCGATACTTCAGAGGGCCGTTGGCTAACAACCATGAGGCTGAGCCCGTATTTTCTTCCCTCCTTGGCAATGCGTTCTATAGATTTTCGTGAAGCTTTGTATGCAGCATTATCGTTTTGGGGAACGTAATTATGCGCCTCTTCACAGACGATCATAACCGGTACATCGTTGAGTGAGCCCTGTTGATGTTGGAGCTTTGAATAATGAAAGCAGAAATCAAAAATCAGCCGGGAAACCAGACTTATTGTGATACTTAGAACTTCAAATGGTATTCCACTCAAGTCAACTATTGTGACGTTGGCCCTGTTCAAGTACCCAAGAAACTGCTGCATGATCTCGTTGAAATCGGCAGTCTGATATGGGTTTGTGTCGGATTTAGTAGGGTGCAGCAAAAAATTGAGGCGCTTATCCGCCAGCTTGGTTTCGAGCCTTGAAACGAAGCGATTGAATTCCCCATTAAATGGGCCATTAGTTGCTTTATCGGCTTTTGCGGTTGAGGGTGTCACAAAGTCGTGTATCTTATCAAAATATAATGCGCTGCGGTTGGTTACAAGCCGTCCATCGTCGAGTTTAGGCATATTCTCATTTTGCAACCTGCCAATGACCTCCCGGTTCATATTTTCAATGTAGCGGTGCACTTCTCTAATTGAGAAATATACTGGCGTATCGTAGGTCATTTCCTTTATCGTTGGATTATGCTTTTCTTTGTTGAGAATTACAGCTTGCTTGAATTGAGAGACTTGATTGTGTGAATTTGCTTCATTGCTTTCAATGAACATGCTCTCAAGTTCCTCAGAATTCATAAGCCAGTAAGGGAGCCTAAGAGTGTCAATGTCAAGTATATTCAACGTAAATGATTGATCTTCGAGCAAGGAAAAAGCAGCTTTGTACTCATCGTGAATATCAAATATGACGATGTGCGAGTTGTTTTGCTTTCCAATATTGATGTTTTTCAGTGAGTCTATACCAACTACATCATGGAGGATTTTTGCAACTGTGCATGACTTTCCTGAGCCTGTTGAGCCAACTACCGCTATGTGTTTGCTGAAAAAGCTATCGCCGTTTATCTTCAGTACGATGTCCTTATTCATCGATAGATATCCAAAAGGGAAATTAAACTTGTCGTCGGAAATGAACAGCTTATCAAGTGTCTCCTTATCAGCTATGTACACTGGCTCTGTTGGCACAGGAAGGAGAAGGCTTCCCCTCTCAAAAGTCTTATCGCCAATGAGAGTACCGATTGCTTGACATTCGATTGAGAATTGCCACTCGATCTTATCCTCTTTGTCAGTAGTGTGATTGCCTGCCAGATTCTTAATCACAGCTACGGTGTAGTCGTTGTTGCCTTGGGCTATTTTAAGATAGCATCCAATCTGCAAGTTAGTTTTGCACTCTTCGAAAACAGAGAGATTTGATATCTCCACTAAAATAGAATTCGGTGAGCTCGAAATTACTTGACCGATTTTATTCATAGACATTGCTGACTCCCATCACATATTTGATTTCTTTGAGATTCCTTACCGCAAGCCGTTCCTCATTCACATCTTGAATGTCAACACCATCATATCTGCCGTCGCCAATAATAAACAGGTCGTCGCATTTACGCTCCCGTATGACATTGCCGTGAGTCTGGAAATTTAAGAGTCTAATCCTGAATTCTCGTTCGATATCCTTCCCTACTATTCTTCTCGACATTGGCTCTCTAAAAAACCAAGTCTTATCAAAATGATCATTTACAAAACCATCGGCCGAGATGATTCCTTTCTGATGTAATCTGAGTTGGATAGATTTAAAATCTTCCTGAGAACAATCCAAACAGAAGAGAGGTGTGCTAATGTGAGCTGTTTTGAAATGATATTTGTCCAAATAGTCGGT
>JBFMEC010000202.1:0-3362 GCA_040753575.1 Nitrospirota bacterium | reverse complement strand
ATTGCCTTAACTCTTCAACGGATATTTTGGGGAGGAATCCATCTCCTTTTGGTAGGTGCCAGGCCATAGATCGTATCTATGGGAGACAGTTTATAAAAGTTCGTCTAATTTTGTCCTATACTATAAGAATATTCTTCTGAAAGATAGATGAAATCTTACCCAGATCGTGAAGGATTATAGCCTTTGCAACGTTTGTGATGAATCTCTTTCTTTGTTTAGTCTCTTTTACTAGGTCATACTGAAGCTCCAGATTTGTGGCGGACAAATAATCTGATAGCTGGCCCAGTCTCTCCAGCGCTTCCCTTACGTGGGTTATTAAATAAAGGTCCTCTACGGAGCCATCTAGGCTTTCACTTTTCGCAAAGAACTTACTAAACTTGGAATAGTCCGCCATCATAACCACCCGCCGTCCTTTAAGATGCTGAATTCGCTCCCGCCAGCCTTTATCGTCTCTACAGTGACAGGTTCTCTGAATCTAGGCACCGAGTATGGTTCTACGAAGTAAACAGGCGCAAATTCCGTTTTTCTTAAGGTCTCACCCTTCTTGTGAAGTATCTCTTGAAAGGAGGTGATTTTTCTGTCCTTAATTAGAAATTCGGATTTTATTGGTAATGAATATGCGGGAAATCGGTTGGCAGAATCTAACGAATTGTGTAACACGCCCCATTCAGCGTAAAACGGATGTTCGAATCTTTTATCCCTGATTTTTCTCTTGTTTTTTACTGTTGCACGACCTACGGCACGAATGAAAATAATATCCTCGCTTCTCCCAAGATAGAGTATCTTTCTTGGTTTTTTCAAGCTGGCTTCTACTCTTTCTAAAAGAGAGTCATCACCCTGCAAAAAAAGATGCAGGTTTACGTTAAACAGCTCTTGTTGCGGGCGAGGGCTTCGCTGATGCCTTTTTTCAGAATGGTACAGGGGCAATTTATCCTCTTTACCGTATAATGTTGCCTTCCCAGATTCTACAGTCAGGGTTGGGGTTCCTTTTACAAAGTGCTGATAATGCCAGAAGACAAGGGGCGAAGAATCCGCCAAGATAGCCATGCGGAGGCCGTTGTAAACTTCAGAATAGTAATCTCCAGTGGCATTCTGGAGCATGCCTACGATGGTGCTTTTTGGAGGGAGTGGGTAGGTCTGGGCAAAATTAAACGTATATGGGTTTCGGTATTGTGCATATGGCTGGAATAGTTTTACGTATAAGATGCCCAAAAAATCCCCCGTCTAGCTTTTTTCAGGATAAGCCTTCTCCACCCGCTTCGTCAGTTTGTCTATGAAGTTATCTTTTCCATCATCCTTCCCAGCTGCACCGGCGCCCTCACATTCAACCCATGTAGGATGATATACTGACTGCCTAGAGCTAAGCCCATGCACGATGAATTTTGGCTTGTTCTTGTCTTGTTTGGAGTAGAAAATCTCCTTTTTGCCGCCCCCTAAGTCCTTTTCTCCCCGCACTACCAAGGACTCGTGCTTGGACGCAAGTTCGATTTTATCGATGAAACTATCATAACAGGTGTCTGCGTAGACCCCGCTAACAACAAGCAACGGGGATAGATCTTCGCGTTTTCCGGCAATGTCCCGTTTCAAATACATTAGTGTCCTAAGCAAGCTCTGAACCCTTTCCTTTTTTTCCTCTGGGGAGACATTAATCTCATTGGCACCAGTTTCATCTTTTGTAGCCTTCCCGATTCGATTAAGGTCAACCGTCACATTGTATACATAGAACCCATAAAAGTCCTCCATCGTGACTGGATTGGAACCGCTGCCTCCCGCACGCTTCATGACCCCCAAGTTTGCGGTAAAATGGGAGTCAAAGTTATACGGATTTAATGAGATTGCATGGCTTATTTTTACTGGGGCAACTCTAGCATAGTTTCCTCCAGCCCCATCTTCTTCCCCAGTTATTTCACTATCCTCCGACTCCTTCTTGTTTTTCTTAGGGGCGTATTCTACGTCTATTTGATTATCCTTTATCTTGAACTTATAGTCAGCTATCTTTTTCACGTCGTTCTCCACGACTTTTTTCACATCTTCGTCAGATAGGTCTGGCAAAGATCTTGATTTTAATTCAGCCTTAAGAGAATCCGCACTTTTTTCTACACTAAACTTCACCTTCTCTTTCTTCTCCTTCTTTTTTGTTACCAAATAACCAAAAAGATCAAACTCGGGAATGTTGATTATCTGACCATTCCCCAAAAGATTTTCGTTGGCCTGAACTACTTTCTTATCAAGCGTCAGATCCTTTTTTCCGGCAAGATCCCAAAACCCATTTTGTGCACCATTTTCCAATATGCTATATCTCAAGGCGTATTTGCTTACAAGAATGTGGACACTTCCATCGTACATAGTAATTTTTTTAAGTTCTTTTTGGTTTTGGCTGCCCTGATCATAGTTAAGGGCCCCCCCTCGGAACACAATATCCAAAACCAAATATCGTGGATTGTTTTCTTCGGTATTTTCTTTTGTCATATCCGTTCACCCCTCTGCGTTAGATGCCAAAATTCCTGCAACTATTGCATGAGCATATGATCTGAATTCGTCTCCTTCAGATTGGAGAAGACAATCGAGAACCGGCCCCATACCCCCAGCCTCACTGATTTTGTTAGCCAGAAGCCGTTCAAATTCCAATAGGAACTTGTCTTTTGAATTCCCTTTCAATATCCTGAGAAAGCTGTACGCAACACTTTGCTTATAATTCTCAGTAAACCCCCAATTGTAATTTTTCACTTGAAAGAATATATGTTTTGCATTATTCTTATTCATGTCTTCCACTCAATCACCCGTACGTGACAACACCGAGGCCAGTCCATATTCCTTCCAACACCGGCCGGATAGAATCTTCTTTGTTATATACTCCACAGCCTTAACCTTCTCCCGCTCATCTCCGGATTTGAGCAACTCCCGTAGCATCACATTGGTGAGCCTGTGCCGGTCGTTTACTGATATCGCATCGAACGCACTCCAAAATACCGCGTTATTTTTGGATTTTTTTACAACCCGGTTAAATCGTTGGTTCTGCGACCAAAGCTCTTTCTTTAGGTATTTTATCCTTTGGGGCAGATCAGAGGTGCTCTCGTCTCGGCCGCTTATAAATGGTGAACCACTCAGATTTTTTTCCTCAGTCAGAGCTATAGAAACTGCCAGGGCATACCAGCTTGCTTCTCTGTAGATTTTATTATCCTTTTTATGACTTTTAATGTTTCTCATCGTTGTTCCCAAAAGGGAACGGTTAGTGATAGTATAGGACAAAATTAGACGAACTTTTATAAACTGTCTCCCATAGATACGATCTATGGCCTGGCACCTACCAAAAGGAGATGGATTCCTCCCCAAAATATCCGTTGAAGAGTTAAGGCAATCGT
>JBFMEC010000201.1:0-3362 GCA_040753575.1 Nitrospirota bacterium | reverse complement strand
GTCCATGAAGGTCTTGAAATTATCGCCTTTCGCATAGGGTGTTGAAAGAGCATTAAGCGAAACCTTACTTTTACGGTTACCTATGGAAGAGGTTTTGATTGATCTCAAAGAAAGTGGTTCGTATTTTTTCATGGGAAATCTTAACACAATTTCCGAGAAAGCATCAAAAAAGCTCAAATTTTAAAGACTGCCTTCGCCTGAAACTGTACTGAAGTTGATTTTGCAAACCCTTTTATGGTATTTAATCTAAACTCATCAGGAGGTAGAAATTGCCAGCTAAAGCTAGACCAAAGAGAAATCTCTCAGCCTTAAAAAGGGTGAGACAGGCTGCGAAAAGGAATATTCGGAATAAGTCTGTCCGAAGTGCTATTAAGACTATTGTAAAAAAGGTTGAATCGGCTGTGGCTTCCGGTAATAAAGAAGAGGCAGAGAGGGCACTTATCGAGGCTGTGAAGACACTCAATAAGGCCGCATCGAAGGGTGTGATCCATAAGAATACTGCTTCAAGGAAGATATCCCGTCTTACCAGAAAGGTTAATGCCCTCTCTAGAGCCGAAGCAGCTTAATCAAGAGATATTCGACGGGAAAGGACCTTCCGGAACTTTTAATATCTATATCTGTATCGTTCAGAAGTTCAAAGACCTTAAAGAGATATTCCTTTCCCGGTCTGCTCTGAGAAAGTGAATCTCTTCCATATTGCCAGTTGAGGGCTCCTATAAGGCTATGGGCCTCTGTTGTCTCTTTCAATATTTTGTATATCCCGAAGACCCTTTCAACATCTCTCATCTTGAGAGCATCCACAAGATCAAATACGCTGTAAGACCTGCTACCTTCAATAATGTCAGAGAGATCACTTATAGTAATATTGCTTTTCCCAAAAAGGGCTATCTTTTCAATCTCTGATGAGAGGAGTCCGAGGTCAGAACCTGTCAGGCCAATTAAATAATCAACTACTTCATCGGATAGCTCCAAACCTTTGATCTTTGTTTTCTGCTCTAACCACCCTGGAATCTCCGTCTCTCTCATGTCAAGAGATATGGGTTTCAGGGTAGCAAATCTTTGCCTTATCTCTCTCTTCAATAGACCACAGTGGATTATTAAAAAAACTGAATTCGGTGCAGGATTCGAAATATAGCGCTCTAACATTTCAATCTCTTTCTTTGAAAGTTTCTCCAGGTTTCCTGTTACTATCACAAACCTTCTTCTTCCAAAGAATGAGACTGTATTGGCTGCGTCCAATATCCTGTCAAAGGGAAGATTCTCTTCCTTTAACAGGGAAAGATCAAAGATATTTAGATTGAAATCTCTCTCTTCATCAGGTATAAGCTTCCTGATTTCCTCTATGGCCTCTCTTTGAAGAAAAGGGTCAATTGCGGAAAGGAGATAAACTGGTGAAGGCAGGCCTTTTTCTATTACCTGGAGAAAGGTCTGAAAACTCATCTGTAAATAAGGGCTGCAACTATTTCCATGGCCATGTCCTTTACAGCCCTTTCTGATGCTTGTTCTTTGAAGGCAATCACTTCTTCCAGTACTCCAGTACCCGAAAAGGAGACAATGAAAGGGGAGCCTATATTTCTAAAATCCTTTATGGTCCCTGAAGGATCAATCAACCTGAAATCTCCCTTAATATTTACTTCATATTCCACCGCCGTGCCTGCCCTTTCAGAAAGTATATGCAATTCAAAAATATTGATCATACCACTCAGTTTGTAACCAGCATCCGGATAAACGGCGATACCATTTTTTAGAAACTCCTCTGTCAGAGCCTTATATAACTTATCCTGCAGTTTTGGTTCCAGTGTTCTGTTCTCGATCTTTCCGATCTGGATCGATTCGAAAGGAAGGGCAGCTTTGCCGTGAATTGTATAACCACACCCAAATAAAGTGAAAAGTGAACAGTGAAAAATGAAAAGAATTAAAATAGGTCGGGCTGGAAAGGCTGGCGAAGAATTTTTATCACGATACCTTTTAATAAGAGTGAAAAGTAAAGAGTGAAGAGTGCAGAGTAAGCTGGACAAAAAATTTTGAACTTTGAATTTTGAACTTTGAACTTTCATTTATTCTCTAAGACTATATTAACTAATTTGCCTTTTACCACTATCATCTTTTTGATTGTTTTGCCCCTCACAATTTTCTGTATCTTCCTGTCTTCAATGGCCAGTTCTTTTATCTTTTCATCTGAAAGTCCGGGAGGTATGAAGAACCTTGACCTAAGTTTACCATTAACCTGAATAACCAGCTCAATCTCTTCCTCCTTTGCAACTTCTTCATCCCAGTCAGGCCATTTTTGTTCAAAAATGCTCGGTTTGTTTCCCACCGCTTCCCATAGCTCTTCGGCGATATGTGGAGAGAAAGGGGAGATTATGAGGAGTACAGTTTCCATGGCAAACCTGAAGGTTGCCCTATCCTCGTCAGATTTTGGCTCAAAGGAGGTTATCTCATTGACGAGCTCCATCAACCCTGCGATGGCTGTATTGAAATGGTATTCACGCTCGATATCTGTAGTGACTTTTTTAATCGTCTGATGGATCTTTCGGTTCAGATTCAAGGACTCAGGTGAGAGCCGGGAAGCATCAAAAGATTCTTTCCCGGTGAGGTTATTCAAGGCTTCAGTGTTTTTGTAGACGATTGCCCAGATTCTGTTCAGGAACCGAAAGGCACCTTCAACCCCCCTGTCTGACCATTCAAGGTCTCTCTCAGGTGGTGCCGCAAAAAGAGAGAACAATCTCGCAGTGTCGGCACCATATTTTCTAATCAGATAATCAGGATCCACAATATTGCCCTTCGATTTAGACATCTTGGCTCCATCCTTAATTACCATGCCCTGTGTAAGGAGATTCTGGAAGGGTTCACTTATATTTAGAAGTCCCAGATCGCGTATTACTCTCGTAAAAAACCTTGAATATAATAAGTGAAGTACAGCATGCTCAACACCCCCAATGTACTGGTCAACTGGCATCCAGTAGTGGATTTTAGATTTCGGATTTTGGATTTCGGATTTAAAATTAATGTTTTTGCCGAGACAATAGGCAACAAAATACCATGATGAATCAACGAAAGTATCCATCGTGTCAGTCTCACGCCTGGCCCTGCCTCCACATTTTGGACATTTGGTAATTAAAAAGGCCTCGGACTCAAGGAGAGGAGAGCCTCCTTTACCTGTAAAGCTTACATCTTCGGGAAGTATTACCGGAAGGTCTTTCTCCGGTACTGGTACTGTTCCGCATTTATCACAATAGATTACGGGTATTGGAGTTCCCCAATATCTCTGCCTGGAGATTCCCCAATCACGGAATTTATAATTGACAACGCTCTTTCCGAGTCCTCTCTCTTCAATAAACCTTGCTATCTCTTGCCGTGCG
>JBFMEC010000200.1:0-3454 GCA_040753575.1 Nitrospirota bacterium | reverse complement strand
AGCTTGATTCATACTTTCAGGGTTCAAACGCCGGCTTCAGTCAACAGATAAAATTTCTCACAGGAACGGATTTTGAAAGAAAGATCTGGACATCATTAAAAGACTTACCTTACGGCGAGACAAGGACATACAAGTGGATTGCTGAAAAAGCCGGTAATCCTTCGGCAACAAGAGCAGCAGGGCGGGCGCTTTCAAAAAATCCTATTCCTATAGTCCTGCCCTGTCACAGGATAATAGAATCGGACGGCTCTGTAGGAGGCTATTCTTCAGGTATAAACATGAAGATACGGCTTCTGGAACTTGAATACTATTCAAAGATGAACAAAAAACCGGCTTAGTTATTTTGAAAATATTTGTAACTGCCCGGTTTTTGAATAATTAAAGCAACATATTTATCGTAAAGAGAATCATTACCTTTCCTCTGTATAAATATTTTTCTTGAAGTCCCGGTTGTTTTCCATCTGGATTAATTTCTGGTGCCTCAAAAGTTGTCTTTCAGCGTTGCTATACGGTTTTTCCCTTCTGACTTTGCTATGTATAATGCAGTGTCAGCGCGGCTGAGAATGACATCCCATTTGTTATCCTTGTCGCTTTCGTTAAAAGCCTCAACGCCGCAGCTTATCGTTACGATCCCTTTCTCACTACCCTTGTGCTCTATCTCCAGGGATTCAACAGCCGTCCTGATTCTTTCGGCAAAAACAATAGAGCCATCCAGTTCCTGTCCCTTAAGGATGACAACGAATTCCTCGCCTCCATATCTGAAGGCTTCATCTGAAAGACGGACAGCTTTTCTGATATTGTCTGCAACTGTTATTAAGATATGGTCGCCTTCAATATGCCCATACATATCGTTATAAGCTTTAAAATTGTCTATGTCGCACATGACTAATCCATAACCCTGTAAATACCGGCAGGCATTATGGTGGGACCTTTTTATTGATTCGTAAAAACTGCGGCGGTTGCCTATCTCTGTCAGAGGATCAATAAGTGCCAATTCTTCAAGTTTCTTATTTAAAATCTGTAACGTCTCATTTTTTTCAATGAGTTCTTTTTCAAGCCTTATAATCCGCTCCCCTGCCTTTACCCTGACTTTGAGTTCTTCCCTGTCAAAAGGCTTAGTAACATAATCATCAGCCCCGGCAGCCAGCCCCTCAATAATATCTTCTTTTTTGTCTTTGCCTGTAAGGATGATAAAATAAACATACCCTGAATTTTTTAATGAGCGTATTTTGCGGCAAAATTCTATGCCGTCCATTCCAGGCATCAACCAGTCAGCAATAACAAACTTTATCTCCTCTTTACGAAAGATATCCCATGCCTTTTTTCCGTTTTCAGCAGGGATTACTGTATATCCCCATTCCTCAAGCGTCTTCTGAAGAAGACGCCGGGATATCAGATCATCCTCTGCAATCAAAATTCTTTTCAATGGGCTCTCCGTTTAAAGGTGTCACAAACTTTGAGTAAATAGTTTTAAATTTACAACTTCAGATTTTAAGCGTTCTATAAGAGAAGGGACTTCGGACATATCCCCATTTTTCGCTTTGTTTTCTATTGCAATAGATGTTTCATATATTTTTACTGCGCTCAAATTGCCTGCTGCTCCTTTTATGCTGTGGGCTGTTTTCTGCACTTCTGAAACATCGCCTGCACCGGACGCCTCCCCGAGTTTAAGAACCTGATCTGGTATATAATTCAGAAACTCTCCGAGCATCTCCCGAAAGAATTCTTTATCATTATTGAATCTCTGCATTGCATCTTTCATATCTATCGGTGCTTCATCTTTTGCTGCTTTTGCAAATTTTGATCTTCCCCGCGTGTTCATATCTGCTGAAAGTGAAGTCTCAATTCTTGATTTTCCCCACTTCCTGATAATCTTAAACATATTCTGCCAGTCTATAGGCTTAGAGATGTAATCATCCATTCCCGCCTGTATGCATCTCTCCCTGTCTCCTTCCATTGCGTGAGCTGTCATGGCAATAATTGCAGTGTGTTTTGAAATTCCTTCTTTACTGCGAATAGCCTTTGTTGCCTCATAACCATCCATTATGGGCATCTGCACATCCATGAAGATTATGTCGTATTCATTCCTTTCGGCTGCTTCAACCGCCTCGCGCCCATTTTGAACAACGTCAATATTATATCCCGCTTTACCGAGGGTCTTGACCACGATCTTCTGATTTATCTGGTTATCTT
The DNA here is from genome assembly GCA_040753575.1 of Nitrospirota bacterium. GTDB lineage: Bacteria > Nitrospirota > Thermodesulfovibrionia > Thermodesulfovibrionales > SM23-35 > JBFMEC01. Next base: position 1,261 of record JBFMEC010000200.1, on the reverse strand, counting down.
CCGCTAAAAGCATCTTAATGAACTGAAGTTTCTTCTCAGTTATGCTGTGGCGCGTTACCATGCTGCCCGTCGCTCCGCTTTTTTCCGTTGTCTTTCCGGTTATAACAGCGCTGATAGCGTCAATAAGGAGCATTTGTTTTACCGGTTTGACAAGGTATCCGTCACAGCCGATAGAATGCATGTATGCAACGTCGCCGCGGCTTCCCAGAGAGGTAAGGATTATTATTGATGTATCTTTAATCTCAGCGCTGTTTTTAATTATTATTGTTGCGTGCGCTCCGTCCATGCCCGGCATCATCATGTCAACAAGCAAAATCTTAAAAGGATCTTTAAGGCTTGCCGCTTTCTTTAGCGTGGCTATCGCCTCTGCTCCGCTTGAAACAGCCTCAGCCCTGCAGTCAAAGCCTTCAAGCATCTTTACAAGTATGATCCTGTTCGTCTCGTTATCATCGGCAATGAGCACCCTGGTCCCTTTTAAAACAGCAAACGTCTCCTGCATGGATTTCACTTTGCCGGTCTTCTGTTTTTCAAATGTAAGGGAAAACCAGAACCTGCTGCCTTTTCCAACTTTGCTCTCAACTGATATTTTACTGCCCATCAGTTCAATAAGTTTCTTTGATATGGGTAAGCCAAGTCCTGTGCCCCCGTAGGTCCGCGTGGTTGAGCCATCAGCCTGGGCAAAGTCTTCAAAAATAACTTCACGTTTTTCCGCCGGTATCCCAATGCCGGTATCAATTACAGAAAAGATTATTTTTGCATGGGTTTCTGTTTCTTCTAACGGTTCAATTTTTATTAAGACTTCTCCTTTATGTGTAAACTTGACGGCATTTCCGATGAGATTTAACAGTATCTGACGAATTCTTGTAGCATCCCCCATAAGCAGTGACGGTACATCTTGATGCACGAAGCAGGCAAGTTCTATCCCCTTTTTTGAAGCCTGCGAAGAGAGCGTATCCGTGACCCCTTCTACTGTCAACCTCAGATTAAATTCTATATTCTCAATATTCAGCCTCCCCGCTTCAATTTTTGAGAAATCAAGGATATCATTGATGATATCAAGCAGGGCAACCGCGCTTTGGTTAACGGTATCTAAATAATCTCGCTGTTCATCGGTCAGGTCTGTGTCAAGGGCAAGCCCAGTCATCCCAAGGATCGCGTTCATCGGGGTGCGGATCTCATGGCTCATATTTGCAAGGAATTCTGATTTTAATTTGCTGGCCTCTTCTGCAACCTTGCGGGACTCTATTAAATCATTGTGCGT
>JBFMEC010000199.1:0-3456 GCA_040753575.1 Nitrospirota bacterium | reverse complement strand
TGGAAAAACGCCTGTATGAGCATCAAGAAGGGCTCATCACATGCTGTTATACTCATGACAAAAGACCTGTAAAATTGATGTACGTTGAAGAATATATAGATGTTATTGAAGCGATTTCCAGGGAAAAACAGATAAAGGGTTGGTCAAGAAAGAAAAAGGAAGCTTTGATCGCTGGAAACTACGGAAAATTAGTCGAATTATCGAAGGGTCATCCTTCGACACTTTAGTTGTCATGGTGAGCTTGTCGAACCATGATGGCGTTGTCATCCTTCGACGAGCTCAGGATGACAATAGTGTGGCTCAGGATGACACATAGTTTGTCATGGTGAGCTTGTCGAACCATGATGATGGTGTCGCCGTTCGACAGGCTCACGGTGACAATGCAACATGTTTGAATGAGTGTAGCCGAAGCATAGCTTCGAAGAATTCTATATTAATTATATAAATAAGGTTACTTTAGTGAAAAAGAAAAAACCTAAAGAAAAAGAATTGGACAGGATAATCAAGAGGATAAATGTCATCGAAAAAATAAGGCCCGGTTATAAAGAGATACTCGATTTTTTCAAATATATAATCAGAGAACAGTACAAGATAAAGCCCTTAATAAAGGTGAAACCGATTGACATAAATGAGGAAACCGCAAAAAAACAGATGAGGGAAGGTTTTCCTTTGCTGGATAAAAAGGACATAAAGCTGAATATGGATCTGGCCACGACCCTGTTTAAAAATATCTGCAGGACTCTCCGGAAAAATAATAAACAGGTGGCTCCTGAAATAAAAAGGATAAACAAGGCCTTGCGTGACAATGAAATAGATCTTCAGGAACTATTCGGGAAGATATCTTCCGGGGATAAAGGATACGTCGATTCAGCAGGTGAGAAGACCGGATTCAATAAATGGCTGTTACTATTTTTAGCGGAAAGGAGCATCAATCCCTTCCTTGAGGCATATGCAGACAGGCTCAAAGGTCATGTGAACCAGGAACAATGGTGGAGGGGTTATTGCCCCGTCTGCGGTTCTGCGCCCACGATAGGGGAACTGCGGCAGGATGTCGGCGAAAGGTTCCTCCAGTGCTCCTCCTGCGGGTTCAAATGGCGTTTCAGAAGGGTGGTATGTCCATTTTGCGGTAACGAAGACAGTAAAAAGCTCAGGTACTTTCATACTGAAAAAGACGGAAAGGCATACAGGGTGGATGTCTGCGATGAATGTAAAAAGTACATCAAGACTATAGATTTACGGGAGGCAGGAGAGGAGGCCATACCCCTTGTAGAAGACATGGGCACCCTTCATCTTGATATTATTGCTCAAAAAGAAGGATATAAGAGAGGAGTTCCAAACATCCTGGAGATGGAGAAAATTGGGACAGGTTCATAGTTTTAACAAACCATGGTCGTAAAAATTTTATGAACTTTAGTATTAAAAAAAATTCATACTTTTTTTTGGAGAAATTACAACTATCTCTGTCTTGTAATAATCCCGATTTAAATTTAATATTATTATAGTTAAAAAGTTTAGAATAATCTATATCTATAGAATCTATCTATAGTTAAAATAGTATCAGGCTATATTCATAATAGCGGAAGAAGCGTTGTTCCCTATTGAAGGGGGAGTAAAAATTTTAAATTCTAAATTTGAGATTCTGAATACTAAACAAACCACCCCCTCAATCCCCCCTTACCAAGGGGGGACTCAAGAGGAGGGGGTATTCGGTGGGACCCTTCGACCGTTCGACAGGCTCACGGCTCAGGGTGATATTGTCATGGTGAGGTGGTCGAACCATGACTCAGGATGTATGGTGTGATGTCATCCTTCGGCAGGCTCAGGATGACACATAGGTGGTTTAAGAGGGGTTGGATTTTGAAATTTGGCTTTGTTTAGGATTTGGATATTAGAATTTAGGATTTCTAAGAAGGGAGGTGAGAGAGAAGGTTTGAGGTCTTTAAAAGAGAGGAGAATGTACCAATTAAGAAGAAGTTTAGAATGGAGGTGAAATAATGATGAAGAAGGTTGTATTGCTTATCCTCGCCTTAAGCCTTGCGGCAGGTGTAGCAACTGTCGGGGCTACTGTTATAGGATCACCGCATGACCTGGCACCTGAACCCTGTGCCATGTGTCATACGCCTCACAGCGGTACTGGAGACTATCCACTCTGGAACAGAGTTCAGCCTCCCCAGACGTATATTCTGTATAACTCGGTCTCCTTTGACATGAGTCCGACAACTCAGCCGAGATCCCCATCTTCGTTATGCCTTGTCTGCCATAACGGTATAGCCAGCGAGCTTGTTAACTATCCCGGCCCATGTTCAAATCCTGATCCAGCCTATGATATAGAAGTTGCTGGTTGCGCAGACCTTGGAACTGACCTTACGAACGAACACCCTATAAGCTTCAATTTTAATGCTGGTTATGATGTTGATCTTAACAACTTCCCAGCTGCGGTTGATGCGGCGCTCAATCCGTCAAAAACCAGATATGCTATTCCGGGCAGCATAAGCGGAACAAACTACTGGCTGTACGGCGGCAATGCCACAACGGGTGATTACTGGTTTGAATGCGCAACATGCCATTCTGTTCACGATCTTGCAGTTTATCCAGGAAAAGGGGAATATCAGGTATACTTCCTGAGATCCGACAATACAGGTTCGCAGATGTGCCTTGATTGTCATACAGCAAGGTAATGAGGTGTTAATTTGAAGAATTTGACGAGACGAGAACTTTTTTCAGAGCTTTTTTCCAGGGATACAATGAGGAATATCGTTGGCACATACAGAGAATTTGATGAAGCTCTGTCTGAAGCCAACAAAATTTCTTCCTGCGATGATGCAGGGCGTATGATCGGGAAAAAAGCACAAAAACATTCCAAAAAATTTTTTCAAATAAGAAAGGAGGGATAAAAGATCATGGTTATTACCCGTAGACAATTCTTAAAGTACTGTTCAATCGCTGCAGGTGCACTCGGACTGACTGCTACCGATCTCATGAAGCTCGAAAATGCTCTTGCAAACACCAACGGATTGCCGGTAATCTGGATCGCGGGCCAGGCATGTTCAGGGTGTATCACTTCATTGGCCAACACCGTCTTCTACAGCACGATCCAGAATCTCCTGCTCCTCGGATCTGATGCAACTTCTCTTGAACTCAAGTTTAATGAGACGCTGATGGCTGCGATGAGCAACGAGGCTACTCAGCAGACACCCGAAATTACAAATGAAGCTTTTGCACTTGCAGTAGAAGGCGCGGTTACACCAACAGCAGGATATTGTGAGATAGGAAGCTATACAGGAGCACTTTCCGAAAACATGAGCGCTGTAGTTTCTGCCCTCGCAACTCATGCGAACTGTGCAAAAATCCTGACTATCGGGACTTGCGCATCCTATGGAGGAGTCCCTGCAGCAGCCGGAAACGTAACCAGTGCAAAATCAGTTCTTGCACATCTTCAGGCCACTTTAGGCGCAT
>JBFMEC010000198.1:0-3467 GCA_040753575.1 Nitrospirota bacterium | reverse complement strand
GATTTCTGCTCTTGGATCGTCGATGCTGACGGAGACCGCAGGGAAAAATTTTCTTGAGACATTTATAACCTCTTCATCTATCTCCACAAAATAAAGCTTCTCTACTGCTTTATGCTTCAAGACTTCCCTAACGATCCCGCCATCGCCGCCGCCGATGACAATAACCCTTCTTGGATCTGGATGAGCGTGCATAGCCACATGGGTTAGCATCTCATGGTAGAAAAACTCATCTCTTTCTGTTAATTGCACGACGTCGTCAAGGATCAGCATTTTGCCATAGTAGGGATTTTTTATGACCATAATCTCTTGAAATTTACTCTTACCCCTAAAAAGGATTTCTTCGACGTCATAGGAATATTCGACAGGTGCATATGGCGCTTTTTCAAAGAATTTGATCATCTTTTCATCCTTTCTATATGAGAAATGTTTTTGGTATGGCGAATCCGTTAAATTCCGAGGCATAAGAAACAGTATAAGCACCACTTGATAAGATAAGAACAAGATTATTTATTTCCGGTTCAGGAAGTGATACATTTTTATCAATGACATCAAAACTGTCACAACTGGGACCTGCTATTGTCCACCTTTTTTTGTATCTTGTCTGTTTGTGACTTTCAACGATATAACTATATTTTATCCCCCCCACACTCTCCATCAGCCCGTTAAAGACACCCACATCGATGTAAAGCCAATCTTCATCTCCTCTTCTGGCCTTGCCAATTATTGTCGACACCAATATACCGGCATCTCCAATAACCGCCCTTCCGGGTTCGATATGTATCTCGATATTTCTTGGAAACTTTTCATAAATAAGTTCGTTAACGTTCTTCTCTATTGTTTCTATACTGACTACATTTTTTGTGTATTTTATTGGGTAACCTCCACCGATATTTAAAAGGGTCAACTTTATTCCAATTCTCTCAACCATATCCCACAGGGTCTTTGCCTTGTCCAAGGCAATATTCCAGTTATAGAGGTTTGTACACTGGGAGCCAACATGGAAGGTGATGCCCGCAGGATTAAAACCTTTGTCTTTTGCATAGGAAAGTAATCCCAGGGCTTCATTGAGTTCTACACCGAATTTCTTGCTGAGAGGCCATTCACTTCCTTCATTGGGGACTGAAAGCCTGATATAGAGATTGCAATTATTCATCAGCTTCGCGAGTTTGTTTACTTCCTCTACAGAATCAAAGGAAAAATATTTGATGCCGTATGAGGCAGCCATCTTTAAGAACTTCAAAGATTTTACGGGGTTACTCGATATGATCCTTTCGGGCTCCACTTTCAGGGATGATAATATCTCAAGTTCTCCTTCTGATGATATTTCGAAGCCGAGCTTGAGGTCGTTAAGAAATTTGAGTATCTCTACGTCCGGATTTGCCTTCACGGCATAAAAGATTTTCGAATTCTTGATATGTCTGCCAATGAGAGACGTCTTTTCTTTTACCTTATCTCTGTCGATGAGAAGAAAGGGCGTTTCGATGGTTTCTTTATCGAGATACCTTAGTGCTTTGAATAATGTAGATTCTGGAACTATACCAGCATGAAATTTCTCTACCTTGAAAGTTCTAAGCATGGCGACTCTGCTAACATGATTTTCCTTTGAAGTTCAGATTTTTTATTAAAAGGTATTTAAAAAGAATTTGCAACAGGTTTTTGGAGCCCTTAGTACATCTTTCTCGATTGAAGAATTTTTTTTGCCATAATGCGGACAGCTTCGGCAACATTTTTATTATTTTCAAGGATTGAAAGGTCCTTTGTCTTCAGGCCATTAAGAAAGCCAATAGCAATGCCGGCCGGGGTCTTTGGGTTTTTCACAAGTGCAAAGACTATCGCGTAATTCTTAATCCATTCTCGCTTCTTTGCTATCTTTCTCAGAGCTTCTTCAGGTATGGAACGTATAGTTGCAATCATTTCGATTTCGGTCTCCGTAATCTTGGGATTTTCTAAAACGGTCAGTACCACTTCTTTATTCGGATCTTTTATCAGAGCTGATCTTACTTCCTTGTTGCAGCGCAGGGCAAGACGTATCTTCTCCGCCACGCTTAATCTCTGGACCCTCTGGAGAAGGTTCTGTGGACTCTCTGACTGCCTTCGAGGGCTTTCAGATATTGTTAATGGCTTTAAGGAAATATTCAGGCCCTGGGCAGCCAGTTCCCTGACCTCTTCAGGAGTATCGGGATTTTCGAAAAGAATTCTGAGTACCTCCGGTCTTTTAAAATTTGCCCTTACGATCTCCCCGAATATCGAAGGTTCTGATGCATATTCGATTAATAATTCTATGGCTTCTCTGGATGCTAAGGAAAGATCAAGACCAAGTAAAAGTTTATTTTCCTCCATGAGACCCCCTCTTCATATACAGAAAATATTCAACATTGCCTTTCTGTCCAGGGATGGGGGACCGGAATATCCCAACGGTACTGAGACCGAGATTCTCCAAATTTTCCTTCACTCCTTCCACAGCCCTTAACCTTTTTTCTTCTTCCCTGACAATCCCTCCTCTTCCAACTTCTCCTTTTCCAACCTCAAACTGAGGCTTAACAAGGGCAAGCAACTCAGAATGTTCCTTAAGAAATCTGATCAGGGCAGGAATCACCTTTGTAAGGGATATGAAAGAGACGTCGATTGTAGCTAAATCTATATTTCCCTTAATCAGATCTTCATACTCGGGTTCCTTTAACCCTCTCTCTTCCAGTATTTTATCGAGATATCTTATATTCGTCCTTTCCATCAGGACAACTCTGGGGTCTCTTCTCAGAGACCATGCGAGCTGCCCATACCCCACATCAATAGAGTAGACCTTTCTTGCCCCTCTCTTTAATAGGCAGTCTGTAAAACCACCAGTGGATGAACCAACATCCATAGCAATCTTATCTTTCACCTCCAGGCTGAAAAAATTTAATGCTCCTTCGAGTTTTAGTCCCCCTCTGCTGACATAAGGCAATCTCTCTTCCTTGACCGATATTTCTGAAGTCAGATCTACAGAAGTGCCAGGCTTAGTTATCTTTTTACCATTCACAAAGATTTTACCCTCCATTATCAAAGCCCTTGCCATCTCTCTGCTCTTTACAAGCCACCTGGAAAGAAGGATTTTATCCAATCTCTCTTTACGGCTCATGATTTAAATTACCAATGACTAAATGAAAATAACAAATATTTTTAGTTGTGATCGGTATTGATTATTTGTTTCTTGGAAATTGGCCATTGTGATTATTACTCAGTGGCTATAGGTAGGTTCTTTTAGAAAGGAAAGGGCGTATCTATAAATACCCTCTTCGTCGAGAAAGTATTTTTTCCTAAGCTCACCTTGCTTTCCCTGTTCAACAAACTCATCTGGTATGCCAAGTCGCCTGACCATTACGTTATGGATTTCCATCTCGTTGAGGAATTCAAGAACTGCGCTACCAAAACCACCAGCAAGGACATTCTCTTCTATGGTAATTATCTTTTTAATGTTGGATATCACG
>JBFMEC010000197.1:0-3490 GCA_040753575.1 Nitrospirota bacterium | reverse complement strand
GCAAATTGAGCGAAGTCCTGCTCGTAGTTCTCCCAGCAGATTTCTCCATAGGGACAGTAATCACAATGCCAGTTACCGAGCTCAAATTGTCTTTCAGGCAATGTCTTCTCTATCCTGTGTCTCTCTATCTCCTCGAATCTCCTCAATGCATTCCAGTAAAGATTGAGAAATACTTCTCCTTCCCTGCGTTTTCCATTGCTGGATATAACTTCCTTTACCACAAGGATGTCATTGCCGCTGTCATAGGAGAGTAGAAACTCAAGATACTGTGATGTATTCTTATTCTTCAGAAAAAGAATTCCTTCATTAATTTCAGGCTGCACTTTCTGAAGGCCGATCAAGTAGAGGGTGCATTGTGTGAGATAGTCGAGGGGATATTCTTCGTTACAGTATCTTTGAAATGCAAAATGGTTGATGGCCTTATGTTCCCATAAACGGTCGACTCCGCCAAGATCCGTAAGAATTCCGTCTATATGACCTTTCATTACATGAATATAACCATTGAACGGGACCCTTCCGCATTCAACAACCATCTGCTGGCTGTGCAACTGAAATGTTGATTTCCTCAACCAGTCTGCTGTTAATTCCTCGTGCCAGCTTGAATCATCAAGAACTACAACAAATCTGTCATCCATGGCTTTTCCTTCAACACCCTGGGCCATATAACAAAGCTGACGCAAGCATCGTTCAGGTCCGGCTAAGGATGGACGGGGGTAGTATTTTGAATGTGACTTTTCAAAGCCGGCAACTTTGTGTAAAAGCTCTGCTATCATTTCTTTCCTCCTTTAATAAGGTAATAAATATAAAAATCCGACATGCAAATTGCAGCGATCGGATTTTTCGTAACAACTACTGAAGATACTGCTTTAAGGAAGTATTACTTCTATCAGGATGCTTAATGAGCTGATTGCAATAAATGAGGCAAGTAAAAACAAAAGGCCGAAGAATAGCGGGGTAACCCTTATTGGTAGAGGGGTAAACCTCTCGGATATTTCAAAGGAGATAGATATTACAATCGGAGATACAGAGAGAAGCGGCCACTTCGGATGTTTTGGAACAACAAGGGTCGGAAAAACCAAACTCATTGAGAATATTACTGAGCAGGACATACAGAAGAATTACAATGTTGTCGTTATAGACCCGAAAGGAGATACCGAGCTTTTCAGTAAAGTCGTTCAGGTAGCTACTGAGACAGGAAGGCTTGAAGACCTGATGCTCCTTACCCCTATATACCCTGACTATTCCATCATGCTCGATCCCCTCGCTTATTATTACATGGAGGATGAACTCGTAGATCATGTGATTTCAGGGATAAAGGCAAAGGAGGACTATTTCATAGCGATTGCAGCGGAAGTGACCCAGACAGTAGTTTCAGGGCTTGCACTTCAGGCAAAGGCAAGAGGAGAAAGACTTAATATTAACTTCTATGATATTAAGGTAAGAAGTGATTATTACAACCTGAAAAAGTTCAAAGAAGCTATAGAATATCTTTCAGGCTCTAATGAGGTGTGTCACAATATTGAGCAGATCCTTAACTCCCCAGCAGATTTTTTTGCCAAGGTCTCATCATCCCTAAGGACCACCCTGTCAGCTTTGACTTCGGGAAGCACCGGGAAAATCATAGGTAAAAGCCTTGTCAATGAGTTTGTAAAGAGGTTCGAAGAAGGAAGGGGAGTAATACTGTTTTGCAATACTGGTTCTATGCTTGCGAGAAGAACTGCACATATTATAGGTCGAGTACTCATATCAATGATACAGAGCATGCTTGGAAGATTTTACGCATCGGGAAGGAAACTCGATCCGCCGCTGTGCCTCCATATAGATGAAGGACACAACATGTTATATAAAGGAATACAAGAGTTATTCAACAAGGGTGGTGCGGCTAATGTATGGATACATTTCTATACGCAGAGCGTTGCGCAGATCGAGGAGGAGATAGGAAGGGAAGCGGCAAGAAGCATCCTGGACAATATCAATACATGGATTTACATGCTTGTTAATCATCCCGAGACTGCCCAGTACATAGAGGACTCATCACCAACAATCAGGAAGTACCAGCCAATTCTTTCATTCGGTGGAGGTATATCTGTTCGGGAGATTGAAGACAAGCAGATACTTGCCTATAAAGTCATGCAGCTACAAAAACGTCAGTTCTACATGCGAAGCTATGGGAATCTTTATAAAGGAAATACTCTTGATACATCACCAGCTTATGTGAAGGTGGAGTTCCCGCACCTGACTTCAGCCCATCCTTTGTAAAGAAATTTGTGAGAGCTTCTCCATAAATAAAATGCACAATAGGAAGAAATTGTTAAAGGCACGAGAAAATTGGAGAAAGGATATTTAAATATAGAGGAACTATCTGAATATCTTGGGATTAAAAAATCTACCCTGTATGCCAAGGTAGCTAAGAGACAGGTCCCATTTTATAAGATAGACCGCCTTATAAGGTTTAAAAAGATCGAAATAGACCTCTGGGTGGAGAGCTTAAGGCAAGAACCGATTGCGACTAACAAGAAAGCAAGAGAGATTCTTAAAGGTCTGAATAGCAGGAAGACAAATGTAAACAGTCTTGTCAAAGATTGTATTGAACTAGTTAAAAGGAACGAGTATAATCCTGTCCAACGGGAACCAGACCACTTTAAGGGCCTCAGAAAGGAGGCTTAGGATGTGACTTTATAAGAGAGGCCACGTCTGGTGGATGAGGTTTACTTATAGGGGACAGCGAATAAGAAAATCCGCAGAGACTACAGATAAAAAATTGGCAGAGCGGATTTATCACAAAATCCTTGGAGAAATTGCAGAAGGGAAGTGGTTTGAGAGATTACCAGGAGAGGATAAGACTTTCAGAGAGATGATGGAGAGATTTGAATCTGAATATTTCTCAAATCTGGCGAGTTTTAGGGCCTGTAAGAGTTACGTAAAGGGGCTCGTGGCTTTTTTTGAAGGCTATACCCTTTCGGAAATTACACCAAGCCTCATTAACGAATTTAAAATTAAAAGAAAGGCCGAGGGAGTGAAGCCAGCGACCATTCATCGGCAGTTTGATCTCATGAAGCGGGCCTTCAATATTGCTATTCGTGAATGGGAATGGTGCAAGACTAACCCTGTGACAAGGGTATCTCTGGAAAGGCCGAATAACAAGAGGGATAGATGGCTCACACTTGAGGAGGAAAATAGACTCCTTCAAACTTGTCCTCAATGGTTCAAGGAAATAATCATCTTCGCCCTTAATACAGGCGTAAGATTGGGAGAAGGCCTTTCCTTAACCTGGAAGGGAGTTGACCTGTTTAGAAAGACTGTGACCATTTTCAAATCAAAAAATAATGAGAGAAGAACAATCCCTTTAAATGAGACAGCCTTTGAGATGCTTAAAGCCAAGTCGAAGGTGAGGTCAATAAAAACAGACCTTGTGTTTCATAGTAAAGTACATACTCCGCTTACCAATCGTAACATTGAAAGGGCTTTTCATGCTGCCTTAAGAAAAGCC
>JBFMEC010000196.1:0-3497 GCA_040753575.1 Nitrospirota bacterium | reverse complement strand
GCATCCTGACTCGCATAAAAACCGCCTTCAGGATCTGAAAGAACATTACCGATAAATTTGATGATACCCTTCGCAACCTCTTTGAAATAATCCAGTCTGAAAAGCCAATAGGCATCGATATAATTCCTCAAAAGCCAGGCATTGTCATCTGCCATCTTCTCAAAGTGAGGGACTATCCATGCCTCATCGACAGAATACCTGTGAAAGCCTCCACCGATTTGATCATGGAATCCGCCCTTTGCCATCGAATCGAGCGTCTTTTTGATCGCAAATCCGATTGATTCTTTTCTTGTGAAAAAAAATCTATTTATTAAAAACTCGATAGACCCCGGCATGGGAAATTTAGGTGATCTGCCAAAACCGCCGTTCTGGGGGTCAAATTGAGAAAGAATGTTCTCCACTGCTTCATCAAGCAAGGTTTCGCCTATCTCTCCCTCCAGCAGTGCCCATGGCATTGACCGCCTGCTGATATCTCTTATCTATATCAGGTCTCTCATCTCTGTCGAGCTTTATGTTTATGAAATTCTCATTAAGAATCTTTATTATCTCTTCATCTTCAAAAGACTCCTTTGCCATCACATGACACCAGTGGCACCATATTGCACCTGAGCTTAAAAATACTGGCTTATCTTCTTTTTCTGCCCTCTCAAAGGCCTCATCGGACCAGGGATACCAGTCAATCTTCTGGTAGGCGGAATGCTTCAGATAGGCAGCCTTTTCTTTAGCTAATCTATTCATTACTTAATATTCAACTAAAGCGCTCTTCTTTCCAGGGGTCTGCAGAATTATTATAACCCCTCAATTCCCAGAATCCCGGCTTATCTTCTCGCAGAAACTCAATACCTCTAACCCATTTAGCACTTTTATAGGCATATCTCTTTGGTACAACAATTCTCAGGGGGAAACCATGTTCCGGCGTTAACAATTTACCTCCATATCCATATGCGAAGATCACATCATCATCCATAGCAACCTCCAGAGGAAGATTGGTAGTATAGCCATGATCAGAAATAATATAGACGAATCTCGCTTCCTCTAAGGGTTGTGCCATAAGCGCTATCGTTTTAAAAAGCACACCTTTCCATTTGAGATCAAATTTACTCCAACCTGTAACGCAATGAAAATCGGCGGTTACTTCAGTGCTGGATAATTTAAGAAACTCTCCATAGGTCAATTTCATCGGGATTTTTACAAGACCAGAGACTTTAAAATCCCATCTGCCTTCATCAAATTCAGGAATGTCTCCATAGTGGAGAACAGGAAAACCTTCTCTTAATGTCTGTCCCGGAGGAAGTCTGTTTTTTCTCACTTTAATGTCTTTTCAACATCTTGATTGTCTCCCTTAGAAAGGCAGGAAGATCCGATGGCTGTCTCGATGTAACGAGATTTCCGTCAACAATAACCTCTTTGTCCTCGTAAATAGCGCCTGCTTCTTTCATCTCGGGAGCCACAGATTTGTAACAGGTGGCATGCCTGCCCTTTAAAAGGCCTGCTGATATTAATGTCTGGGGCCCGTGACATATGGCAGCAACAGGTTTATTTTTCTCGAAGAAATGTTTAGCAATCTCTTGAGCTCTCTTTTCCTTCCTTATAGTCTCCGGGGCCTTTCCTCCCGGAAGGATAAGAATGTCATAATCATCAGGATTTACTTCTTTGAGCGTTTTGTCTACATCCACCTCGTAACCATGCTTTCCCTTTATCTTACCTTTCTTTATCGATGCAATATCTACCTGGATCCCATCTTCTTTCAGTCGATAATAAGGAACAAAGAGTTCCAGATCTTCAAAATTATCTGCACTGATCATTAATGCCTTCATATCCTCCTCCTGATATAAGAAACTATTATTGATATTTATAGTTTAATTACCACAAAAAGAGAAATAAAAATATCAGTATAAATCTGATTTTTCTGTAAGATTTTGGCTATCGACATGTCGGTATTTATCCTACAAAGATGAGTTCTCTCACTAAATAAAATTTCTAAATGAATCACATCCTCGTTAATACACATGGTATATTTCCCAAATCCAATGATAAGCGTGGAACCCATTGATATTATGTCACCCGAAAGATACCGATTACACTATCAAAAACCATTTGATATAGCTTTAGTCCTGCAGATGTAAACAATGAGGATTCGACCCTATATGACCCGACGTAAGAAGATAAAAAGGTGGGCGTGCTACAATGAGATTGGCGCTCCCGATAATCGGGATTAAAGGTTCTTTACGAACACGTCCTGACGCCCTGGAAAAAATCTCCACCCAGTACTTGGACCCGTAGTCATCCCCCACCAAATATAGTTAAACATAATTTCAAATATTCACATAATAGGCATTTCGCCTTCTTTTCCCCATCAAAATGCGGGTTTCTTTGATCGGCTTTGCTATTGCGTTCTCCCTCTATATTTCTTTGAAAACATTATGAGAAAGCGATATTAAACAGATGCCCGCCAAAATGAAATCTTAGTCACAACATGTCCTCAAGGATTCGTCCATATACCAAGCTTTCTTCCTAGATTTGCTATAATCAATAAAAACAGAGTAAATTATATTTCCAAATTGAAGTTTGTTTTAAAACCCTGGGTGAGAGTATTTGGAAATAATAGATTCAATAATAATTCCAGAAATACTTGATAAACTCATATGGAAACACAATGTCACCGAAACAGAAGTCAGACAGGTTTTTCTTAATAAACCAAGATATAGGTTTATTGAAAAGGGCAAGTATAAGGGTGAATATCTGTATCTCGCTCTTGGTATTACTGATTCAGGGAGGTATTTAGCTGTATACTTTATATATAAAAAGAACAAAAAAGCATTAATTGTAACTGCAAGGGATATGACGGAAAAAGAAAGGAAAAGATATGCAAAAAAGTAAGAAGAAAATAGAGCCTATTCCTGATGAATTTAAGACTATCATGGAAGCATCAGATTTCTGGGATAAGCATGATATTACCGATTACTGGGATGACACAAAAAAAGTAAAATTTAAAGCAAGCTTAAAAAAAGAGCCTAAGTATATTGCCCTTGAAGAAAGCATTGCCAAAAAGGCACTTGCTGTGGCAAAGAAAAAACATGTTTCCATTGAGACCTTGGTCAATCTATGGCTCAAGGAAAAACTTTCTACTGCAAGGTAATCCTTCCGCACGTGGCACTATTTAGTCAGGAAGCTTGGAAGAACGATAGTACGTAGATGATAACTGAGGCATATTAAGTGCTTCAGACTTCCATACTTGATCCTCCTAACTTCCCGACGTTTTGACGGTGCGGTAAAAACTCCACAAAAGCTTGCCGACCTCTTCAATCAGGCAGAGTTACAGGACATTATGCTTTACGCGGACAAAATCAATAATCAAGTCTGACCCTGCACCCGTGTTCGACAGTAATAGGCATATTTTAGCAAAGATATTCAGCTAAGTACTTGATCTTCCTGCATTCATATTTTTCTGAAGTAAAATTGCATAGGCACACGTTTTAATATTTTTTTTCTTGACA
>JBFMEC010000195.1:0-3500 GCA_040753575.1 Nitrospirota bacterium | reverse complement strand
CGCATTTCATGTAATTCATTATTCTCTTTATGTCATAAACATGGAAGAAAGTTTCAAGGTAACATGTTGCAGTATGCGTTTCACCTTTAACACCATGAATAGTTGAAACTTCTATATCAATATCAGTTGTTCCAGAAGAATACTTATAGATGTTATTACTCTGTAGGGTTTCTTCATTTTCCACTTCCAGATCGGAAGAATTGATAAAGTCTGTGAGTTCATCATTCAACTGATAATTGGAAAACTCTCTAAATTCATTGGTGAGATAATTTTTTATTTCTTCAAGGACATCTTCTTGTTTGTGTATCTGCAAACACCACTTAGCCAGCCTAATCCGAAAATCCTTGTAAAAATCCATGTTATTTTCTGATATATGTCTATGCAGTTTCTTATCTGTGAACGCCCTTTCGTTGTCAGTAATTTTGGCAATTCTTAAACATTTTAAGAACGCCTCGACCAATCTCTTTCTATAAAAATTAATGCCTTTGGAAGAAATAAAGCTATCAAGTTGTGGAGTTAAATAACTTTTCAGATTACTAAATTCAGTTCTGTTAACTTTTATTTCTTTGGAGTAGCCGTCCCAATAGCTTGGTATAGTTCTTTCTCTGTCATGCGGTTTACCTCGCCAACCAACTGCTTTAAATATCTTTTTCTCATGATGATGTAGATTATTTCTGATAATTATTTCACCAAATTTATTTAGAACTTGCTGAATAGTGTTATCATCATAAATCATGATCATAGGGGTAATTTTATCTTGTCTGCCATTTCCCATTATGGTCTGTCGGTGAACACAAAGGTTTTCTACTTTGTTTGCTATAAAGCTTGGAAATCTTTTACTGCCTGTAATACTCATAGTTCTGTCATTATTTACTGTCCACCCGCATTTCAAATCAGCGTCATAATCAAATATTGATTGATTTAAATCACCTATTTTTTGGATAACAACATTTTCATCGAAGATATTATTCAAAAGTTCAGATTGGATTGTACTTGAGTCTTGAACTTCCCCCGAATTAATGGACACCAAGAAAAGTTTGTATAATGAAGGGAGGAGGTTCAAAAATGGGGGAAGGAAGAAGACATCGTAATTATGATGCAGAATTCAAGAAAGAAGCAGTACGGTTGGTAACAGAGCGTGGGGTGGCAGTGAAGAAGGTAGCAGAAGACCTTGGGATTCATCCTGCTATGCTTACTCGTTGGAAACGGGAATACCTAAATGGTGGTAATGGGTCATTTTCTGGCAAAGGGCATTTAAAGCCTGAAGAGGAAGAATTGAGGCAACTTCGGCGTGAGAACGCTGATTTACGCGAAGAGAGGGACATTTTAAAAAAAGCCTTGGGCATATTCTCACGACAAGGCAAAAGAAGTACCGGTTTATAGAAGAGCATAGAGGAGAGTTCAGAGTGGAGAAGATGTGCAAAGTGTTAAAGGTATCCAGAAGCGGATATTATGCATGGAGGATAAAGAAACCTGGCAAGCGGCAACAGGAGAATCAATCTCTATTAGTGCGTATACAGGAGATTCACAAGCAAAGCCACAGGACTTATGGAAGTCCCCGCGTAACAGTAGAACTTAAAGAACAGGGGATAACCTGTGGCAAGAACCGAATAGCAAGGCTTATGAGGGAAAACGGCATACGTGCAAAGACTATTAAGAAATACAAAGCGACAACAGATTCAAATCACAAGTATCCAGTTGCAGAGAACCTGTTGGGGGATGGTATTCAAGCAGACATGCCGAATACAGTATGGGCATCTGACATAACATATATTTCTACAGAAGAGGGTTGGCTATATCTTGCGGTAATTATGGATATATTAAGCAGGAAGGTTATTGGCTGGTCATTGAAGCCTCGGTTAACGCAGGAACTTGTTATAGAAGCATTCAGGAAGGCTATAAGGCAAAGGAACCCTGTTTCAGGGCTTATCCATCATTCTGACCAGGGCAGCCAATATGCAAGCACTGAATACCAGAGGTTACTGAAAGAATATGGCATAATGCCGAGCATGAGCAGGAAAGGAAACTGTTATGATAATGCTTATGTGGAGTCATTTTTTCACACTTTAAAGACTGAACTCATTTATGATGAGCGGTACAGAACAAGGCAAGAGGCTATACTGAGTGTTTTTGATTATATTGAAGTATTTTATAACCGTAAAAGGCGTCATTCTGCACTTGGCTATAAAAGTCCTGCAGAATTTGAAAGGCTGCAGTATGCAGCTTAACTGTGTGTCCACTTTTTTGGGGAAAGATCAGCTTTTAGTTAATTTGATATAATTAAAAATTAATTAAGGAGGTTTAAATGCCGAGAAAAGCAAGGATTGAGAGAAAAACTAAAGAGACCAATATTAAAATCAGTATTAATCTTGATGGTAAGGGAGATTATAAGATAAATACCTCAATCCCCTTCCTTGACCATATGCTCAGCCTTATGGCAAAGCATGGTCATATAGACATACACATACAGGCAAAAGGAGATATTGAAATTGACTATCATCATCTCGTAGAAGATATTGGTATTGTTCTTGGTGAGGCAATAAAAAAAGCCCTCGGTCAAAAGCTCCAGATAAGGCGGTATGGTGAATCACTTACCCCGATGGATGAAAGCCTTGCTCAAATAGCTATAGACTTAAGTGGAAGACCATATTTAGTCTATAAGGTTAAGCTACCCAGAGATAGTTCATTGAGGGGTGCCGGGATGTCTGTTTTTGAAGATTTCTTTAGAGCCCTTACAAATCATGCAGGCATGAATCTTCATATAATTCTTCATTATGGACGTGACCCACACCATATCCTTGAGTCTATTTTTAAAGGATTTGGCAGGGCATTAAGAACTGCCATTGAGATTCATCCTAAGACAAAAGGAGTCCCATCAACAAAAGGCACATTTTAAGAACTAAGTTCATAGTTCATGGCTCACAGTTCACAGTTAAGAAATCATTATAACCTTCTGAGTATTGACCTCGGGTGGTCGGGAAAAAACTTAAGACGTCTTGCCTTATCATTTTTAGATTTCAAAAATAAAAAAATATTCTGTATATATAAACTTCATTTAAGTCTTACAGAATTTCTTTCATTGCTAAGAGATTTAAAACCAGAAGGCACGGTATTGCTTGATATTCCATTAAAGGGAAAAGTGCATGGTTTTTTCCGTCCCGTTGAGAGGGCAATGCAACGTGCAGGGCTTCCGTGCAGGCCATCAAAAAATGCCCTTGTAAAAGGCAGAAGGCTCTTATCAGAAATAGAGGCATTGGGTTTTAGGGCAATAGAGATTTATCCCTATGAGTTTTACAAGTTTTATTGTCTGCTGCCTGCTGAGAACATAGATTTCTCAAGAGAGCTATCCATTGACCCTTTTGTCTTCAGGAAATTTTTCCCACCTTATAAAAGGGCTGGAGAAAAAGGGCTTAAAAATGCAGAGAAGGTTATCAAACAATTTTTAAATTTTCTTAAACTGAAATTAATCCCCCTCAATCCCCCTTTGCTAAAGGGGGACA
>JBFMEC010000194.1:0-3509 GCA_040753575.1 Nitrospirota bacterium | reverse complement strand
ACCGAGTGGAGAGTTTCGCCACTCGCCAACAGAGCTTGACCGCCGGTTCCTAACCGGCTATTGGTTAAGGGTGCAGGGGGTCACTAAAAGTGGCGACCCGGGGTCACTAAACGTGCCGGATGACACCGCAAACGAATGATTCAGGTTCAACGTCAAATTAAAGAAGAAGGCAGGGATTTCCGGGCTTTTGAAGTCCTCAACTTAGGCAAATACGAACGCCAGCATTATATCGGCATCAATGAAAATCTACGAGAAAAAGAAAAACAGCGACAGATCGAAGAGAGAGAGAAAAACTTTACAGAGTTAATTCTTCATGCTTATAAAGCCCAGCTTGTTGAAGGATTCCCAGCTTTTCATGGGAAAAAGGCTGGTCGGTTAGTTACAGTTGGCCCCATAAATCTACCAGTTACACGTCTATTCGTAGAAGAAATCATCCTTGAATGCCGTAAGAAGAATGTTACCCGTGTTGATATTCTTGCCTTTGAGTTCGAAATGGGACTTTTTCCGAACATTCTTGATGAAGCAAAAAATAAGGGAATTGATATTGCTCCAAAGTATATTCCCCGCGAAGTGTTTGACCGCCGGGCAATTGAAAAGAATCAGGTTGTCTTTCATGATGTCAGTTATATTGAAATCAAGCCCTTGGTAAAAGGAAACAGCATTGCTGTTGAGCTGATAGATTTTTCAGTTTACTACACTCAGGAAACCATCGACAGTGTTGCAGAAGGTTTGAAAAACGGGAAAAATAAAATAACTGTTGATAACGGTCAGATTGTAAAAGTCAGTAAAGACAAAAACGGTATCATAGAAAAAGAAGTCCTGACAAAAAAATGGACAGACTGGATTGATTACTGGTCAGTGGACTTCAATTTTGAAAGTAAAAGAGAAATCATCCGGGTTCCAAATGAAGAAACCGGAGAAATAGAAGAACGCTGGACTGGTGATTATATCTTTGAAAACGAATGGCAATCATTCAGAACAAAAAAAGATCGTTCTCTTGAATTAAAGAGCACTTTCCATGAATGTTCACCGGGGCGATACAAAATCGCCGTAAAAGTCGTAGATATTTTTGGCAATGACACTATGAGAATTGCAGAAGTTACAGTGGGAGGTAAGAAATAATGGCAATACATCCTGATTTTCCTTCATCTCCTTACGAAATACTTCATCCCGATGTTCGCTGGTTCCCTGCTGATGAGGCGTTGCGTGAATCCAGTTATGAAAAACTCCTCCCTCCATTGGTTCATTCATTAAGAAAAGACATACATAGATGGAGAGAACAAAATTATGAAGGTGCAAGCAATACGAGCATTGCTTTATTAAACTGGTGGTTTAAAACTGAGCACTTAATTCCGAAATCAGACGGTTCTGTGATTCCTTTCAAATACTATTATGCTCAACGGGAAGCGGTTGAAACTGTTATTTATCTTTATGACGTAGTTAAAGTCAAAGATAAATACGATCTTCTCCGTTACGATTCATCACAAGCAGTCTCTGCCGGAATGTTTGATGAGGAATGGAGAAGGCTTGTCGTTAAAATGGCGACCGGAAGCGGAAAAACGAAAGTCATGAGCCTGATTCTTGCATGGGCTTACTTTCATAAAACATATGAAGAAGATTCCGAGCTTGCCAGAAACTTTCTTTTAATTGCTCCAAACATCATAGTACTTGACCGTATTCGAACCGATTTTGACGGACTTCGTATTTTCTTTGAAGACCCTATACTTCCTGATAACGGGTATGACGGACAGAATTGGCAAGATGATTTTCAGCTGACTCTACATATACAGGATGATGTTAGTATTGTAAGAAAAACAGGGAATATCTTCCTGACAAATATTCACCGTGTTTATTCTGCTGATACTGCCGAAGCAAGTTTTGCAGCAGAAAACACGATGGATTATTTTTTAGGGAAACGACCAACAGGTAAAACCACTGACTCTAAAGTTGATCTTGGCGATATCGTCAGAGATATAGACGAACTTGTTGTACTTAACGATGAAGCCCATCATATCCATGACTCAAAACTTGCCTGGTTTAAGTCTATTCAGGATATACACAATAAACTTCTTCAAAAGGATCATTTTCTTTCTTTACAGGTAGATGTAACCGCAACTCCCAAACACAATAACGGAGCCATTTTTGTACAGACAATTTCTGACTATCCGCTTGTAGAAGCCATTTCGCAAAATGTTGTAAAACATCCTGTATTACCAGACAGCGCAAGCCGTGCAAAACTCGCAGAAAGACAAAGCTCTCTTTTCACCGAAAGATATTCTGACTATATCAATCTCGGTGTTGAGGAATGGCGAAAAGTATATCCTGAACATGAAAAGCTTGGTAAAAAAGCAATTCTCTTCATAATGACGGATGATACAAAGAATTGTGATGAAGTCGCAGAATATCTTGAATCAAGTTTTCCTGAATTCAAAGACTCTGTAATGACAATTCATACAAACCAAAGCGGTGAAATTTCTGAAACAACATCCGGCAAGAGTAAAGAAGAGCTGGATAAACTCAGAGAACAATCCAATAAGATTGACAGCTGGGACAGCCCATACAAAGCTATTGTTTCGGTTTTAATGCTGAAAGAAGGATGGGATGTACGAAATGTAACAACTATTGTTGGACTTAGAGCATATTCATCAAAAAGCAATATTTTACCGGAACAGACACTTGGCCGTGGGCTACGGAGAATGTATTTCGGAAGTGATATTGAAGAGTATGTCAGTGTTGTTGGAACTGACGCTTTTATGGACTTTGTTGAATCAATCCAGAGTGAAGGAGTTGAGCTTGAACGCAAACCCATGGGCGAAGGAACTGCACCCAAAGCGCCTATCATTGTAGAAGTTGATAATGAAAACACCAACAAGGATATTGATAAGCTAGATATTGAAATACCAGTTTTAACTCCCAGAATTTATCGAGAATATAAAAACCTTGCCGATTTGAACCCTTCATCATTCGGACATCAAAAGATTAAGTATCTAGAATTTACAGAAGAACAAAAACGCGAAATCGTATTTAAAGATATTACCACTAACGAGGTAAACCATGTTACACACTTGGATACGACTACGGTCACAGATTATCGAAGTGTTGTAGGTTACTTCACTCAGATGATAATGAAAGATTTACGTCTTGTTAGTGGATACGACATCCTCTATGGCAAAGTCAAAGATTTTATTGCCAATCATTTGTTTCAAAATACAGTCGAAATAGATGATTTAAACACCCTAAGAAATCTATCCGAATTACAGGCAACAAAGATAATCATCGAATCATTCAAAAAACATATCAATGAATTAACCGTTCAGGATAAAGGTGATGCAGAGATTCGTGATTATATAAAATTAAGAAAAACACGACCGTTTGTTGCTAAAGATCAAGGGTTTATCATGCCCAAGAAATCTGTGTTTAATAAAATTATTGGAGACAGCCATCTCGAACTTGAATTCGCGGCTTTTCTTGAAAATTGTACTGACATTATTTCCTATGCCAAGAATTTC
>JBFMEC010000193.1:0-3575 GCA_040753575.1 Nitrospirota bacterium | reverse complement strand
GACAATAGCAATGTCTTACATTTGGAGCTTGGACATGGTATAAAACCCGAGGAGGCTGAGGAGGTTCTTGCGGTAAAACCGCTATTCCGTAAAACTAAAAAAGGCCATTATATAGCAATGGGACCAACCCTTGAGGGTAGATATCTCACAGTGGTTTTTGAACTAAAGAAAGATGGCATTGCCAGAGTGATCACAGGATGGGATATGGATAGAACAGAGAAAAGATATTGGCATATGCATAAAGGGAGATAGGTTACCAAAGGAGGTTAAAAGTTTATGAAAGCAAAGGTAACGAAAAGAGAACTTACCGTTGAGGAATATTATGACTCTCATGACATATTAAAAGATATCGTGGATGAAGATATTGACCTTAGCCTCGATGATGCGCTCAGGAAGGACATTTTAACGGGTAAAAGGAAAAGAAAACTCAGGAATGTCTCAATAAAAATAGACCCTTTGCATCTTCAATCCATTAAAAAGATTGCTACTCAGAAAGGTATACCCTACCAGACACTTGTCAGACAATGGCTTACAGAAAAAATTAGGAAAGAATTAAAAATAGCTTAGTGCAAAAAAAGAGGGCTGATTTTAGGGCAGAAAGACTTTGAAATATTTAGGAAATTAGGTTTTGGATGTGCTTTCCCAAAACTTTCTCAACCCAAGGCTTACTTCAATTGCCTTATTAACCTCTAACATCTTTTGTCTGAGAGAGTGCCGACAAGGGCTTGAAGCCTTTCTTTATCTAACAAGGGCGCGGATTACGGGCTTACTCTGTCAATTTCTGCCTGATGGAAATAAGTCCTTGAAGGGACTTGATGAATTTTCTATACTCCTGTTTGTCTTCATCCATACTATTAAGTAAGGGTCCGCAGAAGAACCATGTGCATCGGAACGGTCTCATCCAACGCTCAAGGGAGCATCCCCTTTCTGTTAGAAACCTGCAGGGATCAGAATCATTTCTCTCAACATGTCCGGCAGGTACGTCAATTCCGAGGGCAGAAAGAAAGATCAAATCTTCTTTCTCATAGTGTCCGTGTTTATTTATACAGCAGACCGTTTCGCATAATGGGCAGACCGTTGATGTATGCCTCTCGACAAAGGGACTGATGGCCTCAAATTCATTCTTGAGCACTCTGGCAATTTTAATTAGATTCTCATCCCGCATAGATTTAACCTTCATCAATAAATTAAATCCAAAGTCACAGTATACAGTATTTGAGCGGTTTCTTGGATTAAAAAATCTTCTTTAAACCTTTTCCGTTCTATACTGTCTACATAAACAAATGATAAAGATCCAATCAATGAAAAAGGAGGTATTGCGGGCGTAAATATTATAATTTATGTTATAGTTATTATTGATATTCACGGATAGGGAGGAAAAAATGAGAAAGGTAATTGTTTTATTGATTACGGTTGCTATATCCGTCTTGGGGTTAGCAGTTGCCATTAATGCTTTTGCTGATAATACAATCAGCCAGTGTATGAAAGATGCCAGGGATGAATTGAAAGTCTGCAGGGATGTCTGTCGCGAAAATTTCCAGGTCGATAAAGACGAATGCCGTAACATCGACCATGCATGTGCAGAGGCATGCCGGGCTGCATTTGAAACCTGTGTTGAAATTCCTCTATCCATATTGGAAGCCTGTAAGGATAGGTGTCATTCTGATCTTGAAGCTGGAATCCAATATTGCCGCTCTCAATATCCTGAAGGGACCGCGGCGTTGGATGCCTGTATAGACCAAGCACAGGTTGCAGCCTTCATGTGCAGGGACGAGTGCCGCGAGGGTGTTAAGGACGCTCTGAAGCAATGCCGCTTAGCGCACAGGGATTGTATGCGGAGATGTCCTCCGCCAGTGATTCAGTAAAGGGAAAGGCAGATAATTTCAAAAGGGCGAGACAGGGTCTCGCCCTTTTGCATGTTTATTCTACTGTAAAAATAAACTTTGAAAATGCTTTTGTTCATACCTCCGGCAGCATGATATGTATCTGTGCTCCAGGGAAAAAGAGAAAATTGAGTTCCTTAGCTTTGCCTCTTGCCCATTCAGGTATTATTGAAAGCTTAGCCGTTCCTGAACGAATGGAGAGCATACCACTCCATTGTTTAACAAAGCGCCTTACGGCAGACAATCCATGCCCTCTGCCTTTATCTTCAAATCTCGATGCACCGTGAAGTAATCCCTTTTCTATGGCTTCCAGATCGTTTTTAAAGAAAAATCTCTTTGATAGAGACTTCCTGAAACCAATACCAATATCCATTACGGCAATCTTGACAACATTTTTCCCAATTCCCTGGAAATGATATTTCTGTATCCCCACAAAACCTTTATATTCGCTGTGCTCGATTATATTCTGACATACCTCAGAAAGAGCAACGATAAAACCATTTATTGCAGTTTCATCGTAATTAAGGTGTCTTGAAAGAATAGCCTGGGCTCGATCTTTAACCTTTCCGACTATGAAATGGATGTCATCAGACCTTTCTATTAGTGTAATCTCAAGGAGTACATCAGAATCGGGATTTCTGAGATATTTTTCTGACAGTATTGGTTTTAAAGGCTCAACTGTGAAGTATCTGCCAGCAAATTTAAAGAAATCCATCCTTTCCAGATATTTGAGGACTTCCTCTGATTCAGGAAGATAAAGAGCCTTCTTGATGCCTTCTGATTTTAAAAACTCACCGATCTCAAGAAGACCCACCATTCCGTAAGGATCTATAAAGGTTGTCTCCCTGAGGTCAATCATAGAGGATGAATTTCTGGATAGATCTAAGAGATTTTCAAAGGTATCTTCAGTTATCTGGGTCATTCTTATTTAAAGCAAATTCGAAATTCTAATATCGAACTCCTAAACAAATTCAAAATTCAAAGTTTCAAATTCAAAACGACTCTCGGACTTCCTATGATCTTCATTTTGAATTCTGGATTTTGGTCATTTAATATTGTTTAAGATTTAGAATTTCGAATTTTAGGATTTCTTAAATCACTATATCTGGCGTAATCATCCATTGCAAAAACCAGTTTCCGCCTTCATCTCTTTTAAGGCAAATAATTCCGGCCATTTTGAAGGAAACGATGTTTCTTTCCGGATCTCCAGAAATCAAAAGTGATGCAAGTTTACCGAGATGGGGAAGATGACCCACGAGCATGATGTCTTCTCTCATACCTTTTAAACGCTCTCCCCAGATTCTCGGATCATCCAGTGGAGCTATCCCATCTGTCTGAGATATCCCTTTTTCCGGCTTCAGATTTCCGGCCAGTACCTCGGCGGTCTGCAAGGCCCTCGTCTTACCGCTATGGAATATCTGGCTTAATTTTAGATTTAATTTTGCTGCATGGGAGGCAACTTTTCTAATATCCTGACGTCCTTTCCCCGAAAGACCCCTGGAAGGGTCTTCCTCTTCTCTCTTTGCCTCAGCATGCTGCACAAGATAAAGAAACATGCCTGCCTCCTCTCTATTCCTCCTCAATCCCTATAGATCTCAGCCATTCGGTGATCACCTTCTTCATCGCCTTTGCATTGTAACCATGCCATCTCTTCCTTTCTTTCGGATAATCAAGGAGAACATCCTTAAACTT
>JBFMEC010000192.1:0-3583 GCA_040753575.1 Nitrospirota bacterium | reverse complement strand
GATTAATGTATCATCGCTCATCCTGGGCGTTCATCTTGAAGGACCATTCTTGAATCCCCTAAAGTGTGGCGCATTAAACAAGAAAACATTTATCATTCCAACTGAGTCGCAATTTACGAAATTAATCAAAGGTTACGAAGATATCATAAAGGTCATGACTATTGCTCCGGAACTCCCAGGAGCATTGAAGATAATAGGAAGCTGTCGGGAGTTAGGAATCAGGGTCAATATGGGGCATTCAGATGCTACATATAAGCAGGCCCTTGAAGGTAAAAAGTCGGGTGCAACCGGAATTACACATATATTCAATGCTATGAGACCATTTCACCACAGAGATCCGGGAATTGCAGCTCTGGCCCTTATTGACAGAAATCTATACATAGAGGTAATTGCCGATGGTTTTCATCTTCATCCAGGAACTCTGGAGCTTATCTTCGCTATAAAATCCCTTGACAGAATATTACTAATATCGGACTCTGTTAAGGGTGCAAAGAAGGGGGGTAATCCAATTTATGACAAAAAGGGAGTTCTTTCAGGGAGCGGGAGATTGATTTTAGACGCTTTGAGGATTTTAAAGAAAATTGGTCTTACTGAAGCCGAGATTAAAAAGATAGGATTTGATAACCCAAAGAAGTATATAGGTTTAGGTTGAGGTCACGGTTAAGGTTAAGCTCAGGACAAGTATATATTTAGGCGGATTTTCAATCTTTGCATCGACGATTGATGCCTCTCGTTGTGATATAATTCTCTAAAAGGAAAGGAGGAAAACTTGCTGATCCTGACTTTAATTTTCATAGTATTACTGCCGATTTATACTTCGGCAGAGGGAAAGGAGGTTAAAGAAATGGTGAAGGATATACAATGGCTTGGGCATGACACATTTAAGATCCTCGGAGAAAAAGTCATATATACCGATCCCTTCAAAATCAAGAAGAAGGACACGTCTGACATCATTCTTATTACCCATGAACATTTCGATCACTGTTCTCCTGAGGATGTCAAGAAGATTCAAGGACCAAATACCGTAATCGTTGCAACAGCAGACTGTGCGAAAAAGCTATCCGGAGGGGTAAAGACTGTTAAACCTGGTGATAAAATCAATGTTGAAGGCATTGAGATCGAGGCTGTTCCTGCTTATAACACGAATAAACAATTCCATCCAAAGGCAAATGGCTGGGTTGGATATATATTTACTGTAAAGGGCCAGCGGATTTACATAGCAGGAGATACGGATTATATCCCCGAGATGAAAAATTTTAAAGCAGACATAGCACTTCTTCCAGTTTCTGGAACCTATGTAATGACGGCAGATGAGGCTATAAAGGCGGCGCTCGACATAAAACCAAAGATAGCAGTACCAATGCATTATGGTTCAATTGTGGGCTCAAAGGATGATGCTAAAAGATTCGCTGAGGGGCTGAGAGGTAAGATCGAGGTTGTGATCTTAGAAGAGGAATAGTAGACGGAAGATCGCAATTTTAGAAACCCCGATCTCTCGGTAGAAGACATAAAGGCTGGAATAGAAGGAGACATTGGGAAAGAAATCCTTTTTTATAATACAGTCAATTCCACAAATACAATTGCCGCTGAGCTCGCTGAAAGAGGGGCTCCAGAAGGTCTGGTGGTGCTTGCTGATAGCCAGCAAAAAGGCAGAGGTAGACTTGGAAGAACATGGTTATCCCCACCCGGCGTGAATATATATATGAGCATCATTCTCAGGCCTGTGCTGAAACCCAGAGATATAACACTTATAACGCTAATGGCTGCCATTTCATGCACTATTGCACTCAGAAGGGCTACTGGTCTGAAAGCCGAAATAAAATGGCCGAATGATCTGATGGTCTCTAACAAAAAGATAGGTGGAATTCTAACAGAACTGAAAATGAGTCCAGAGAGAATAATTTTCGCCGTAACCGGGATTGGGATAAATGTGAACGTAGATATCAGTGAATTTGCCGATGAAGTAAAAGAAATAGCAACTTCTGTTAAAAATGAGACCGGCATACCTCATTCCAGGACAGTGTTAATTCGTGAAATCTTAGATGAGACGGACAGATGGCGCCGGTTTCTTAATAATGAGGAAGGGAGGAAAAGGCTCCTTTCCGAATGGCAGCACCTGACATCGACTCTGGGTAAAAAAGTCATGGTTATTGTTGGGAAAGAAAGGTTTACAGGATTGGCTGAATCCATTGATGATATGGGCATGTTGATTTTGAGACTTTCTTCAGGAGAGCTTAAAAAGATAAGTAGCGGGGATCTGACGATATTGAGAGGATAAGATACATGATAATTGCCGTGGACATAGGTAACTCTTCGATAAATATAGGTTATTTTACAGAAAAAGGACTTCTCATCCAGAAGATTGAGACTCATCCTCTAAGAAAATCTGGAGAATATGCCCCTATTTTAAAAACCTTTATTGAAGAAAATTCTTTAGAAAAAGGTTCCATAGGAGTTATAATATCTCCAGTGGTCATAGATCACACCGGCGTTCTTAGAGAAGCATTCAAGGAATTAGAACCTGAGGAAATAATGATAATGGGCCCTGAAATCAAGACAGGTCTTATTTTTGACATTCCGAGGCCGGAAGAACTTGGTTCAGACAGGATCGCAAATGCCGTCGCAGCTTACGAATATCACGGGAGCCCCGTAGCAGTTGTCGATTTTGGTACAGCTACAACAATCAGTATAGTAGGAAAAGAGGCAAATTATATTGGGGGTGCCATTTTGCCCGGAATCAGACTCATGAATGAGTCTCTTGCAAGGGGAACTTCTAAGTTATCTGAGGTTAAGCTCAGTCCTCCTGAATTTGCTTTGGGCACTGATACAGCCGGATGCATCCAATCTGGTTTATTCTATGGTACAGCCGGTGCCACTGAAAGACTTCTGTCTGAAATAGAAAAGGAGACAGGCCTTAATCTGAAGGTCGTTGTAACTGGCGGGTTTGGCAATCTCCTTTCGGGATTTCTCCCGAGGGAGCATTATGTAGTGCCGAACCTGACGATCGAGGGGCTCAAGATAATATATATGAGGAATAGCAATGCATGAACTAAGGAAAGATCTCTTGCTTGGTAGATGGGTTGCGGTCCTCTCGGAGTCTAAGGCCCCCTCTGAATATGAGCTGGTGGAAAACAGAGATAAAGAAAGTAGTTGCCTTTTGTGTACCGGTCATGAAGAGGAGACTCCACCGGAAATAATATCTATTAGAAAGCCTGGCACACTATCTAACGCCTCTGGGTGGTGGGTAAGGGCTATCCCGAGTTTTAAGCCGGTTTTCCAGATAGAAGGAGACCTGGGGAGAAGAGGTGTAGGGATTTATGACAGAATGAACAGCATCGGAGCGAACGAGGTCCTTATAGAGTCTCCCGAACATAATCTAAGAGCCGAGGACATGGGTCTTGAGCAAATGATAAGAGTAGTAAGGCTTTACAGGGATCGACATGTTGATCTCGATAAAGATAAAAGACTTAGATACATATTGATATATAAAAATTCAGGAAAGGAAGCAGGAGAGATCTTTTCTCATCCCATATCCCATCTAATAGTAACACCCGTGATCCCTAAAAAAGTGAAGGATGAACTT
>JBFMEC010000191.1:0-3585 GCA_040753575.1 Nitrospirota bacterium | reverse complement strand
GATTAAAAAAACTGAAAGTGGTACTGAAGAAAAATCTGCCGAAAGTTCTGTGCCATCACTCACCGACTTCATGATGATAGCAGAGGACAACCTCTTTCATCCGGAAAGAAAGATTCCTGTAGAGAAACCGGTAGCTCCTCCCCTTCCTAAGCCAGAGTTCGTGCTCTATGGAACTTTGATAACAGATGATACGAACCTTGCCTATCTGGAGGATCTGAAAGCACCTTATAGCACACCGGGAAGAGGAAAGAGGCAGACAGCCCTAAGAAAGGGCGATTCAATGAGTGGCTTTATCCTTAAAGATATCGAGGCGGATAAGATCGTAATGGTGAGGGGGGAAGAGAAGATAGAAGTTTACCTGAATGACACACAGAGGCCAAAAACCAGGAAAGAGGCCGAAATCGCCACCGTTACCACTCCCCAACAGTCTCAACCCAGGGTCTTGCCGACTTCGCCTCTGAAGGATCAGCATAGTGCTGTCACCGGAAGCTCGGAAGGGATTCCCCCTTCATTACACACAGATATTAAGAAACAACAAATCCCGGTCCCTGAGAGCGGTAAGGGTGGTACAGGTTTATTAAGAAGAATCCGGAAATAAAGTCGACTCAAGCAGCGTCGTAGTCTCCTATTCTAAAACAGTATTGATCCAGGAAAAATCGCGCACTCAGTTTAGAACCTTCGAAAATCCTTAACGTATAGGGAATTCCTTTTTCTTCTTTGTACCTAAGATTTTTCAATTTTTGATAGATTTCCTCAAGAGGATTAACCCATAATACTATAGTTTTTACCTTTCTTCTCAATGCAAAATCTTCGAGACAGCCAAAGACCTTCCGAAAATCCGTATTCCTTAAAATAAAAAAATCAAGTATAAAGAGTTCATCCTTATCTATTTTTACGATTGCATAGGCTTTCAATTCTCTCTTAAAAATTCCGCTTAGTCTCCATATCTCATATTTTCCTTTGGGATTGTCTCTGTAACGCCAGAGTATATATTTGCTTCCTTTTTCTATTGAAAGAAGATATGAATCCCTTGTCTTCATCCACAAATTATCTATTTCCATGGGACCTGTTCTATTCCAGCCAGTTTCTATCTTCAGTAGAGGGTTTCTATAAGGCCTAAAATTCTCTGTACCTTTCTTCATTATGTTAATAAATCTGTGCTTCTCCCATTTAAGCTGCAATTCCATGAGCTTTGCATGCCTCTCCGATGGGAAACCGAAGATGAATTCCATAGGGTTTGCAGCATAAAATGCCTCGGCTGTTTTTATGATAACACCCTTTTTGGTGAAGAACTTTGCGCGATACATCGGGTGTGTCATTACATCACATCCTTGGTATGCATTAAAGAACTCGCCTTTCGAATAGAAGTGCATCTTAATCCCTCCATAGTGGGCGATAATCTTTCCGTCATCATCTGCCACAAAAGATTTGCTCTCAAGATATGAACTTTTATATTTCCAGAGCCATTCTTCGTAAGAAAGTTCTTTGCCGAAGCATACCCTGAAAAGCTCCCTTATTCCTTCCTCATCCCCCTCTCTGGCAGGTCTTATTCTCATTCTATTTCTCAACTACTCAGGAATTTTTAAAATTGTAACACAAATGGAAAATGAGGAAAATGTTTTGACAGGTGTATTTATTCGGAAAGAACATGTTAAAGATCAAATATGTGTTAGAATTTAAAAAATGATTTCATCTAATCAAAAGAGACTTATAACTATTGTAGCGCCTGCTTGTAATGAGGCAGCAGTTATAAAAATCTTCTATGAAAAATTAATAGAAGTAATGGAAAATAATTCCGGGGGTTATGATTGGGAAATCATTTTTGTGGATGACGGATCTACTGATAATACCCTCGAAATATTAAAAGAACTCCGACAGAAGGATCAGAAGATTAAATGGATCTCCTTCTCAAGGAATTTTGGTCAACAGTCCGCATTAACAGCAGGATTAGAATATGCTAAAGGTGACGCAGTTATTACGATGGATTGTGATCTGCAACATCCAGCCTCATTGATACCTGAAATGATTACTCAATGGGAAGCCGGTTTCGATCTGGTACTTACAGTGAGAGAAGATGATGACACCATTGGTCTTACAAAAAAGTTTACCTCAACCTGGTTTTACCGCCTTATTAATGCACTGAGTAATATCCCTATTAAGCCTTCAGCAGTTGATTTCAGGCTCATGTCGCGAAAAGCCGTCAATGGATTCTTGAGGTTCGGTGAAATGCACCGGTTCATAAGGGGGATGGTTTCATGGATGGGATACAGGACTTGTGAATTGAGCTACAAACCACAGAGCAGGCCGTCAGGAAGATCAAAATATACCCCGAAAAAAATGATCAATTTTGCTATTGACGGATTAACTTCATTCTCCATAATTCCTTTACGTGTTAGCACGATTCTTGGGTTTTTGATTTTTTTAGGGGCACTATCTTATGCCCTCTATGCCATTATAGTCTGGTTTATCAAACCGCAGAGCTTACAGGTCGGCTGGACATCTCTGCTTGTTACAATAAATCTCCTTGGCGGTGCAATACTTTTATTCATAGGCATCATAGGTGAATATATAGGCAGAATTTATGAGCAGGTAAAGATGAGGCCGCTCTATCTTATTGACGAAATGGATGGCTTTGACGAAGAATCAGGATGTAGAAGCGAATTTCGAGATGGCAAGAAAACATAACAAAGCAGAGCTTTTCTACAACGACTTTGCTGCTGAGTTTGATAGCTCTATGAACAAATATGATCTTCACAGGAGAATTGATATCGTTTTCAAGGAACTCCTTCCCCGGGATATCGCAGGAAAGAGCTTACTCGATGCAGGTTGCGGAACAGGCCATTTTTCGAAGTTTGCTTCAGAAAAAGGTGTTGTTGTCACATCCCTCGACATCGGTGAGAAGCTCCTTGAAAAGGTGGCTCAGAAGTGTGATACCAAAAGAGTTGTAGGTTCTGTCTTAGATCTTCCCTTCAAAAATAATCAGTTTGACTTCATTATATCGTCTGAAGTTCTTGAGCACACAGTAAACGCTTTTAAGGCCCTTAAAGAATTTCATAGGGTCTTGAAGTCAGGTGGTATCCTTGCACTGACAGTGCCAAACCGTTTTTGGAAATGGTCATGCATCATAGCAAATACTCTGAAGGTTCGTCCCTATAAGGGGCTGGAAAATTGGGCGGGATATAAAGGATTAAAAAAGGAGCTGGTTACTGCGGGGTTCAAGATCTTGTTGTACAAAGGTTTTCACATTTTGCCTTTTCAAATCAATCTTTTGCACCCCTTTTTGCTTTTTATGGATAAATTCGGAGACAAATTAGGCCAATTATGTATTAATATCGCTGTAAGCTGTAGAAAATAAGCTTTTATCACCTTAGTTTTGACCTAAGTTCATTCAAATTGATATTATCATTTTGGTCTAGATATAAAAAACTTTTTTTCTAGAGCTAAAATGTAAAAAACTATGTAGAGGTACTGATGGTGGATATCCTCGGAGAAAATAGAAGGCTTGAGGAACGTGATAAGGAGTATATCTGGCATCCTTTTACTCAGATGAAGGACTGGCTTGAAGAAAGACCTATAATTATCTCT
>JBFMEC010000190.1:0-3639 GCA_040753575.1 Nitrospirota bacterium | reverse complement strand
CATGACTGGCATATGCTCTCTCAATCAACTTTCAGCGAAGATATATTGAAGGTATTAAAAACTTCGGAGTGTATAGACAGACAATACATTAATTCAGAGGGCAACAAAGTACACTTTTATATTGGATACCATGGCGGAGGGAAGGATAGTGGTGAAATCCATTCACCAAAACATTGCCTGCCAGGAAGCGGGTGGTTTAAGGTTATGGAAAAAGAGGTACTTATTAATGTATCCGGGAAACAGATAAATCTTGTGAAAGCGATTTATCAAAAAGGGACGGCAAAAGAGCTCTTCTTATACTGGTACCAGATAAAAGGCAAAACCCTGTCAGATGAGTATTCTCTAAAGATTGCTGAAATTGTAAATTCAATTTTTTATAGACGTAAGGATTCTGCCTTAATTAGAATTTCTGTACCTTTTGATGAAGAAGAAGAAAAGGCATTTTATGTTGGAAGTAATTTTTTAAAGGACTTTTATCCAATTATAAAGGGTTTCTTGCCAGAATAAATAGAAATACAGCAGAATCCTGAATTACGTGGAGGTGGTATGACAGAGAAGGGGAAAAAAGAGATGAGTAGTCGCGGTCTTGAGGAAAAGATTAATTTTTCAAAAAACATTATCAGAGAGGCAATTGAAAGATTCAATGACAGGCTTGTTATTGCCTGGACTGGTGGTAAGGACAGCACGACAATGTTATGGCTTTACAAAACAACCTGTGCCGAATCTGGAAAGCCTTTGCCAAGATGTCTCTTTATCAATGAAGGGGATGTCTTTCCTGAGATTCTGGAGCATGTTGATGCCGTTAAAAAAATGTGGGAAGTGCAGATAATTGAACTAAAGAATGATGATGTTTTAAATAAAATCAAACAGATCGGTGATATTGTTAAGGTGGATGATCTAAATGAGCGGAATAAAAGGGAGCTCGAACATATAGGTTTTAAAGAAAAAGAATTTGCTTTTGAGCCCGAATCATTTGAGGGAAATCATCTTATGAAGACGGTTCCAATGAAATTATTTATTGAAGATAACAGGATTGAGGCTGTATCTACTGCAATCAGATGGGATGAACAAGAGGCAAGGAAAGAAGAGGTCTATTTAAGTGAAAGGAACAATCCACCTCATACAAGGGTGCAACCCCTACTTCATTTCAGGGAGAGAGATATATGGAATACAATACATAAATATAAAATACCTTGCTGCAGTCTTTATGAGCTGGGTTACCGATCTCTTGGTGCAAGATGCAGTACCCATAAAAACTCTGACATTCCTGCTTGGAAACAAGACCTTGAAAATACACCTGAAAGAGTAGGTAGAGGACAGCACAAAGAAAAAATCATGGAACAACTCAGATCTCTTGGATACATGTAGCAAGGGCATAGGGAAAAAGGATAAGATAGAAGTCAATGAAAGGCCATCATAAATTGAGGGTCTGGAAGAAGGTTGTTGTTCTAGGTCTTGATGGTGTACCTTGCTCATTGCTTAATAGTTTCATTGACGAAGGAGTAATGCCGAATTTCGCCAGGTTGAAAGAAGAGGGAACACTCTGCAGTATGACCGTCTCTATCCCTGAGGTGTCTTCTACGTCATGGAGTACTTTTATGACCGGAGTGAATCCCGGAAGACATGGAATATATGGCTTTATGGAACTGCAGAAAGAGAATTATTCATGGCGGTTTCCGAATTTTAATGATCTGAAGAGCAAAACTATCTGGGAGATAGCAGGAGATCATGGAAAAAGGAGTATAGTGTTAAATATTCCGTCGACCTATCCCGTAAGACCCTTGAACGGCATGCTTGTTTCCGGTTTTGTAGCCCTCGATCTGAAAAAAGCCTCCTTTCCAGAGAAGTTATATCAATATCTCAGCAACATCGGGTACAGGCTCGACGTGGATGCAAAAAAAGCTTCAAAATCAATAGACGAATTCACAGATGATATAATGCAGACTTTCAGGAAGAGGAAAGAAGCTATCAACTACCTTTATGAATCAGAGGAGTGGGACCTGTTTATCGCTTGTATAACAGAGACAGATAGGTTACATCACTACCTCTGGAATGCCCTGGATGATTCTTTTAATCCCTATCATGATTTTTTTTTAAATTTCTATCGCGAGCTTGATGAATTCATAGGAACTTTTTATTCTAAAATAGATTTATCTATTCCTTTCATAATTCTCTCTGACCATGGTTTTACAGGTATAAAAAAGGAGATTTATCTCAATGCATTCTTGCGCGAAAAGGGGTATCTGAGATTTACGAAAGAACATCCTGCAACTTTTGAGGATATCGACCATAGCTCCCGTGCCTTCATTCTTGATCCATCAAGGATATACATTCACTTAAAAGGTAAATATGCTCACGGGTATGTTGATGAAGATCTTTATGAGATTCTGAGAAGCGCTCTCAGAGAGGATTTGCTTTCTATAAATGTGAACGGGGAGAAAGTTATAAAGGAAGTTTATTTTAAAGAAGATTTATACAGCGGAAATTTTTTTGACGATGCCCCTGATTTAGTGGCGCTGCCTTATGATGGCTATGACCTGAAAGGATCAATAACAAAAAATGACTTAGCTGGAAACAGCAATCTCACGGGTGGACATACACGTGAAAATGCAACGTTTTATATCAATCAAAAAATAAATTGCGATAATATCAATATTATTGATGTCGGGGTTATTGTATTAAGATTGCTTGGTATTACAAAAGGAAACCTTGAGGGCAGACCATTTTTTCTGGATTCTTAGTTTTTCCACAAACAATCCTTAAGACAATTTCGAATTACTTTTTATTAATGCATCTGTCCAAACACAATGCAGTGGGTTGTTGTCTTTAGCCCATCTTCCAGCAACTATTTTATTGTTTTACTCACCTCATTTGAATAGTCACTCTCGTTTCTTGCTGTATCATAAGCGGTTACAGCAAAATAGTAGGTGCCGGGTTCAAGATCTTTCACTTTATATTGCCTTATATTTCCAACATCTATTACAGCTGTATAATTACCAGATACTGTACCATAATAAATTTTATATCCCGCCAGATCAGTCAGTAGTGACCCGTCTGCATTAGTCGTCGGTGCTTCCCATCCAAGAGTGGCAGAATTACTTGAGCCATTTTTGTCGTCATCTCCTCCTCCACAATTGTAAAATACTAATGAAATAAAGAAAGAAGTTATAATGATAAGACTTAAGGCTTTTTCTTGCCTGGAAAAACCCATCTGCTCCATCGTCACAAGTCTACAAATTATCAGTGAAAAATACAATTACCTTGCTTATCGTTGAATTTGGGCTTAGATAACTTTTCTTGACTTGTGAGAAGGATAGCATTTTGACTCTCGATATAAAGGACAAAAAGGCTCTCAGCGATACGCGAATGGATAAGGCCAGGGGAAAAATTGCCCTATTTCATTTGGACTCTTTCTCAGCAAAAAAATTCACCAGAAAGTTAGCATCTTTTGGTGATAAATCAAACTTTATACATGCCTCTCCTATTAACTTAGAAAGATTAGCCTCTGGGTTAGAAGATCTTTCATCTGATATCCACCTGATAGCCTTCCTTAACTGTTCACCCTCTGGCAAAATGCTCATTTCATCCACCTCCAAAAATGATTCATAATCTTCCTTTATTTTCTGAAATTATCTAAGG
>JBFMEC010000189.1:0-3681 GCA_040753575.1 Nitrospirota bacterium | reverse complement strand
TCCCTTAATCCCATCAGCTGCCGGTACAGTTCCTTGTCCTGCACTCCGCCACCTCCTTTTTGGGAGATAGCTTGCTATATATCTATCCCTTCAGGCAACCTATTTCCACAGACTTCCCGGAAGAGCCTAATGATAATTGAAGTACCACCTCCCTTCCCATGCCTCAAGGAGGCTGTCCATCATCAACCTGATGCTTGAGATATCCGCGCTGGTTATGGAAAGCAGGGAATCTACGGCTTTCCATATATCATGGATATTCTTCTCCATATCTTCAGCATTGGCTACAGGTCTGTTTTGAACTTTCTCCATATGTTTGATTGCGTCATTGATTTTTCCTTTGTCCTTTCCGGTCAGAGAAAGGGCGTTCAACGCTATGATGATGTCGTTCACCGCAGCCGCACTATCTTTTCCGACTAAGATGTCGGTTTCGATATTCTGATAGAAGTTATATTGCCCATTGTCCATGTATCCCACTTCCGTCTTTAAAGCGTATGTGCCTGCCTTGTCCGGTGCAAGCGCGTAGTAAAGTATGGTCACGGCTTCATCGGGCTCCAGACGGATATTCATTATCCAGGGGTTCTCTGTAATCCAGTTGCCCGTCACGGGGTCATAGAGTTTTATCTCTGCCGGATAGGTCTCGGTGATCTTCAGGTCAAAGGCGCTTCCGAGGCTCTTGATTCTTAGCTCAACAGGCACTACTTGGTTGGGATGGAAAGCAGTTGTATCCAGAGGCTTATGGATGTAAGCTATGGCGTTCTTCATTATGGCTGCCAATTGATTGTAGTTGGCATCATTGAGCGTTAACCCCAGATCAAAGGCAAGGTACACTGCTCTGCCTTTACCGTAGTCGTTCAAGACTATGGCAGGATGCTCTTGTGTTTCATCATCTTCGTCGTCTGATTTCTGTATTCTTACTTCTGCCTTCTGTATTTTGTGTTCTGACTTCTGTTTTCTGTCATCTGTTTCTTTTATCCAGCCTGCGATGGCTGCGCCATTTCTTGCCTCAACCCTATACGCCTTTCCTTTTGCGTTGATCAGTCCGTCGGCTGTTATGGGACTCTGCACTGTGGTTATGGTGTGAGTGTCCCCTGCTATCTCTCCCTTATATCTCACTCCAAATACCGAGTCTCCCACTTTCTTTCCGTCCCCATCTTCGTCTTCATCTTCCCCATGTCTAAGCCAGAGGAAGGAGATTATGCCTGTGCCTGAATAGACCTTTTCCCTGAGTTCCTCTGGATAGTGATCCTCCAATGGATGGTGGTCTCCGAGGATAAGGATGTCTATGTAATAAGGATTTCTCAGTTCATTCTGAAAATCCTTCTTGTCAAAGACGATGAAATAGCTTTCTGCGGCCTCTTTGAGTATCCTTTCAAGAAGGTCACGCCGGATGCATTTATCGTCATCTTCATTATCGTTTCCTTCTGATTTCTGGCTTCTGTGCTCTGTGTTCTGTCCTCTGTCTTCTTCACATCCGTCATTTACCCATACGAGGAGGTTTGTGACATCAGGGATCTTCTTTGTTAGCTCAAGAGAAGGTTTTACCTCAAAGGTTGTGCTTGCAAGTGTCTTTGGCTCAGGCATTGTGACTGTCGAGACCTGTAGTATTGCAAGATAGGTCTTGGGTGAAAGGTTCAAGGTTGAGGAAATGAAATTGCCTGTTATAGTCGTGTTCATCGGGATATCGGCTATTGTATCAAAAGTCTGTTTGACTTGCTGTGTATCCTGGTCAATAACGAGAACTTTCACAGTCAAGTTTGTAATATTCTCATGAGCACTACTTGTGATGGTGTAAGTAAAGTTTTCATCTCTCCCCTGATAGACGGGGTTTGGCTGGGCTGCGATTGTCCCGAAGATGACCTCAATTTTAACTGTGGTTGAGACAGGAAGGCTTGTATTTCCTGCCTTATCCGTTGCCCTGAAGTTTATTGTATGAGTCCCCTCGTCCGCCAATACCGGTGCCCATGTTGTTGAATATCTGCCGGAAGAAGCGTCAGAAACAGGCAAGAGCTTCCATACCCCGCCATCTATCTGGTATTCGACCCCATCAACACCTGAGGCATTGTCGGTAGCAGTAGCTACTAAATCAAATTTCGAATTGAAATAACTACCTGATACAGGAGAAATAATATTAACCATCGGTGGTACCCCATCTTTAACCGTGAAGGATGTGCTTGCAACATTCTTTGTATTGCCCAGATAAGAGTATTGTAGTATAACTATGTAGGTCTTAAGGCCATAGCCCTGGGTAGAGAATATAAACTGTCCTGTCCGAGATCCATTTATCTGAAGGTCTATTATATTCTCTCCTGAATTCATAACAGCCTGACTCTCAGGATCGATAACAATTATTTTTACTGGAAGGGTGCTGATATTGATATTACCGCTGTTCTGAACCTCATAATCAATTCTGAAGGTATTGCCGAAAATGACAACAGAAGGTATGGCTGTGATGCTGCCTGTAATCGTAACAGAAGGGTCGATGGTGAAGGATGTGGTCTTAGTCGAAATGAGCTGGTTGTTGATATAAATATCAACAAATACATTATACACACCTGGTGGTATAATCCCTGTATTCCAGATGGAATTAATCATATTCGTTGCATCAGGTATAAGGTTTGTGAGTCTTCTATCCTCTGTAAATAGGATATTACTATTCTGGTCTGTAATATTCAGCCTCATCAATAGGTCAGGGACAATATAATTCTTCCCGTTGTTTTTTATGTTTACACTCACAGACACGTTTTCTCTTGAACGGTAATTAGTTTTGTCGGTGACTATCGATGCGTCTATGTTTATATCAGGCAGTATTGTGAAGGGGACAATGTTTTCAGTCATAATACCGGAAGCATCTTTCAGGATAGAATGTACCCTGTATAAGCCGGCATAGGTAAAGCCTGTATTCCATAGGAGGTCGAAGTCTCTCCGGGAGGCATAAGGGAGAGATGTATTTATTGGACTTAGCGATGCCACTATGTTTCCGTTCTCATCCTCAATCGTTGTCATAACAGTTACACCCTTTTCCATCCCTGAGTTTTTAAGGTTTATGTGGATATTTACATCCTGACTGACTTGATACCGATCTGAATTTAGAGTCGTTGTCATTGAGATACCTTCAGCACCGGTAACTACCATCTCTTTCATTGCAAAGTTGTTTGTCTCATTGAACTCCTGGATCTTATCTTGGGGATCTATCACTGCAATCACAGTATTTATACCCAACCTATCAGCGCTATTCCAGGAGGCCCCAATAACCTCTCCCGAGTCTGATGAGATGTATGGGATCCTATCAGACTTCAGTAATCCGAGGTTACCTGAAGAATCCCAGAGATAGATATCCACATCCACATCCCTCACATCGACCTGCCCCTTATTCAGCACAGTTATATTTATTACCACGTCCTCTCCTGCAATAGGGTACGGGGGATATATGAAGATATCATCAGGGGTTGTCTCCAGGTCTGGCATCAGGCTCGTGTCGTATATAACAGAGATTTCCTCGGAAGTTGGGCTCACATTACCTGATGAATCGGTTGAAATGGCATGGAATAGATTCTCTCCTTGATTAAGCGACACGTCTTTAAAGTTGAAAAATCCTTCAGGATAAATCAGAGACAGTGTATTTTGAGAAACATATCCTATTGCTCCCGATTTTATCCATGAGAGGTGATTCAGATAGAGCCC
>JBFMEC010000188.1:0-3736 GCA_040753575.1 Nitrospirota bacterium | reverse complement strand
ACGTGTGATTGACAAAAAGGATTCTCATTGCCTTGCCTTCAGAATTTCGAGTATTTCTTTTGATCGAATATCGTAGGTATGTTCTTTTATAACACGTCGGTATGCTGCTTCTGCTATCTCAACCCGATCGTCCCGATGCCTGAGGTAATATTCAATGAGCTTCTTTAACTCATCAGTCGTCTCGAAACATATGATCTCCTCATTAATCTTGAATACTCTTTCCATATCACCTTTATAATCGGCAAGCTGGAACCCTCTGCAGGCAGCAATATCGAAGGTCCTTCTATTCACACCATTTATATCATTCAGGGGATGATGAGGGTTCAGAGATATCGTCGAAGCACAAATTACCTTAGCCTTCTGAGTGCCCCTGATGTCCCTCCCCCGATAAAATTTTAAAATCTCTTTGTTTGACGACTTTGGCCAGCCTCTACCCCAGATAGCCGGTTTGAATTCAATAAGCTGCTCGGCCAATTTAGATCTGTAGGGATACATTGAACCGATCAGCGAAAGAGCAGAACCGTACAGGGCCTTGTCTTTATCATTTAGATCGATCGGCCTATGCACTTCTGGATCCGTACATTGCGGCAAATATAATACATTTTTGAGACCCGACTTTCTAAGTGCGTTCAATATGTAAGAATCCTTCACAAAAAAAAGATGACAGGGCTCTATAGCTTCAAAATTTCCCATGTAAAGGGGATTATCAGGAAAAACGTTTATTATTAATGTATCTGTCTTTCTCCTTATTTCCCATAAAGTTTCGGGCTTGATCGTTTCACCTTTGAGGATCATTAGGACATCCGGTTTATCACTTATAACCTGTCTAAAAAGTTTGCTGTTCATATACGAACGCCATCTGTCTTTTATGTATTTATTTTTCTCAATGAAGGATAATCTTCCTTTCTTCTTGTAGAAGAAAGCCTCTGCTACTATCCCAAGTTTCTCAAGGGACTTCTTAAACGACCAGCCCTTATCATCCATATACCGTTCGTCCTTTAAAACCTGTTCAACCCCGACTATAAGGATCTTCATTTTGTAAATATCCGGTTGTAGGCATCTATCAGAGTATCTCTGTACCTCTGCCAGGAATAATGTTTTATATTTTCTCTCGCTTTCAATCTCATTCTCTCTACCATCTCAGGATTGCTGTAGCAATAAAGGATTTTGTCCTTTATTACCTTACTATCTCTAAGAGGAACAATAAATCCGTCCAATCCATCTCTTACAATGGAACCGCTATTTTCGGTAGTTATCACTGGAAGGCCAGAGGCCATCGCTTCATAAGTAACCTTTGCGCTTCCTTCCTCAAGTGATGGAAATACAAAAATTGTCGCCTCTTTATAGACCTCTGAAGGATCTTTTAAGAACCCGCTGAAAATTATATTTTCAACGTGAGTATATGTCGATAAAAGGGGTTTCATTTTTTCATCAATACTTCCTACTAAAAGAAGTTCGGCATCTTTCAATTTTAGTTCCTTCCATGCTTCAAGAAGATATTGAATCCCCTTCCTCAGGCAAATTCTGCCCACAAAAAGCACCCTGAATTTTTTATTCTTTACCCCATTGAATTTGAATTTCTCTAAATTAACACCCCTGTTTATCACGAAGAGTTTATGCTCACTCACTCCGGCTTGTATAAATGTCTTTTTAGCAAATTCAGAGGGCAAAAAAATGAAATCTGCGAGGAAAAATTCTTCGAGAGAGGATCGTCTCGCATATTCCGGGGGCTTATCAACCTCGATTCCAAACCGCCGGTATTCCTCGTCTAAGATCTCTTCCCTGAAAAGCCGGTGAGTAGAGCCGCACTCCAGAATTGTTTTCGCCCCAATCTTCTTCGCAGCCTTTACGCTTCTCAATGCCTGATTATTCCAGCCGTGAAATACATCACACCCTCTTTTGAGTAATATCCGTGAAGTAATAAAATCGAGGAAACCCTTCCTTAAGGGCTTATAATAATGCCGTGGAAGAAAAAAAAGGAGCCTTGCAGGGTTTCCCGGCAGAAGAAGTAATTTTATCTCTGGTATATCCGATTTATTACCATAGGAAACAGCCATCTTCAGAAAGCCTTTATCATAGAGAGCTTTTAATGCGTTATAAGAAACAAGACCAAGCCCGGAACCTCCTATTTTTGTGGCAATCGAGTAGATAACCTCAGCTTTCACAGTTTCCTTTCTTTAATTCCCTCATGATCTATTTTTTTAAAAAGGAGGTCCTCGATTTCTTCTATGACTTCAGCAGGTCTGATCAATTCAAGGTTTCTCCTGATGTATTCCTCCCTGCTCATTCGATCCCTATCTCCTGTTTCCTTTGAGATTACCTTATGACCTTCTCCCCAGGGTCTCCAGTTCTTTTCGCCGGACCCAAAAAGTGCAATTACAGGCGTACCGACTGCCGCTGCGATATGCATAGGTGCTGTGTCTACCCCAAAAAATAGGTCTGATGCCTCAGATACAGCTGCAAGCTCTTTAATTGTGGTCTTACCGGAAAGGTTCAATACATTCTTTGATGACACTAAAGAGAGGACCCTTCTTACTTTATCCCTTTCTCCCTCATTAGATGAAGAAGTTATAATGACCTTTACTTTCTTATCACCTGCCCACTTAATAACCTCCGCTATGTATTCATCTTTCCAGCATTTAAAAAGCCATCGCGCGGTTGGATGAAGATGAATTATCCTGTCTTCTTTATTTATGCCATTTTCAAAAAAGATCTTTTTTATGAATATTCTTGCATCTTCGGGAATGAAGAAATCCAGGAAGAGATTATCTGTATCGATTCCGAACTGCCTGACGACGCCAAGGTTACTCAGAACCATATGCACGTCGCCGCTTTTCTTTGAGAGATGAGTATAGAAGTGTCTTTTTCCCCAGAAGCCTTTCTTTCCCGGATCGTAAGCCAACCTATATTTTGCCTTTGAGACAAAAGAGATTATTGCCGCCCTATCTCCACTCGTCAGGTCAACGACCATATTAAAGCATTTTGCCCTGATATTTTGAAGAAAGGATAACTCCAGCAGATATCTTTGAAAAGGCTTTTTTTTCTTTATGTTTCTGTCAAATACTATGATTTCATCCATGATGGAATTCCCTGTTAATACATCTTCCGTGCCTGAGTTTACAAGAGCAGATATATGAGCGTCGGGGAAATTTTCCCTCAAGGCCCTGAAGACAGGAATAGTAAGAATGACATCTCCGATATGGCGGAGTTTTATAACAAGAATTTTCTTTATTCCTTTAAAAGTCATTCGAATGGTCACAATTATAATTAATCTTTGAGCAAGAACCGGATAAATAGCAAAGTCAAAACTTTGATTTCTTACGTAAATGCCTCTCTCTTACTTACTTCATCTTTTTCACCAACTCTTCAGCAGGAATGGCCGGCAATGTGAGGAGTTGAACAGATCCCCTTGAGCTAATTTCAGCGGATGCCTTCATTATTGTCAAATTATCAGGTGCTTCGACTATATTCACAAAATCATAGGGACCTAAGACTGCAAATTGCTCTCTAACTTTTACACCCAT
This sequence comes from Nitrospirota bacterium, assembly GCA_040753575.1. Lineage (GTDB taxonomy): Bacteria > Nitrospirota > Thermodesulfovibrionia > Thermodesulfovibrionales > SM23-35 > JBFMEC01. The sequence continues at coordinate 212 of JBFMEC010000188.1, read as the reverse complement.
AGCTTCCAGTTCCTTGTTTACTTCAAATATCCTTTCTGGTTTTTGTTTAATTGTCTTCCTGCCCTCATCTGTTAAATTACTAAGAATTACATAATAGGCCATAATTTCCCTCCTATTTAAATATTCTTTGTTTTTCTTATACACCTAAAACAAAGGGGTTGTCAATAAATGAAATCAATTAGTCGGGCTTAATAAATTTCTCTGATCTTTAC
>JBFMEC010000187.1:0-3803 GCA_040753575.1 Nitrospirota bacterium | reverse complement strand
GTCAAGAAAAAAAATATTAAAACGTGTGCCTATGCAATTTTACTTCAGAAAAATATGAATGCAGGAAGATCAAGTACTTAGCTGAATATCTTTGCTAAAATATGCCTATTACTGTCGAACACGGGATGTTCTTAAGAAGAGTAAAAAGATTGTTGTCCACTGGAATATGGAAGAGAGCAAGCCGCAGATATCTTCAGTCGTTGAATTTACTAAAGGTTCTATCAGTCTGGAATCCGACCAGGCGCCCTTCATGGGCGGCGGTGGACGTGCACCAGATCCGATCCAGTACTGCCTTTTTGGAACGGCAGCCTGTTTTGCTGCAACCTTTGCTTCTGTAGCGGCCGAAAAAGGTGTGGAAGCCGATTCCTTAATCGTGTCTGCAGAGAATCACATCAACTTAGGCCAGTCTGTTGGATTGTCCGAAGAACCTATTGTAGAGGGGGTAAAGATAACCGCTGAAGTTAAAAGCAACATGCCAAAGGAAAAAATTGATGAGGTCTTGAATCTTTCTTTAAAAAGATGTCCCGGAATCTATTGCATTACAAAGCCGATCCCTCTTGAGACGAGCCTCAAAATTTCTTAAACATGGAAATGATATAAAATGGGAAAATTGGGGGGTCAGGTGCGCTGTTGACAAAAGAAGGTTTCTTTGGTAAGCTGAATGCTTCTGAAATTTTACTTCAGAGCCGGACTTTAAAAATCAGGGGAAGGAGATAGATTGCCTACTATAGCGCAGCTAGTAAAACACGGACGCAAGAAGGTTAAGAGGAAGACAAAGAGTCCTGCTTTAATAGGTTGTCCTCAGCAACGTGGAGTGTGTGTAAGGGTCTATACAACAACACCTAAGAAGCCGAATTCTGCGCTAAGGAAGGTTGCGAGAGTGAGACTTATGAATGGTATGGAAGTTACCGCCTACATACCCGGAGTAGGTCACAACCTTCAGGAACATTCTATCGTCATGATAAGAGGCGGGAGGGTAAAGGACCTTCCCGGTGTTAGGTACCACATCATCAGGGGCACTCTTGATTCCATGGGAGTTGCGGACAGGAAACAGGGAAGATCAAAGTATGGGGCTAAGAGGCCAAAGTAGGAGTTATTAATGCCCAGAAGAAGAGTGGTGGAAAAAAGAGAAATCTTACCGGATCCTAAATACAACAGTAAGATTGTGAGCAAATTCATAAATAGCTTGTTGAAGGACGGCGAAAAGTCCATAGCAGAAAAAATCTGTTATGGCGCCTTTGATATTTTGAAAGATAAAACAGGAAGCGATCCCCTTAAGGTTTTCAAGACAGCACTCGAAAATGTAAAGCCCGTCGTGGAAGTCAAGTCTCGAAGGGTTGGCGGAGCAACTTACCAGGTACCAGTTGAAATAAGACCTCAGAGACGGACGGCTCTGGCCTTCAGGTGGATCAAAGCCTTTGCGAGGAGCAGAGGCGAAAAGACAATGCAGGAAAAGTTAGCGGCTGAGTTACTTGATGCCTATAACAATACAGGGACTTCTATAAAGAAAAAGGAAGACACCCACAAAATGGCCGAGGCAAACAAGGCATTTGCCCATTATAGATGGTAAGAAGATTAGAGGAGAAGGAATTTGCCAGGATTTCCCTTAGAGAGGACACGCAATATTGGAATAATGGCACATATAGATGCAGGGAAAACTACTACTACCGAAAGAATCCTCTACTATACAGGTGTTACTTATAAGATCGGTGAAGTCGATGAAGGTACTGCGGTTATGGATTGGATGGTCCAGGAGCAGGAGAGGGGCATAACAATTACTTCCGCTGCTACCACCTGTTTCTGGAAAGATCACAGGATAAATATCATAGATACCCCGGGACATGTTGATTTTACCATCGAAGTCGAGAGGTCTCTGAGGGTTCTCGATGGAGCCATCGCCGTTTTCGATTCCGTAGCAGGTGTCGAACCACAGTCCGAAACGGTCTGGAGGCAGGCAAACAAATATGGTGTACCAAGGATTGCCTTTATGAACAAAATGGATAGAGTGGGTGCTGATTTCTTTATGAGTGTCAACAATATGATCGAACGCCTTGGAGCAAATCCCGTTCCCATACAATTACCTCTGGGATCCCAGGACGAATTCAGGGGATCTATAGACCTTGTGAGAATGAAGGCAGTTTGTTTTGATGAAGAGGTGCTGGGTGCAAAATATACTGAGGCTGATATCCCTGACCTTCTCGTTCCCTATGCACGTGAATACAGGGAGAACATGCTCGAAGCCCTGGCTGATATAGATGAGAGTATCATGGAGAAATTTCTTGGTGGAGAAGAGATAAGCGTAGATGAGATAAAGGCGGCCTTGAGAAAAGGTACCGTGGAGATGAAGATTACTCCCGTCTTATGCGGTTCTGCCTTTAGAAATAAGGGTATCCAGTCTCTTCTCGATGCCATCGTTGATTATCTACCTTCCCCACTTGATGTTCCACCTGTTACAGTGATATCGCCTTTAGACGGTACCCGGATAACGAGGCGTGCCGATAAAGATGAGCCTTTTTCGGCCCTTGCCTTCAAGGTCATGACCGATCCCTTTGTAGGCCAACTTACATTCATAAGAGTTTACTCAGGAGCGCTCGCTGCAGGTTCCTATGTTTATAACTCAACGAAAGATATGAAAGAGAGGGTCGGAAGACTTCTGAAGATGCATGCAAACAAACGTGAAGAGATAAAGGAGGTATCGGCCGGCGATATCGCAGCAGTTGTCGGTCTAAGAAATACACTGACGGGCGATACCCTGTGCGACGAAAAAAATCCAATTATTCTGGAATCGATTGAGTTTCCTGAGCCTGTTATGTCAGTGGCCATTGAACCAAAAACAAAGGCCGATCAGGAAAAACTCTCACAATCATTAGCAAAACTTGCTCAAGAAGATCCGTCCTTTAAAGTTTCCTTTAATGAGGAAACAGGTCAGACGATCATATCCGGAATGGGCGAACTCCACCTTGAAATTATTACCGACAGGCTCCTCAGGGAGTTTAAGGTTGGCGCCAATATTGGCAAACCCCAGGTCGCTTACAAAGAGACTGTCCGGGCGGCAGCAAGGGCTGAAGGAAAGTTTATTAGGCAAACAGGAGGTCGTGGACAGTACGGCCACGTTTTTATAGAGATTGAGCCCCTGGAAGCGGGCAAGGGATTTGAATTTGTGGACAAGATAGTTGGCGGTGCAATCCCGAAAGAATTCATATCTGCTGTTAAAAAGGGAATTATGGAGGCGCTGGATAGAGGAATCCTTGCGGGTTATCCTGTTGTCGATATAAAGGCAACACTTTATGATGGTTCCTATCATGAGGTTGACTCCTCAGAGCTTGCTTATAAAATAGCTGCTTCCATGGCTTTCAAAGAGGCCACAAAGAAGGCAAAACCCATACTTCTTGAACCAATAATGAGCGTTGAGGTTGTCACGCCTGAAGAGTACCTGGGAGACGTTATTGGAGACCTCAATGCCCGACGCGGCAAGGTTCAAAATATAGAACGAAGAGGTAATGCTCAGGTAATAAAGGCACTGGTGCCACTTTCTGAGATGTTTGGCTATGCTACTGATCTAAGATCAAAGACACAAGGTAGAGCCACATACACTATGCAATTTTCACATTATGAGGAAGTTCCAAAGGGGATTTCAGAAGAACTGGTAGCAAAAGTAAGAGGAGAATAATAGCAAGGAGGAAATATGGCAAAGGCTAAATTCGAGAGGGTAAAGCCTCATGTAAATGTAGGTACAATAGGTCATATAGATCATGGGAAGACGACTCTGACATCAGCAATGACGAAATATTTAGCGTTGAAAG
>JBFMEC010000186.1:0-3897 GCA_040753575.1 Nitrospirota bacterium | reverse complement strand
TGAAGAGGCAGGGCCATTCACCTCCAAGGTTCCCACAACCTCAATCTTTGTGGGTCCCAGGATTTCGAGAGCCTGGCGCACTGCTCCAGCACCCCATCCATAGGAACTTAAAATAGCGCAGTATTTTAAAGGGGGACGCAATACCTTTACCAGGTTAGCCCCATATATGGCAAGAGGATGCATTCCTCCCAGGACAGTAGGCGCTCCGAGAACGATCGCAGCAGAGTCAACGAGGTCCTTAGCTATTTCTCCTACATCGGCATGGACGAGGTTGTACAAACTCACTTCAATATCCTCCTTCTGTAATGTTTCAACCATTGTCTTTATCATTGCCTCTGTGGAATTCCACATCGTGACGTATACGATAATCGCCTTTTGACCGATTTCCCCGGCTGTCCACTTACGATAAGGTTCAAGAATCCTTTCGGGGTTTCTATAAATAGGACCATGGCTCGGCGCAATGATCTTTATATCCAGATCCTTTATCTTATCGATTGCCTTCTTACCCAGATGTCTGAAAGGCATCATTATCTCACCAAAATACTTTTTTGCAAGGGGAATTAGATCCTCCACATCCTCGTCATAGAACCTGAAGGCTGTGTGGGCGCCAAAGAAATCACAGGGAAATAGAATCCTGTTTTCAACAAGATAGGTGAACATGGTTTCCGGCCAGTGAAGCCAGGGTGCATCAATAAACTTCAGCATTTTCCCACCGAGCTCAACGGTATCCCCCTCCTTGACTTTTCTGATCCTCTCGTCAGGTACCTTAAAGTAGATCTGGGCCATGTTCTTGCATTTTTCTGTTGCAAGGAGGATTGCCTTGTTGTTTTTTTGCATTATGTAAAAGATTGCCCCGGCATGATCTGGTTCGGCATGATTCATGACGACATAATCTATGTCCGATATATTTGTTATCTGATTAATCTTTTCCTCCAATTCCTTTTCGAACCCTGGATTTACGGTATCAATTAAGGCGCTTTTCTCTTTTCCTTTCACGAGATAGGCGTTGTAGGATGTTCCATGGGGTAGCGGAATCAGGGCATCGAAGATTCTGCGATTCCAGTCTTTTACTCCAACCCAGTGTACTCCTTCAGATATCTCGGGAAGAGCATAACTTTTCATTTTTATCCTCCTTCATAGTTTTCTGCTGTTTTTTTGATATAGAAAATCCATAAAAATTTTATCAGATTCTGCCTTTCAAATGCATTTAAGTGCCTCGTTGACGTCGCTTTCAGGATGAACTTTTCAGAGAAAATAAGGAAAAAACCTCGAATCTGTGACTAATCTGTGACCGGGATATCTTGTAATAAGTTAATTGTCCTTCAGAAGAAGAAAGTAAGCCTTCAGTGAAGGGTGGAGCTTAGCTGTCATGGATTCGACAAACTCACCATGACAAACTCACCATGTGGCGTCGCACTGTCACCCTGAGCTTGTCGAAGGGTGCGCCATTTTTGTGAGCCGGCCCGGCTTCACTGAAGGCTTACAGAAGAACGCAAAAATTTATTGCGTTGAGTAACAAGATGTGGTTAAATTTGTGAGATGCTTTCTGTAGGGGGGGTGTCTACGTTGCCGTACTGGAGGGGGAAAACAGTTTCTGCAACCAGATTTAATCCACAATTCTTGATTCCTGCACCCCGCTTACGACCTGCGGGGACAAGCTTTGCAGGGATCGACATGAGCCTTTGGCTCACAAAGGGACATGAAAATTTATCATTCTTCCTTCATCCCTCTCCCCTTGTGGGAGAGGGCGCGGGTGAGGGGTATTTTCGGGTCAATAAGAGAGAGGTAGTAGTATGAAGTCAAGGGTATTCATAAGTTTTATGGTGCTGGCTATATTAATGTCGACAGGTGCCCGAGCACAGGGCCCTGTGGCTGTCTCACCGGGCAGTGGAAGCGGTGAGGCAACAATTACTCAGGAGTGTCCAACCTTTAGCTGGTCAGAGGGAAGGGCATTCAGGGTGGATACCCTCCTTTCGGCAGGGCTTGAAGATGCAGTAAAGGGGAGTGTGAATGAGTATCTTAAGAATGAATGGAAGGATACAGAGGCATACAGTCTTGTGACAGGAGAGATCAAGGAGAAGGTATTGAAGGAAGTGAAAGAAGAAGGTGTTTCAGCCGGTATATCGATAATGGGAAATGAGGGTGATGCACAAGGGAATACCTACTATGGAACAGGTGCAGGCGCAAGTCTTGACGGAACAGGTTGGTACAATGCCTTTTTCGGTTACAATGCAGGCTACAACACCACTGGAGGCGACTACAATACCTTCATAGGGTATTCTGCCGGCCTAAACAACACCACAGGTAACTACAACACCTTCATCGGGAGGGCTGCCGGCTACTCCAACCAGACAGGCATTGGCAATGTATTTTTAGGTTATGGAGCAGGCTATAACGAGACAGGCTCAGATAAGTTATATATAGACAACTCATCTACATCCACCCCACTCATATATGGTGAGTTTGGGTAAAGGAACAGCAGAAGACGATATCTGAATTATATAAGGAGTTACAGGAGCTTAAAAGGGAGATCAGGTCAAAGGGAGCTATAACGATGACCGATCCTTCATAGACCTGAGCACTTTTTATTTCTGCGACAATTAGGAGGTGAAAGTCGTATTTAACCCGAATAATGCAGACGTTGTTCAAAAATTTATTTATCAAAATTATCTATTAAACTATGAATACAAAGACAGGGCATAGTATTCTTGCTCATTCTCGGTCGTTACGACCTGCGAGGCTTTTGCCTCTTTATATTAGAAATATTTTTCAATGGAATATCGGCAAAAGAATCCGCTCAAATATTAAGCCCTGCCTTTCTTATTGAATTTGTCAAAGGTACACTAAAGTATCGAAAAATTAATTTTTTCACAACATCTGCATTTCCTAAACTGCATTATTTGGGTTAATGAAAAGCACTCTGAGTGCGGCTTGAGGAGGTAATCGATAAGAACCGCTGATAAGAGGACGACTATTTGATCAAGTCTTTATCAGACATTGTCCGTCAGATATCGTAGCTAAGAAAAATCGTGCCGGAATCTCAGTATTTTATCCCCAGTGTTGACGAAACATCGTTAAGTCTCTTGTCGAGTGTCCAGAGTGGAATGTTGGTCACCTTTGCCGACGCAAGCAAATGCATATCAATATATCCTAACCCTTTTCCCATAAGACGATAATTTTCTATAAACCGCATCACTTCTTCGTGTTCTACATGGATCGCTGCAGGGAGTGCCTGCAAAAGAGAAAGAATTTCAGACCTGTTCGCAAGATTGCCACAAGCGAGTTCACCGACGATAAACGGATGGCAGACAACATCGCCGTCATTCAGCACTGTTTCAAGTCCAATGTTACCGGCTCGCAGATGTGCAACCCACACCGAAGTGTTGACAAGAACCATTTTATATGCGGGCTGACCTTCTGCGAGGGGCCGCCTCTAATTTTTTTTCTGTTCCCCCGAGTTTGGCTAGTCTTCTACTACTTTCTCTCGCTATGAGTGCTTCGAGCCCGAGCCTGACGAGTGAAGTCTTTTCCTTAATGCCGGTCAACTTTGCTGCCTTTTCGAGCAATTTGTCTTCTATGTTGAGTGTGGTCCTCACAGATTCCTCCTTCCAATCAATATGTTTCATATGGATTAGTATGTATTACTTATATGCATTTTTCAAGAGGCGTTTAGTTAGTACGACAGATAGCAATACCGAAACTTTAACCCAGATAATGCAGATATTGTTCAAAAATTTATTTATCAAAATTATCTATAAACTATGAATACACAGACAGGGCATAGTATTCTTGCTCATTCTCGGTCGTTACGACCTGCGAGGCTTTTGCCTCTTTATATTAGAAATATTTTTCAATGGAATATCGGCAAAAGAATCCGCTCAAATACTAAGCCCTGCC
>JBFMEC010000185.1:0-3976 GCA_040753575.1 Nitrospirota bacterium | reverse complement strand
TCCGGCACAGCTTTGGGAATAAGTACATTTCCCCCCTGCTCTTTAAAGATGTCTAAAGTTAATTTTGTGATTGGATATTCGCTGATAGATACATACGCTGCCAGAGTTTGCAATCCCTTAATCTCCGAGGGCAGGATGAGTTTGCTCACATTTTTCTGTTCGGAAAAGCTGTAACCCTCTCTGCGTCTGTTTGTGCTGGTCGAAAGAGTTTTTACCGGTGTTACTATTTCCTGTTCTCCAAAAGCTTTGCTTAAATATTCTGACGTGTTTGGATCATTAATGCGGAAAACTATCTTTGTATTTGTCTGGTTAAAGATTGAATATGCATTGGTGCCGTAGTTCTTTTTTACCTGCTCAAAATCCTGCGCCCCAAGCAGGGGACAACTGCCACGGTCCCGCCCTTCGGCAAGCAGTTTCTCGAGGGTTTCAAGCTTCATGAGGGAAGGGAATTCATCAATTATGAACCAGAAACGGTTTTTCCTGTTGATCGGGCGGCATAAAAACTCCCTGAAAGCAAGGTCTAAAAACAGGCTGTAGTATCCCCTAAAAGCCTCTTCAGTTGCTATTCGGTTTACGATATAGAGCCTGCCGGTTCCATTATTAATAAAATCTCGTATTGAGAAATCCCCTTCATGGTAAAAGTGCCTCTGAATAATTGAATTTGCAAACTGTGAAAACACGGCCATAACCGAATTGGACATATTGTTGTCACGCGCCAGGTAACCATGTACCTGCGGATAATTAGTAAGCTCATTAAGCAGCCTTTCTCTATTGCTTCCATATCTGTAAAGAAATTCGATCAGATTTTTATTGGAGGCATTCCCTTTCTCCCATAAGAGAGTGAAAATAGCTGTGAAGATATGTTGTGATGCAAGATACCAGAAGGCGTGTTGAGGCTCAATAGGCAATGGGACTAAGGATTTGACGATGTTGATAATGTCCTCCTGCTCCTTGATTTCTTTAAAGATGTTCCACTGAATATTTCTTGCATCAATAGGATCCAGAAGCAAGTCTTTTTTAGAATTGTAAAATATCGGATAGAATTCCGGCTTGCGGTCATAAATGATGCCGGGAAATCTCTCTATTTGTGGAAGCAGGTGTTTAATGAATGTAGATTTCCCTGAACCGGGGGCTCCAAAGAGAAAGATACCGGTGTTCTCAAAGCTTTTCGGGAATCGTGTCTTTTCTTTGCCAAAGGTGATTCTGTAGTCCTTAACAAGCCCTTTAATCTCTGCAGGTCTTGCAAACCGGGACCCTCTGACAAAACTCTGGTTGCCGGATTTAATTCCTCTTTTGAATATGAAAGACAAAACAACGCCTATAACGATAAAGGAAAACCCGGAAGAGGCGCTTGCATCAAATAGCGCTTTCTTTTTTACAGCTACTACCCACCGGTTATGAATCGAATAAAAATAGTCGCTTCTGTTCTTCAGGTAGTTCGGAAAGATCATGCCCATTAAGGAGTTGTTAATAAAAAGGCTGACCGGATATGTTTCCATGATAAAACTGTATTCAGAGTAGCGTTCAGGTGAATATATGGAATACGGCTGGAGTTTGCTGCCGGATCTAACACCCAGATAGGTAAGACAGGCAAAAATAATAAGTGAAAGCGTACAGAACCAGACAAGAATCATCTTTGCATGCTTTTTGAAAAACGAGTATCTTATGGCAAATTCCTCAAAACTCCGCATTAATCATCTCCTATTGAAAAATCATTTGAATTAAGTTCCGGGAATTCATCCTTTTCATATTCTCTAATGGAAAACTCACTTGATTTTTCAAGTTCAACCTCAATCCCATGCGCTAATTCCCGCAGCGCAGACAGATCATCTTTTTCCATCTGGAGATTATCCCTGTCTCCCCATGCCAGGACATGCGTGTGAAGTCTCTCGTTATGGTCATGAAGCGCATAAACATATTCAAAGTTCTTATCAAAGTGCACCTGATAGTGTTCCAGTATCTCACGTACAAGTATTCCAATGGCTTCTTTTGAGAGCTCAGGGTCAGCAGGAGAAAATATTATCCTGCGCTCCATTTGCGCACTTCTTATCTCTTGTTTCAATTGCGATAGATCATCCTTTTGAAGGATATTACCTTCCCGGTCAAATATAATTCCTCGGCCGCCTTCAAACGCCCCGTTTCTTCCGATATAGTTGAGGTTTGACGACTTTGTCCCTGATGTATTTTTAAAGAAACTACTTTTCACTATCATCTTTTATCCTCTCTCTCAGCTTTTCAATCGCGTAATTCCAGCCGGTATCGGCTGTCTTTTTAGCTGTATCGCTATCTGTTACACGCGCATGTAAATATGTGGTCTGATATCTGTTCGCTATGGCGTGAAGGCCGACCTTATGGAGCAGACTGGCAATACGGTTTGATTGCCGCCTGAGCTCGTCTCTTTGCAACTGCAAATCCGCTTTGATTGCATTGGCTATCTGCTCAAGGCCGAGGATGTCCTCCTGCCGTTTGGAGAGTCCGGTTTTCACAAGCTCGTTGATTATTTTGTTGACGCTTTTCTTCTCCGATGAAGCAATATCCTGGATCTGCGCAAAGCATTTACTGTCAAGGTATATGCTTTGATGTTTCTTGTCCTTAAAGCGCACCGCAAACCTCCAACAATTCTTGATGAATGTCCGGATGCTCATTTAAGGTATTGACGATATCTATAAAATCTTTGAGCTCTTCTTCTGTAACGGCACATCTGACATCATTTTGTTGAATATAAGGGGAGCCGCCTTCGATGCTTTTCAGGATTTCCCATTCGCCATATTTCTCCAGAACCTCATCCCTCCGGAAAAGGCCGACAAGTTTTACAAGCTCATATAATGAGCGGCCTGTGCATGTGAAAATAGCCTTAGTCTCTTTTTGCTCGTCAAGTATTGCTATTGCACACGCAAAATTCCGTTTACCGTTACGGGAAGATCTTCTCATGTCTTCTGACAGGAAGACATCGGCAAAGGTCTTCTTGCCTGAAAATGACAGATGTTTCTTTGCAGCATTTGTTTCCTTGAATTCCATGATTCCTCCTTTTTATGGTTTCTTCTGTATTACTTTTCAGACATCTTTTTAAGCTCAAGCTTTTCATTACTGACCAAAAACCAGTAAAGTTATCCCGCAAAAGCGGTACATTATGAAAAAGCCTCAATATTTCAACATGTTAAATGGCAAATAGCGTGTTTTACGCTACTGCTTTATCTTGCCAACCTTAATTTTTAATGCAGTGTCTGCAATTGATTGTGCGCAGGACTGATTTTGTCAGCTTTTCAGGATGCCTGACACCTCATGTTTAAAGCTCTCAAGGTTGAACTTTTGAAAGTCATTCTTTTCAAAACTCTCAACGAGCTTTCCGATTTTTATGTATCGCGCATTTTGCATCTTTCTTGCCTTTTCGAGAAGCATTTTTGCTTTTGCTTCCAAGTCCTCCGGTGTCTTTAATCTTTCCATTTTCATTTCCTCCGTTTAAGTTAAATTTCCTGTTCATTCTCCTTCGATTCTGCGATGAGTTATTCATGATATTCGCTATCATCATTTTGTATTACCTTTTGTTCCTTGCCTTCCGGATCTTCGACGGATTATTTCCCGTTTCTGTAACAGCGCATGAAAGGCTTTTTCAAGATCATCGATATTAAGATCTCCGCTGCTCATGGAAAGTGCCTTGTAAAGGATTTCAGACTTCTTAAATGATTGACCGTTGTCTGTAATTGCGTTAGCAGCAAAACGTAGTGTGTCGAACTCGTTCTTTTGATAAAACGATTTCTTGAGTAAAGATTCTTTCTGGATTGCAGTTTCTATGTCCTGCCTTACACCCTCAACACTGAAGCCCTTCTCATACATTTGAGCAGTCCATGAAGCCTTTAATTCCTCTTCTGTGATACGGACAATTTTCCCAGAGCGGCTCTCCCAAAAAGCAATGTTTCTCAGGGGGCCATCCGATGTGTTAGTGAACACACCTTTCTCTATAAGCTTCTGCTCGGTT
>JBFMEC010000184.1:0-4010 GCA_040753575.1 Nitrospirota bacterium | reverse complement strand
CTTTCATTGTGAATGTCTCCTCTCCTCTCATAAAGCACCTCCTTCCTTAATAGAGATGCTTTTTTAACCTATTTCCAGGGGGGTGACATAATCATATTGCAATTAAGGGGTGACATAATCATATTGCATTAACACTTTGCCAGAAAAGACTCGTACAATAAATCTTTAAGTTAAAGAGTAAGATCTATCCCCATTAAGAGAGAAGCCGTTAGAATATGGAAAAACAAGAAAGGGGGATAGGTTATGACAGAGCAAAGGTTAAGGAAACATGTGAAGGGCAGGAGGGGTGAAGAGTTTAGAGAAAAGATAAAGGGGCTTAAGGCAGGTGAGACAATCGGAGTAGCAATAGATGTATCCAAGAGCTTCTACCGGGCAATAATATTTAATTTTGATGGTGCCCTACTGAGGGAGCCATTTGAGGTAGATGTATTTGAGAAAGGATACAAGGAGTTACTGAGTGAGGTAAAGAGGGCGGTGAAGGAATGGGAAGCAAAGAAGGTATTCTGGGTGATGGAGCCAACAGCCTGTTATCACCATAACCTGGCCCGCCATCTTGTAGGAGATGGACAGGAAGTAATTTTTCTAAATCCTTCTCAAGTAGCTTCAAACCGTGATCAGACGATGTTGCAGGGGTTAAAGAGTGATGATATAGATTTAGGTGCAATAGCTGACCTTCTGATCCGTGGAGAAGGTTATTTCTACAATCTGGAGGAAGGGATATATTTAGAGCTAAAAGAGAGTACCTACTGGAGGGAGAAAAAGCTAAAGATGCAGACCCAGTTAAAGAACCAGATTCGGGCAAGACTTGAGAGGATATTTCCGGGTCTAACCAGTAAATATGGAGGAAACCAACCACTCTTCAGTGATCTCTGGGAACAAGGCGCATCCAGGGGGTTGATGAAAGTTGGGCTAACACCTCAGCAAATTCTTCAACTGCCTATCAGGAGCCTAAAGAAAAAGTTCAAAGATGTGGGGCATCCCATAAGCACAAACTGTGCGAGGAAGATAAAGATATATCTTGAGAGAATGCTTTTGCCAGAGGATAGGGTTCTTGGCCCAGTCATAGAGCTACTCATGAGGGATGTGAAACTTCTTGAGACCTTAGAGTCAGAGATGGCAGAGGTCGAAGGTGAAATGATAGAAGGGGTGAAGAAAACATCATGGGGCCATCTTCTCGGAAAGATAAAGGGCATCGGAGATATCATGGTTGCTTCCTTCGCCGGAGCTGTTGGGGATATAGCTAAGTTTAAATGGGGTTCACAGATCTTCCGTAAATCTGGACTGGATCCCAAAAGCAAACAATCAGGGCAATATGAAGTTAGGGGGCTTCCTATAAGAAGAATGGGGGGTAACCTTCTACGGTGTATTCTCTACAAGATGGCTGATTCAGTGATAAAGCATAACCCTTACTTTGGGCTCTACTATGAATATCTGGTAGAGAAGCAAAAGAAACTCAGTAAGAAGGCTCAGATTGCCGTATCTAATAAACTTACCAGGGTAATGTTTGCCCTGGTAAGAGACAAGGCTGAGTTTGCTCCACCCACAGTTAAGATTGACTACCTCGAGGTTCTCTTTGCTAAGACTAAGCAGGAGAGAAAGGAAAGGCGTGAGAAGAGAAAAAGAAAGAGGGAAAAAGCCTCCCATGACTCACGCATTTCAGGCCTCGAGGCACCGAGTTTAGGTAAGGCAGTCTCCCTCGATCTTTAGATTAGCATAGAAGAAGGAAAAGCGTCAATAAAAAAACACCAGATGGAAGAGATAAGTTGTCGGAGGGATATCGAAACAAAAATGTGGGCTTAAAAGCCCGATGTCAAGTATGAGCTCCCTCCGGTCTCATTCATAAGTTTGGGTCTGAATGATGGGTCACTGAAATCAAACCCGGGTAACGAGACAAAGCTAGATGGGACAATTTAAGGAAGGGTGCCGACAACAAGTCAAAGGCCAAATGGTGTCCATAGGGTTAAGAAGGGTGAGGACGGCTATTTGAAAAAAATGTGGTTTTCCTCACAAAGGGGGTCTTTTGTCTTCATGGGGAAAATAAAATTTTTATTGATTTTTACGTGGGTCTGCGACAAAAAAGTAGGTACATAAGTACAAATTGTATTGACAGGATTGATTTTTCCTCCTATTATCTGCATGCCATATGGCAATCAGACAATAGGAGGCATCCATGGAAGAAGAACTGAAGGAGTTGGAAGAAGAAAGACGGAAGTTATACAGGAAGTTATCAGCAATTGGAGATTTCCGCCGAGGAATGATATCCGTCAACTATCGAAGATGTGGGAAGCAAAATTGTATTTGCACCCAGGAAGGCCATCCTGGACATGGACCGCAATACTTGTGGAATGCAACCATCAAATGTAAGAGCTACGCAAAGAGTATTCCATTAGGTCCAGAGCTGGAAAAATGTAAGCAGGAGACAGATAATCACCGGCAGTTTACAAAACTCTGCGAAGAGATTGTTCTGGTGAACGAACGTATTTGCGATTTGCGACCGGTACCTGAAGTGAGAGATGAAAAAGAGTTGTCTGATCTTAAAAAAAAATTGCAGAAACAGTTCATGGGGAAGTACAGAAAGAGATAGAGCGTATAGTTGGTCGGTATTATTTTGAGAAGGAAAACGGCGGCAGTTTTGACCTGGAATCGTTTGAGTTTGCCATTCGTTCCTCGATGCACGATATTGGTCGCAGTATGCTTGAGATGTTTGTAAACGCTGATGGTGGCGATTACCGTGGAAGGACGATTCCCTGCGGAAGAGGTCATCAATATGAGTTTATTGAGTTTAGAGACAAGAAACTTTTGACGGTGTTAGGTTTGGTGACAGTGAAGCGGGCATACTATTACGATCGGGAGTGTAGGAGCGGATATTGTCCGAAAGACCGCTCTCTGGACATCGAGGGGACATCTTACAGTTCCGGGGTGCGCCGGATGATGAGCAAGGTTGGCGCCTACCGGCCATTTGGTCTAGGCCATGAGGATTTGTATGAGTTGGCCGATATCCGTGTCAGCGCGAAGGAAGTGGAACGTATATCCCAGATGGTAGGTGGTCAAACAGAGGCCTTTTATGCTGCCGAAGCCGTGGCGTCATTATCCGATAATATTATCCCGATCAAACCGGTTCCCAAAATGTATGTGTGTATGGACGGCACCGGGGTGCCGGTGGTGAAGAAAGAGACAGCAGGCAGAAAAGGAAAGGGTGAAGACGGCCAGGCAAAGACCAGGGAAGCCAAGTTGGGTTGTGTATTTACGCAGACATACGTTGACCGGGAAGGTCGACCGGTGCGGGATGATGAGTCAACCAGCTACACCGGGGGAATCGAAACGGCAGAACTTTTTGGCAGACGGATTTATCAGGAGGCAATGAGGCGCGGCATGGACTGGGCGAAGGAGGTTTGTGTGATCGGAGACGGCGCCCCCTGGATATGGAATATTGCGGATGAGCAATTTTATGGAGCGACCCAAATTGTTGATCTCTTTCATGCGCGGGAACATTACTGGAACGTCGCCAAGGCATGTTTCGGGCAGAACAAAGACAAACTGTACCAGTGGACGGAGGAACGCCGTCGAGAGCTGGATGACAGCAGGGTGGAAGAGATTATTGATGCCATCAATCGTTGTTCATCTCTACCGGAATACGATAAAGAGATATGTGAACGGGAGATCGGTTATTTTGAGAAAAACAAGGAACGGATGCGGTATGCGGATTTCAGGAAGAGAGGCCTCTTTGTAGGATCTGGCGTCCTGGAGGCAGGGTGCCGCACCGTCATTGGACAGCGGCTGAAGCAGTCGGGAATGCACTGGACAGTCAGGGGAGCGAATTGCATTATCGCCTTGCGATGCAGTATCATGAGCAATAGGTGGGAAGATTTTTGGGAGCATCGGGCGGCGGCGTGAAAATCATCCTCATAAATTTGTCGCACACCCTCTTCTTTATCTTTGGTGGATTTTCTCCCTGAAAAGTATTATAAGGGACAGCTCATGGCCTGTCCTCTCGCTCTTCATGGAGAGAG
>JBFMEC010000183.1:0-4049 GCA_040753575.1 Nitrospirota bacterium | reverse complement strand
TCGTAGTCGCCAGAAAAAAACCGGGTGATGTTGAGAAGGTTCTAAAAAAGAGTGGGGCAGAGATACTTTTGAACTATTTACCTGTAGGCTCTGAAAAGGCAACGGCCTTTTATGCCGAGGCATGCCTGAAAACAGGGGTAAGCTTGATTAACTGTATTCCTGTTTTTATTGCATCCAATAAATTATGGGCGAAGCGTTTTGAGAAGAAAAGGATCCCCCTGATAGGAGATGATATTAAGAGTCAGATAGGGGCTACCATTATTCACCGAACTCTGACGAAGCTCTTCGAAGATAGAGGAGTCAAAATAGATTGTACGTATCAGTTGAATGTTGGCGGAAACACTGATTTCTTAAACATGTTGAACAGAAATAGGTTGAAGTCAAAGAAGATATCAAAGACAGAGGCTGTACAATCTCAGCTTAATGAGCCCCTGGAGGCTGATAATATACATGTTGGCCCATCCGACTATATACCCTGGCTTAAGGACAATAAGATATGTTTTCTGCGGATGGAAGGTAGAATCTTTGGAGATGTAAAGATAAATCTGGAATCCAGGCTCTCTGTTGAGGATTCCCCCAATAGCGCCGGCGTTGTCATAGACGCGATAAGGTGCTGTAAAATAGCCCTTGATAAAAAGACAGGGGGTGTGCTTATATCTGCGTCTGCTTATTTCATGAAACATCCAATGATACAGTATCCCGATGAGGATGCAAGAGATATGGTAGAAGAATTTATACAGGGAAAAAGAGAGAGGTAAGGCAGAAGAGTTTTGATGAAGCCATGCTCAGCGCTAAACTTGGCCATTTTCTTGATGGCCCTCTTGGCACTATCGCAAAAAGGATCCCCTTAAGCCCAAATATTCTTACAGTCATCGGATTTCTATTTACGGTTGTTGCGGCTTTTGTTATACCCATCAACATCAAACTTGGCGGAATTTTGATCTTAACGGGTGGCATATTTGATATGCTTGACGGCATTGTTGCCAGAACGGGAAGAAAGGTCACGAGATTTGGAGCATTCCTGGATTCCGTACTTGATAGATATTCCGATACCTTCATCTTCCTTGCCATTGCCTGGTACCTTGCTGAAAGGAGCAGTTACACCGGTGTCTTTCTTAGCCTGGGAACCATGGTAGGTGCATTCCTGATCAGTTATACAAGAGCAAGGGCAGAAGGCCTTGGTGAATCCTGCCGTACAGGAATTATGGAAAGGCCAGAGAGGATTATTCTCTTAATTTTTGCTACGCTTACCGGATGGCTTGTACCGGTCTTGTGGATAATGTTGATACTCACACATATTACAGTAATACAGAGGATATATCACGTCAGGAGGAAGATGATTGAATAAACGTAGCCGGCAATCTTCTTTATTACTTGTCCAGAGGACTCCGTACACCAAGTATGTTTTTTGTGGCGACATGAGTATAGATCATTGTGGTCTGAAGATTCCTGTGACCGAGAAGTTCCTGAATAGTTCTAATATCATAACCATCTTCCAAAAGATGAGTTGCAAAACTGTGTCTTAGGGTATGAACCGATGCCTGTTTCGTAATACCGGCTTCTGCAACTGCCGTCTTGAATGCCTTCTGAATGGAAGCAGGATGCAATAGATGACGTCTTACAATATTGCTTCTCGGATCCACCGAAAGTGACTTTGATGGGAAAAGCCAGAACCATCCCCATTCTTTTCCTGCTTTTGGATATTTCTTTTCAAGCGCCCCCGGAAGATACACACCGTTCAGTTTTTTACTCCTGTCTTCGTCATACAAATTCCTGACATCGGCAATATGGCGGATAAGGTCGTCCTTTACCGTGTCAGGAAGTACGGTTCGCCTGTCCTTATCGCCCTTGCCGGATCGGACGATAACCACATTCCGTTCGAGGTCAATGTCTTTTATCCTCATACTCAGACATTCCTGCAACCTCAGGCCGCATCCGTAAATGAGCATCGCCATCAGGTGCTGAACCCCCGAAAGGCAATCAAAAATTGACAGGATTTCCTTTATTGTCAGAACAACCGGCAGATGCGGCTTGCGTACTGCCCTGACGGCGTTCAGCTCATCATCGCCGATATCTTTCTCAAGCACATGGCGGTACAGGAATATAAGCGCATTTAATGCCTGATTTTGCGTCGAAGGAGACACCCTGCGTTTTACCGCAAGGTCGCTGAGAAAGTTTTGAATATCAGCGCCCGTCAGCAAAGCAGGATCCTTCTCAGTAACAAAACCCCGAAACCCCCGCAGCCATGTAATGTATGTCTTTTCAGTGCTGTATGACCGGTGCCTGAGCCTGAGCGCCTCCCGCATCTGTGTTTCCAGCGCATTCCATTGCCCGGCATTCGGGCTTCCTGCCGTGATTGTCTGTAATGACGAAAGAAAGTAGTCGTACAACCGCAGGGCGTTTTCAGCCTGTTTGACCTGCCAGTCATCACGGTTCTTAGCCAGATGCCTCAGGAATCGCTGCTTTTGTTCATGCCGTAAAACCTGCGAATCAGACTCGTCACAAAAGGCGTAGCAGGAGGCAATCCACTTAAGATAAAAGGGGATATACTTCTCCTGCACCACCGCTTTTTCTCTTAGATATTCTTTAAAATCTGCCAGCATGATAACTTATATACATTCAGTATAATATTTATATATTTATTACTATACCGATTTTATACCCTAGTTTCAATAAAATTTTTACGGATATTTTAATCTTTTTCGTTGACATTTTCCTCTCCTTTGATATTTCATAGAATAAATATAAAAAAGAATGTTATGTCAGTAGAAATATAGAATGATGGCAATCAATTATCTCAACGAATCGGAAAAATATAGACCAGAAAAAATTGGGAAAACAATAGAAACGCTTCTTGTTGGTGAGTCTCCACCTTTATCGGGGAAAAAGTATTTTTATGTACCGAGACCTATGTCGGATAAGATTCCTATTCAAAAAGATAGGAATCTCCCCGCAACGATTTTTAATCATTATTTCAAGAAACGACCAACAAGCATAGATGAATATGTCAATTTTCTACTTCGGCTACAGGCGAAAGGGATATTTCTAATTGATATATGCGATGAACCTATCAATGCACGGGGTAACCCCAAAGCCATCCAGCAAATCATTAAAGAAATACCATATTTGCGAAGCAAGATGAAGAAAAGAAAAATAAAAGTTGCAGACGAAGATATAGTATTTTTGCTTGCCCGAAAGAACTATTTAAAAGATATCAGGCGTGAATTCCCAAATTCAGGGTATAAAAGATGGATAGATTTCCGAATGTCTCCAGAAGCATGTTGCTATAATAAATAGTCAAGACATAACAAAACACTCCAGCGGATGGCTTACAGCCACCGCTGATTTCAGGCGTTAAGCGTAAGAAGACATGGCATCAATTGAAGAGAAAATTGATTTCTTTTGCAGCTATTTTGCTGATCAGGCAAAAGTTATTGGTGCGCTCGCTGTTGATGAAGCGCAGGCAGAGGGTACCGATCAAGAACGCCATCAGATTCGCTTTTACCAAAAGGCTCTGCTAATCACACACATTGATACCCTTGCAGGCATAAGGTACACGGAAAAGAGATACCCCCAGCTCAACAAGAGAAACAAAGAAAGGTTTATTCAATTTCTAGAGGTAAGTGAAGCCTGGCCTGAAGGGCAATTAGTAAGCATTCCTTTTTTAGAAGGATATATAAAAAATGGAAAAATAGGTGCTGGCCGTCTAAAAAACCACATTACAGAAAAATTGGCGGCTAACTATAAAAAAGGTAGTTTTAACATTAAGGCAAGTATCATAGATGATCCATATGATTTCCTTCTTGGCTTATCAAGCACAGAGCAGGAAGAAAAGGCAATAAACGAAAATCGGCATTATGAGCTTCTATATAGGTACAGGAATTATCTCGTCCACGAATCAAGGGAGCCTGGTAATGCAATGGAGGTAGCGCCTGAGAATGAAGCGTATTATCACGGCTATATTGGTGAAGACAGGCTGTTTCTCGCATATCCATTGGGCCTATTTCAGCAAATATTTGCCCGTTCTCTTGAGTATGTAAGAACGTATC
>JBFMEC010000182.1:0-4073 GCA_040753575.1 Nitrospirota bacterium | reverse complement strand
ATTGCCTCCAAAAGCATAGGAATTATTTAGCGCAATATTAACAATATGTTTTCTTGCCTCATTTGGTACGCAGTCTATGTCACATTCAGGGTCAGGCATTTCAAAATTTATAGTTGGTGGAATAATGTCATTTTTGACAGCCAGCACGCATGCAATAGCCTCAAGTGCCGAGGCTGCGCCCATTGTATGGCCAAGCATAGATTTAATAGAACTTATGGGAATTTTATTGTAGCGAGAACCGAAGACTTCTTTGATCGCAGCACATTCTGTTTTATCATTTGCCTGAGTCCCTGTTCCATGTGCACTGATATAATCAACGTCTTCAATGCCAACACCTGATTCCTTTAATGCTTTTATCATACACATGGATACACCCTCAACCGAGGGCTGTGTCATATGTTGTGCATCACAACTAAGGCCATAGCCTAATATCTCAGCATATATGGATGCATTTCTTTTCAGGGCGCTCTCAAGTGACTCAAGGACAAGTATTCCCGCACCTTCAGCCACCATCATGCCTTTCCTGTTTTTATCAAAGGGCTGGCATTTTTCGGGAGATACTGCTGAGAACTGGTTAAATCCTGTAAAAGAAATTCTTGAGAAAGGGTCTGATGCACCCGCAAGAATTATGTCTGCACTATCAAAACGGATTAGATCACATCCATACCCTATTGCATAATTACCGGCTGCACAGGCTGTAGAGAGCATCATGTTTGGACCGTGTATACTGGAATCTTTAGCAACAGTTGCAGGAGTTGTATAAGGTGGAAGTTGGCTTATCAAATCATTATCTATCTCTAAATTATTGATCATCCTATCATTAATATGTTCTATAACCTGTATTGATCCTGTAGTTGTTCCAATACAGGTTCCGATCTTCAGATCGGGAATAACATCTTTTGATAGCCGTGAATCCTTCATTGCAAGCTTTGCTGCTGCGAGGGCTATTTGTGACGCACGGCTGAGTGTATCAATTTTGTTTTTTGGAATGAACTCCTCAGGCTTGAAATTTTTTACCTCTCCACCATTATGGGTAAAATGATTTGTGGTATCAAAAGATATTACAGGGCTTATACCGGATTTACCTTTAAGAAGATTCTCCCAGAATTCCTGCCATCCAATGCCGATTGAGGAAATAACTCCCAGTCCAGTTATAACGACCCTGCAGTTGTTCAGCATAGTTTTCTTTGAACTCAAATTATGCAGTTGATGCAACATCAGCTACGTCAGCTCCAATTTCATATAAAAACTCTGGAGACATATCTGCTCCGTTTTCCCATACTATTGTATCTACATCCGGGTTTACGCGAACTGTCTTAAAGTAGTTAATGTCTTTTAGTGGTTGAAATATCTCTCCTTCCAGATGTGGTTCAAGATCAACAAGCTTTATGCTTCCATCTTCAAATGTCAATAGCAATTTGTACTCAGATACATAACTAACATTTCTTACAAAGTGCATATAACACCTCCTATACTAAAGGTGGAATCTTCCGCAGTGCCTTTTTTGCCATTGCAAGTTCCCAGTTTTCCATTAACTCATCTCTATGTTGGAATGCCCACTCCAAGATTAATGAAATAACACGATCGGGTAAATGGCCATCAATAAGTTTCAACTCTCCTATAGAGAACACCCCGGTATAATCTCCATATTTAGCATGGAAATGAGGTGGCTGATGATCTAAATAGTACATTGCAATAATAATCCCAAGAAATCTACTGATCTCCGGCATGCTTAACACTAAAAACAAGTTCTGCCTCTGATACCTTTTTATCATCAACAAATGCCTCTGATGATACATAGGCGCCAGATGGCAGAGATTTGACGTTAACCACCTTTATCTTTAACTGGTCTCCTGGCACTACGGGAAGCAAAAATCGTGCCTTAATCGAGCCAAGGTAATAAATTGGTTTACTAAGGAGGGGCGAGGGGAGATTATTTTCGTTTTGCCTGGTAGCAAACATGATGATCGCAGTCTGTGCCATGGCCTCTATTATCGCTGTGCCAGGCATAATAGCTTTCTCAGGAAAATGACCAAGGAAAAATATGTCATTACCTGAGACATTTTTAACTGATACAGCCTCTTTCCCTGGTTCAAGCTCCAGAATCCTGTCTATCATGATATAGGGAAACCGCTGGGGAATAAGTTCCTTTATCTGTTCGAAATTGAGTTCCATAATTTGCACTCCGTCATCATGCCCTTTAGTCATTCCTGCGAAAGCAGCAATCCAGTAAAAACAAAAACTGGATTCCGCATCAAGTGCGGAATGACAGTAACATGTATTTTATTTTTAATCATATTTCCCTATCACAACAGCTGAATTCTGGCCATATGGATCAGATGACATTACGAGAACATTATTTATATTTTTCTGTCTCGCTTCGTTCGGGACATAATCAAGATCGCATTCGGGGTCTCGCTCACGACAATTAACTGTTGGAGGGATTAAACCCTTCTTGATCGCACCGACTGCAGCTGCCATTGATAAAGCCCCAGAGGCAGAGAAAGATTCTCCTACCATCGATTTTATTGAACTCACAGGTATGTTGGAGGCGTGTTCAGCAAAGATATCTTTAATGGCCTTTGTTTCCATTCTATCGAGTCCTTTTGTCGAGTTGGCGCTGGCTGATATGTAATCAATATCTTTTGGAGTAAGAGACGAGTCTTGTAAGGCAAGAGTGATAGCATTTCTCAACCCGACCCCGGCATGATTAAAATTTTTATTCGCTGATGGATCAAAAGCATTCCCATAACCCTTTACCACTCCCAATATTTCAGCACCTCTTTCAAGTGCATTTTCTTCATCCTCAAGAACAAGAATGGCGGCACCCTCAGAGAGAATTACTCCATTCCTTCTTGCATCAAAGGGACAGCAGGTTGGCTCTGAGCTATTTGTTCCTGATAGACAGCCCAGTTTATAAAAACCAAGAAAGGTTTCTTCACATAATTCTTCTACGCCACCGGCAAGAACCACTTCGGCTCTGTTTAACTTGATAAAGTCAGACGCATACATAACAGCATCAAGACTTGCACAAAAGCCAGTCGATATGGTCGTATTGAAACCCTTAATTTTGAAACGTATTGAGACCTGACTGGCAGGAGAGTTTATTACAGTATTTGGAAAATGTGAGGGATTTACGTATCGGGGCCCTTCGATAAGTCCTTCACGGTCAAACTGAGAGATACTGTGAAGACTTCCAAAAGTTGTTCCTATAGAAACCCCTACAGAATGAGAGTTTTGCTCATAGAATCCCCCCAGCCCCCCTTTACTAAAAGGGGGATTATTTTCTCTGTCTTTTGCATTACTCTGTAATATATTTTTTCCGTCAGTAATATGGAGATGAGCATCTTCTATGGCAAGTTTGGCCGCTGAATTTATCAATAATGTGCTGCGATCTAAAGAACGTAGTCCTTTCTTTCCTAAAAAAATAACAGGATCAAAATCGCTTATCTCACCTGCAATATGAACTTTTAAATTAGATGTATCAAACAGAGAGATTGATCTGAAACCTGTTTTGCCCTGAAATAATGCCTCCCAATAAGCATCATTCCCTATACCAATAGGAGAAAGAACACCGATGCCGGTTATGACAACTCTTCTACTCATAATCAATCATAAATAACCAAGCACCAAACATCAAATAAGCTCCAATCACCAAATTTCAATTTCCAAACAAATTCCAATAACTAATTACCAAATATTCAAACAAATCCAATAAAAAACTCACCTAAACCTCCAAATCAAGAAGACTTTCCAATTATAGAAGAAAATATTTTCTTGAGCTCAATGGATTCACTTAAAAGACCTTCGACTTCTTCTGCTAACCCAGCATTAGCCTCTCTCAAAAGCTGAAGCCAGTAATGAGATTCCTTGGCTTCTTTTCGAGCAATTCTAATACGATACACAAAATCTTTCTTACTTAAGGCATCATTAGCCTCTCGATAATTAGCTCCTATTGAGCCACTCGATCGAATTAATTGACTTACAACTTCCTGATTAATATTGTTGCGAGGCAATTTCTTGCAAAGCCTTATGATCCTTTTAGCAAAGTCCAACGTTCTTTCTTCAAGGTC
>JBFMEC010000181.1:0-4090 GCA_040753575.1 Nitrospirota bacterium | reverse complement strand
GATAACCAGTGGTCTTATATGAAAACACATGGCGATAGTGGATGGGCGACTTTTCCGTCATATCTCGATATTTTTATTCCGCAAGTTCTCGATATTCTTGATAGAATCGATCTGAAAATAACTTTTTTCATTGTGGGTCAAGATGCAGCTCTGGATAAGAACTGGGATGTTCTTAAGTTATTGACTGAAAGAGGTCATGAAGCAGGTAATCACTCATTTCACCATGAACCATGGCTTCACTTATATAAAAGAAAACAGATCAGAGAAGAAATCTTAAAAGCAGAGGAAAACATTTTGCGAGTTACGGGACAGAAACCGATTGGTTTTCGGGGTCCTGGATTTAGCTCGAGTCACGATCTCTTCGAGGTGCTTGCTGAATGTAACTATCTTTATGACGCATCAACTCTGCCTACGTATATTGGGCCTCTTGCCAGGGCATACTATTTCTCGAAGGCGCGTTTGAATGAAGATGAAAAACAGCAACGAAAGGAGCTTTTTGGAAAATTTACGAATGGGATAGGGCCCGTCAAACCTTACTACTGGCAGCTCTCCTCTGGAGCAAAACTGTTAGAAATTCCGGTGACCACCATCCCGATCTTTAAAATTCCATTTCACTTGAGCTATCTGCTCTATCTAAGTCGCTTCTCGTCAGCTCTAACATTTTTTTATCTAAAATTTGCAATAATTCTCTGCAAAATTACGCATACTGAACCGAGTTTTCTTTTACATCCTGTTGATTTGATTGGTGGTGATCAGGTTCCCGAACTCTCCTTCTTTCCAGGAATGGACCTGGACAGCGTGAAGAAGATTGAACTTTTTGAGAAAGTCCTTAAGCAGCTCGCAGAGTATTTCACCCTCGTTAATATGAGTTTCCATGCCCGGTCTATCCTTAAAAACAAAAAGAAAAGAATACATATTCGTTATCCCAAAACATCTTATTCAATGAGAAATATAGATAAGTGAAAAAGAGAGCATTCATAAAAAGTCTGCTTATTGCTGGTGTGATAGCGTTAGTAGAAGTGCAGTTGTACTGAGAGGAATAGGAACTTCAGGTTTGCCTCTACGAATGGAAGCCAGGCCAGAAATATTGGTTTTAGATATTGAAGGAATTGAAAATTCTTGGTGGGGGGTAAGTTATGAAAGAAATAGAAGACATATCAGTCACGGATAATATTGGACAATATGATCATGTAGAGAAACCTCTTGTTTCTGTGATTGTGCCAGGATACAACGAAGCTCCAATTCTTGAAAAAAATCTTGATAGACTCTGCCGGTATATGGATTCATTGGAAAGGGACTACCGGTGGGAATTGATATTTGTTAATGATGGAAGTATAGATGATACTCGTGAGATAGTAGAGGCCTTTGCAAAGACAAGGGATAACGTCTTTGTCTTACACCACTTCACAAACTTCAGGCTTGGGCAGGCTCTCCGTTACGCATTCAATAATTGTCGCGGTGACTATGTAGTAACCATTGACGTAGATCTAAGCTATGCACCAGAACATATAGAAAAACTATTGAGTAAGATCAGGGAAACGAGAGCCAAGATAGTCATAGCCTCTCCCTATATGAGAAGTGGTAAGGTATCAAATGTTCCCTGGTTAAGGCGGATTCTGAGTGTCTGGGCAAACAAATATCTATCTTTCACCGCACCGGGTAATCTTTCGACACTGACAGGGATGGTTCGTGCCTACGATGCGAAGTTTTTGAAGTCCCTCAACTTAAAATCTATGGATACGGAAATCAATGAGGAAATTATCTTTAAGGCTCAGTTATTGGGTGCCAGAATAGTAGAGATTCCTGCCCACCTTGACTGGAGTTTCCAAAAGGCTCAGGGTAATAAAAGAAGGTCAAGTTTAAAAATCGTAAAAAAAATGATTTCCTGTCTATTTTCAGGATTCATCTTCAGACCATTTATGTTTTTTATCCTTCCTGGTCTGGCTCTCATGCTTCTTTCTCTTTATCCAATCACGTGGGCATTGATCCACACATTTGGTCAGTACCAGAAATTGACTTCCTCAACGACTCGTATTGACTATTTGTTCTCAGAGGCAGTAGCGGCTGCTTTTATTGAGTCACCACATTCCTTTTTGGTCGGCGGTTTTACTTTAATGTTAGCCTTTCAGTTAATAAGTCTTGGCATTCTTGCTTTGCAGAGCAAACGTTACTTTGAAGAACTTTTCCACCTCGGATCAAGCATTTATAGATATAGTCGTGAAAATAGTAAATGACGTTCAAGCGTTATATTCAGGATAGTAAGGATGCATAATAAGTTAGTCGTGAGTGCTATTCTTGTTGCTGTCTTTCTGGGTGTTACAGGACAATTGTTCATTAAAAAAGGGTTGAACTTATTAGGAGGTCTTGATTTTTCAACGGGGCTTGTTTCCACTTATTCAAGAATACTTCTTTCCCATTGGGTTATTTTAGGAATTTCTACTTATATTTCGTCTCTTTTTCTGTGGTTATACGCTCTTTCAAAAGTAGATTTGAGTTTTGCTTACCCTTTCTTAGCTGTCAGCTATGTCTTTGTTATCTTGTTCTCCTGGGCCTTTCTCGGTGAGACTATTCCAATTCTACGGTTAATCGGCGTATTAATAATTTGTTTTGGGGTTTTCCTTATAGCTAAGAGTTGATGAGCTCAGCGTGAAAAGAAATCGAATCAATCGACTTGACCTTCTTGTGTTGTCTGCCATAATTCTAATCGGGGTTGTTCACCTACCTTATCCTTTCGTAGGTGATCAAGCACTTTTTACTATCGGTGCTTCGAAGATCAGCCATGGAGAAATATTATATCGTGATTTTTGGGATATTAAGCAACCTGGTATCTATGGGTTCTACCTTATAGCAGGGGCGCTGTTTGGTTTTAACGAAATAGGGGTTCGCATGTTCGAGCTCCTCTATATGGTTGCCTTTTCCGTGATACTTACTTTTACTCTAAAAAACTATTTTAAAAATCCTTTGGTGGGCAGTCTTGTCCCCCTTCTGACCATTGGAATCTACTATGGAGTCTCTGAAATCTGGCATCTCACACAGGTTGAGAGCCTTATTGGTTTACCCATGTTTCTTTCACTCTGGTTTGCTTTCGAATACTCCCGGAATGGAGGAAGCATGAGACTCTTTCTATCTGGATTTATGGGGGGAATTGTTCTCCTGTTTAAATTAATATTTCTGCCAATCCTTATTTCCTTCTGGTTCATGATTTTTATAGATGCTATAGTCCCAAAAAAGAAAAAATTAGCTGGTGCATTCGTTCAGATCAATGCGCCGGTTATTATCGGTATTCTTCTCCCGCTTTTGATTATGCTGGGATATTTTGCCTGGCATGATACTTTAACCCTTCTTTATAAAACTTTTTTTGAATATCCTCCCCGTATACTTAAAGAATTACCTGCGCCAGAAATTGACAGATTAATACAAGGGCTCAGATGGTTTATACAAAAATTTGCACCTGTATTGGCCTTGGGTATTATCGGGGCTTGTGTCTCACTAAACAATCACGAGAAGTTGTTATCGAAAGGTCTTATACTCTGGGCAGTTGTTGGGTTTATTGTCATTATAATACAGCAATTTTGGTGGCAATATCATTACCTGTTACTTTTTGTTCCCCTCGGCATTCTTGCCTGTAAAGGATTGGATTTTTTATGGTCGGCCATTATTAACGTGCGCAGGCCATCTGTGGGACTTCGTATTGCGGTTCTCTTCAGCTTGGCTTTACTGTTCTTGCCTTTCCTTGGTAATCTTGCGAAAAAAGGGATATATCTGGCTCATGATAGCTTTGCTCTCCGTAAGGAAAAACGCCTTCTATATCAGAGTCGTTTCAATAAAAATTATCCAAAAATATTATCTGAGGTAGCATTCTTATCACAGCCCGGAAATCTCCCGGGTAATATATATGTTTTTGGAGATCCACTTTTTTTATTTTTATCCGGCCGCAACCAGGCCATAGCAATTCACGGATGGGCTTTAGAGTTTTTTCTTCCCGACCAGTGGGATTTTCTGACTGATCAGCTCACCAGGGCTTTTCCGCCGTATATTTTTGTATCAAAGGAATATCTCAATCTTATTCCAAATCGGTCGCCTCGTACTG
>JBFMEC010000180.1:0-4136 GCA_040753575.1 Nitrospirota bacterium | reverse complement strand
CCCCTGGAAAGTCAGAAGTCAGAGGTCAGGGGTCAGAGGTCAGAAGAGATATGTGATAAGTGTGGCTCACCTATGTTGATAAAGTCGGGGCAATACGGTAATTTTCTTGCCTGTTCCATGTATCCTGAATGTAAAACTACAAAGCCCCTCTCAACGGGTGTTAAATGCCCGCTGGACAAAGGGGATATAATTGAAAGACGCTCCAGGAGGGGGAAAACCTTCTGGGGTTGTAGTAATTATCCTGAATGTAAATTTGTTATGTGGTACAAACCTGTACCAAAAAATTGTCCAGCCTGTGGTTCAGAATTTGTCATGCAAAAGAGAGCGCCTTCCGGAAAAATTTACCTGGCCTGTCCAAAAAAAGGATGTGGATATAAAGAAGAGATAAAGGATGCAGAGTTTTAAATTAATCCTTCTTTCTCTGTATCACATCATCGGCCCAGCTCAGCGCAGCCGCCACGGTTGGAAACCCGATGGTATTTGTGAGCAAAATAATTGTGTGATATATTTCTTCAGGTTTCGCTCCCGCCGCTAAGGCCCTCCTTGTATGGCTATGGACCGCACCCTCCGAGTGAATAGCAGCAGAGGCAGCAAGCTTAATAAGATGTGAAGTCTTTTCATCCAGAGGCCCAAGATTTCTTGTAACCTTGCCGAGATTACCGACTGCATTGTAAAGCGACCTAAACTTTTTTTTGACATCCAGATAATGCTCAGGAAAATCTTTTATTGACATGCTTCCTCCTTTTGAAATTACTTAAACAAACCTTTGGTGATACTGTCAAGTCTCATTTTCAGTCTTCCAAATAAATCAGGAGCCTTAGAATCTCAGAAATGCACCGATTCCACCAGCCTCCTTCAACTTCTTATTATCCTGCATGACTTCCACTAACGCACCCTGTTGAATCGCAATCTGCCCAGCCAGATCTACCATATAGTCGACAGTCTCCATTTCCCCTTTGCAATACGGACAGGATTCAATCTTCTGGGCAGAGAGGGAACTGCAACGCCTGCAAGTGTATCCTGTACTTTTGAAATCCTTTATAAAGACGAGCTTCATCACTTTCTGCTCCCTAAGGGCATTAAGCACATCGGCCAGTCCCAGGACGGCATTCTCATTCTTCATTGCCCTTGCGATAAGGGTTTCCACAGTATTTTCCTCTTCTTCTTTCTCGAAGGCGTTAACGACCGGTTCTACTTTCTTTAACACCTCGTCTTTCTTAGCAAACATCTCCACCTTCACGGTTCCTATGACTTTATCAAGAAGTGTTTTGTGTAACATGCCCTTGACCATAGAGACGGCTTCATCGGAACCACCGATTATTAACCTGTTAATCTTTTTCCCGCTGAGGAATGAATCTATCTTTACCACAACATCTTTCAAATGGAGGCCCACATGGTAATCTATGTGTCTTTCATAATGGTTCTGAGATAGCGCATACCAACCGCCCTTCTTGTGCTTTCCGGGAATATCTTCACAATGAACTTCTCCATATTCGACAATCTCACCGAGGTGAACTGCGAATATCCTCGCAGACTCCTTATCAAAAAGCAGAACCACATATTTTTCATAATTGTCTAAAATATCCATCAAGGGCTTTGTGTAAGGTGTTTTATCAACGATCAATTCATTTTTTACAGGAACTTTAAGGAGATACTCCCTCCAGAAGGAATTTGCCGATGAGCTTAAAAGGGCAAGACCTTTCTTAAAGAGTCTCTTATTTGTAAGAACATAATTGTCGATCTTCTTTAGATCATCTTTTACTTTTTTATACACCCTTTTGTCCAGGGTCTCAATAGTATCCTTCATCATATTTTTGAAATGCACCAGATAGTCGGCCCTTTGATTAAAGACAGGATCAACATTAAGATAGAGGCTCACAAAATAACCATCCTTTCCGCTGATAGAGGCAATCTCTTTCAATTCTTCTCTGCTAAGCATTGTATCCTCCTTCTATATTCCTATATATTTCAATAACCGATACAAAGAGCGCCACAACTAAAGGTCCCATTATAAGTCCTATCAATCCGAATAACTTTATTCCTCCCAGGACGCTGAAAAAAATAGCCAGAACGGGCATTTTTGTTCTGCTACCGATTATGAGGGGCTTCAAAATATTATCTATTAAGCTTATCCCGAAGATCCCAACAATCGCAAGGATAATTCCCTTTGATATCGCCCCCGTTATGAAAAGATATACAGTGGCAGGTCCCCATATCGCGAAAGCACCCAACAACGGTATGAATGATGCAATGGAGGTGGCAAGCCCCCAGACAACGGGTGAAGGAATCTGCAGTAGATAAAAGGCCCCCCCTGCTATAAAGCCCTGTACAATCGCTACAGCTACTCCTCCATACATTGTTGATATGACAATGTCCCTTATCTGCCTTGCAAGCCTGTCTTTTTGTCTATCCGAAAAGGGCATATAATCTCGGACCTTTTTCAAAAATTCTATGCCGTCTCTGAGAAAGAAAAAGATAGCAAAGGTCATGAAAATAAAATTCAGTGCTCCCGTGACAACGCCACCCACTCTTTCCGTAACTCTTCCAATTAATTGTTTTCCAAATTCTGCAATGTTACTTAAAACAGCCTTATGCAATTCAGACTCTGAGATACCAAATAATTCTGTTATCTTATCGACTGCGGATTTAATGCCTGGATATCGCAGAACAGCATCTATAGCATTTAGCTTTCCGCTTTCTATGTAATCTGATAAATGTTTCAATTCTTTGGCAAGGAGAAAGGATATGTAGGAAAAGGGGCCGAGAATAATGACGACTATAACTGCGAGGGTGATAAACGACGCTATAGACTTCCACTTGATATAGCGGAACGTGAAGGCATAAAGAGGATAAAATACGATTGACAGTACGATGGCCCATGCAAGAGGAGACAGAAATGGC
Source organism: Nitrospirota bacterium (assembly GCA_040753575.1). Taxonomy (GTDB): domain Bacteria; phylum Nitrospirota; class Thermodesulfovibrionia; order Thermodesulfovibrionales; family SM23-35; genus JBFMEC01. The sequence continues at coordinate 1,235 of JBFMEC010000180.1, read as the reverse complement.
CTCAATACCTGGTAAGTTAAATAACCCAGAACCAATACAAGAAAGGTCAACGTGAAAAAATAAAACCTATTAACTGGCATCCTCAGACCTCAAAAATTTTAGAAACACTCTAACGATTTGAATACATAAAAGTTTATCATAGCTTTCAGGATTTTCTCAGAAATTAATCCCCAAATCAGGGAAGAGTCTTGATAGTTCACCTACCATGTTGGTCAGAAGCATTATGCCAAAGACAATGAGGATGAGTCCGCTCATAATCATGACCCATCTCATATATTTACAAAGTTTCCTTGAATAACTGAGAAAAGAATTAATAGCAAGGGAAGATATGAAAAAGGGGATGGCAAGACCGAGGGAATAGACCAAAAGAAGCTTGAACCCGTAGAGGGCTGACGCTTTTGAACCGGCATAAATGAGGATAGTGCCAAGTATCGGGCCGATGCAAGGTGTCCAGCCCGCCGCAAAGGTTATACCAACGAGAAAGGATCCAATATATCCTGCAGGTTTGCCACTTATCTGAATCTTTCTACCTCTCATAAGAAAATTGACTTTAATAAAGCCTGAGACAAGAAGACCAAATATTATTACAAGTATACCGCCAATTATTCTTATCGGGTCGATGAAATCAAAGAGGAATTTACCGATCTCTGAAGATGAAACGCCAAGGGCAACAAATATTGAAGAAAATCCGGAAATGAAGGCAAGGGAGTTCGTAATTGTCAGATACCTGTTCCTTTTTTTATCGTGATCGGCAGTGAGATCCTCAAAGGAAATGCCTGTTATAAAAGATACATAAGAAGGAACAAGGGGAAGGACACAGGGAGAAAGAAAGGATAACAGGCCAGCAAGAAAGGCTAATGGAAATGAAATATCTTTCACCCTAAACCAATAGAAAAATTGAAGATTTAAAATGAAAAAGTAAAAGTAAGGGCTTTCTCAAAATTAATGCAGGGTCTGCAATTTGCAATCATTCCTGTATTGCACATTCTGTGAGGTCTCCCTTAATCTTCTCTATTGCGTGGGGAATCGCATCCAGAATAACCTCAAGATTTTCTTTCACTGCCTTTGGACTTCCCGGAAGATTAATAATCAAAGTCTTTCCTTTTATCCCGGCTACTGCCCTTGAAAGCATTGACCTGGAAGTTTTTTTGCAGCCTTCTATCCTCATCACCTCGGCAATGCCAGGAACCTCTTTATCTATAATTTCGAGAGTTGCATCGGGTGTAACATCTCTC
>JBFMEC010000179.1:0-4140 GCA_040753575.1 Nitrospirota bacterium | reverse complement strand
CAGGATTGTAAAAAGAAGAGGAGTATATCCAACTATTGCCCATTTCACCGAACGGAAGTTGAAGATGAGGATAACGAAGACTACAATCAGGGCGAGGATAAAGCCCCTTAACATATCCCACAGCACTTGGTCATTCCATACGAAGTTAAAATAGGCAATACCTGCAGGTTTAAATTCCATGGGGGGTGAATGGGTCTTCTTATATTCATCCACCGCCTTTATGACATCCCTCATTGCCTGTGCATCCCATGTCTTAAGCTGAACCCAGATATTCGCCTTCTGAAATGGATAGTCAACGACGTTGTCCAGATCAGAGGGCTTTGCAGACATGCTGAACAAAAAGAGATATTGCCCGATTGTCTCTTTTGAATCAGGGACAACATCATATTGGGGGTCATCATCGTGCAAAACACGGTTTATTCTCTTCACATAATCCACAACAGAGGAAGTCTTTCCAACAACTGGCAGCCTTTCCAGATGCCTCTGGAGCCCTTCTATATACCGCATTGCCTCTGGTGTTTTAATGAATTCAGGTTCTTTCGAAATGGCTATCACATATCCGAGGGATGTGCCTCCGAGGGCATTGTTCATAACATTATCAGCAATGCGAACTTCACTGCTTTTCTTGAACCACTCCACCATATTATTGTTAATCACTATCTTTGTTATGCCGATGATTGCCACTACGAAAAGTATGAGACCGACGAGGACAGTAGCCCTCGGCTTATTCGCACCAAAGCTGGCAAGACTTTTCAGAAATTGTGAAGTCCTGCTTGATGCAATATCTTCGCCTACGGAACCCTTTTCCAGCTTCTCTTCTTTCACAAATGTAAACATCGCAGGAATGAAGCTAAAGCTCAAGACCCTTAACGAAAGGGTTCCAAAGGCAACGAGGCCGCCAAAGACCTTAACAGGAATGATGTTCATAAACACTAAGACAGCAAAACCTGCTGCTGTCGCCAGGGCCGTGTATCTCACAGGGCGACCTACAGCAGTCATCGTCTCAATTATTGCAGCTTTCTTATCCTTCTTCTCTTTGTAACGAAAGTAGAACTCATTAAAGATGTGTATACTGTCTGTGGCAATAGCCATCAAAAAAACCGGGCTCATTGAGCTCATAATATGAATAGGAAACCCCAAGGCTATTAAGAGCCCCATACTCCAGATAATACTAATCATTGCGTCCATCATTAGTGTGACAGAAAGAAAAAGGTCTCTGAACATAAGATATCTAACTCCGAGCATGACCATTCCTGCGATTGGAGCGAATATCGCCATTAACTTGAACATCTCTGCGCCGAAGGTATCCCTTGCAACAGGATCTCCTGCGATATAGTATTTCTCGGGACCGCCCTCTTTTTTGACTATCTCCCTCATGGTGTCAGCTATTACCTTGCCGTTTGCACCTCTCTCAAGGGGAGCATATATAGCAGTCGTCTTCCCATCTTTTGAAATAATACGGTTAACAAAGAGGGGATTCTCAAAAAGCATTTTACGAAGGGCATTTATTTGCTCATTGGTCTTTGGGACCTCTGTCATAAGTGGTGCTACCTTTAACACCCCGGCCTCTGCTGTCACATTGGTAATGGTTGGAAAACTGTTTACATCCATTGTAGCAACGCCTTTGATTTTCAGTATTTCATTGGTTATCTTTTTAATCTTTCCGAGGGTGTCTTTATTGAGAACACCTTTTTCATTCACTATCCCAACAACTATCATATCCTCATAGAGGGCGAATGTTCTGTCTACCTCGTCATTCCACACCCTCACATCTGATGTCTCGGGAAGCATATGTTTCGGATTCGTATCAGTCCTTGTCTTTGGGAATTGTGTCATGAAGGCAAGGGTAATGAGAATTGAAAGAAACACGATCAACTTAGGATGTTTGACAGAAAATTCAACCAGGGAAAACCTTTTCATAATACCTCCAGATACCAGGATTTAAAAAGTTAGATTCATGTATGCTTCAATGGCTACTTCCCTATAGTATTTAGGCGTGTCAGCAACCTTAATACCCTATATTAAATCGCTGACTGCTCTATTCAAATCTTTGCGCCTTTCTCCTTAACGCCTACTGCCCGCAGGACAACCATCATGGGTCACCAGTCGGTAAATCCGGACTGGAAAAGGTTCGCACCCATCAGGGCACCGACCCAGATCCAATTGGGTGAATGGTAATGGGTTAGAAGTAGACTTCCAATAATTACCACTCCAGCGATCAGCCGTAGCCATTGTTCCATATGCATCGTGTTCACCTCCTATCGCAAGAAGATAGCTTAATTTCTATATCCAACCAAAACGAACAGAAGTCCGATATACTCTCCAGGAGAATAGCGCGGCCAACAAAATCAAAATCGCAGTGGCTGGAAGTCCAAACCGGGAAGTAACTTGTAGCCCCAACAAAAGAGTAGTTATGACGATAAACAGGCAGATCGTTGCTAACCGCGTTCGTCTGAGTCGGATGGGAGCGATTTGCTTGGCGATTCCTTCGGGGATCTCGTCTCCCTGCACTTTGGCAAGAATTGCTTCGATGGTAGGCTGGATTTGGAAATGAACCACTGAGAGCAGGGCAGTCAGCAACAGCAACAGCAGAAGCTTGGCTAAAAGGATCGGGTTCTCGATCAGGTCACTCCAGGGGAAACCGCCGAGGGGAATTAGCAGGATGCCAGTAAATAGAGCCGTGAACTGATATACATAACACCGTATCGCCGCCCCCTTGATGATGTTTTCGAAGTACCGGTCCACGACAAACGGAGCTTTTCCGATTCGCCTCCTTTCGTGCACTACAATGAGGTTGTACAAGGGTGCCGCCATGAAAACAATCGTTAAAATGTGGAAAAACTTTACGATGTTATAGGCCATTTAGTCTCCTCCTTTAAAAAGCGTTAAGCTGGAGTTTTAAATCCACCTGCATTTACCCCAATAAGAGGTGATACTCAATCGTCAGTTAAACAAAGAAGAGATATCGCATACGAGCGTTTAAGGTCCTCTTAAAGCGTCTTGGACCACCCCTATCAATAGATCTTTTTTAAAATCCTCTTGGGAAAGAGATATCCGGAAATCTCGATCAATAATAACGTGATAAGGAACAGAACCTGTGCCAAATTTTTTGTAAATTTCCCCGTCGGGGTCAAGACCCACTGGGTAAGTCAATCCATGCTGGAAGGCCCAAGAAGATGCTTGTTCCGCATTTTCCTTGACTGCAATAGCAAAGACCTTTAATCCTTTATCCTTAAACCTCTGCCAAATCTCTTTTTCAATCACAGGAGCCTCCTGCTGGCATCGTGTTCAGAGGGTTTTCCAGAAAACTAAAAATATTGGAGTCCCCTTAAAATTTGAAAGGGAAAGATCATTATCAATAGAAAAATCTTCAGCCTCTTGCCCGATCTTAAGCCTATATGTTTGTTCATCAAAGATCTTCATTTATACACTCCCATTGCTTCTATCCTATAATTTACGGACACGTTATTTTATGACCAATTCTGTTTCGAGGGGAATAGGATTGACAAGACAATACACTCCTGGGCACCTTTCATTAGCCAATCTTTCGATTTCCTTCAATTGTCCTTCTTTGGCATCGCTCTTCACCCTCGTAGTGATTTTGACCTTCTCCACAATTGGATTATTCGTCAGTCCCAATGTCTTGCTGAGATCAGTGAAATTTTCTGCAGAAACTCTCAAATCATCTATTCTTATTCCCATCATCGTAGCCATTGACATGAATGTCCCAGCAAAACAGGCGGCAAGACCAAAGAGACAATATTGAATCGGATCTGGAGCCAATCCCTCTCCTCCCATAAAAGGCGCAAAGTCAGACCGAAGCATTGTCTCTCCCTTGGGATGTTGAACTTTCGACTCAATCTGAGGTCTTCCCTCATCGAAATTCCATGAACATTCAATCTTTTTACTCTTTTTAGCTTTTGATAAGTCCTGTTTAACCTCCTCCATAAAAATTTTTAATCCTTCCAAATTCATGTGATTCATAGCCATTTCGGTTCCCTCCTTATTAAAAATTGGACCTTGTTCGAAAGTTACGTGATAGCACCGGACCAATAACAAGTTGCTTGGATCAATATTAGCTTAATTTTAAGAAGACGTCTCTTTTTTTGCCATTGGAGGTTCCAAAGATCGGGCTTGAAG
>JBFMEC010000178.1:0-4248 GCA_040753575.1 Nitrospirota bacterium | reverse complement strand
CCCGTTGTGTCAAAGAGTTTGCGCATAAGCTGGGCAGCCTGCTTTGGATCATCTTCATTAAGATTCTGGGCTTCCTGTTCCAGAAAGGACATGGCCTTCATCATTTTATTCTCATCAAGTTCAGGCATTCCCGAATCATCCTCTTCCTTTGTTCCTCTAAGTACCGAGAATCTGGACATGAGCCTTTCCATAGGTCCTCTATTACATTTTGGGCAGATCGGCCTCTTTTCCGTGTTTATACGGCTTGAGAAGAAATTGAAAATAGTATTGCAATCAGCGCAATAAAATTCATAAATAGGCATAGCAGGTATCACACAACAAAATCATTCTGATTCAGTAGTGTCCAGAATAAGAGATGCTTCGCTAAAATCAAGGCTTCAAGTTTTTATTCTGGACAAGTATGATCCTATTTTACATTGAAAGGTATGAGATGTGGAAGGTAAATTGAACGTGGGCTACCCTATACAACAATTGACAGGCTTTCAGCGATGGGTGTAGATTATAGGCGATAAAAATAAAAAGACTCAGGAGGTATTAATTATGGAAAAATCAACTTTTAGCGCCAGATGGAATATAGCTAATGATCCCGATACCCCGCCGGAAAACCTCGAGGAACTTTCAAAATTTGATTGGTTAATAAGGAACGCTGTAGCGAAGAACAGAAATACCTCTAAAGAAACTCTGCGGAAGTTAGCGTATGATCCAAATCCGACGGTGAGAATGAATGTTGCCGGAAACCCTCATACTCCAGAGGATGTTCTCCATGACTTATCCAATGATATGGATAAGATGGTCAGAATCGGTGTATCGAGAAATCCTGAAACAGAAATAGAGACTGTACAAAAGTTAGCCGAGGACAGGAACTATACAGTAAGAAAAAACGCGATAGAGTCAGGAAGAGTATAAGAATTCGTGGTTCGTCTCGTCAGCTCATCGACTATTCAATTCTTTCAAGAGAAATTCCAGGATCTCTTCGAGAGAATTAAAGAGAGGATGTTCTGTATTTTTATTCCAGGGATAGCGCAAACCTGCACGGATAAGACCCCTTTGCTTTGCCTTATCAAGAAGGACCGGAGCATCGTCGACAATGGCACAGCTTGAGTCGAAAAGTACTGTCTTGTCATGGCTCAAATGCAGTTCTGCATAGGGAAGGCTGTGCCTTCGGAGGAAATTTTCTGTTGCTCTTCTTGAGCTGTTCTGGCGGTGCGAGGCTATAACGGGAGCATAACCTTTAGCAAGTAGAGATTCAAGGAACCACCGGGAAGAGGGAAAGGGCTCAAAGGAATCCTGTTCTCTATGTATGCCATCGACAACGGTATAAAGTTCCTCGATGCTTACGTAATCTTTGTAGAAGTCCCAGTCCCACTCTTCAACCGGCGGTATTGAAGGCACCATCTTTTTCAGCCTGTTGCAGAAAACGGAGGCAAAATCCCAGAGGGTATTGTCTATGTCTACTATAATTCTTCTCATCTGCCTAGAAAAAATAATTTTTTGCAGAAATTATTGATTGTTAATTCTAATCTACAAATCTTCAGAACTCTCTGTCAATTACGGATTGGATAATACAGGGCGAGCAAGTTTCTCAATCAGACCTAAAATCCGAAAATCCTTTGATTATTGTGTATTAATACAAAATCAGTTAGTTCATTTCTTGCATTATATCGCACTTGCCGCTTCGTCACTTGGGTCTTGAGGAATGAGCCTACCTTCAAATGCCTTTTTCAAAATACTCTGCCTCAACCTCTCTGCTTGCTTGAGGCTAAGTGGCAGGGAACCAAAGGTTGTAGATTTTGAGGAACTAATGGGAAGGCGTATGAAAATAAAGGAACTCCGTTTCTTCTATGATCTCTGGAATAGAGTGAGGCTCTCCTGGCTCTATAAAAAGCAGATGACCTTTCTTGACAGAAACAGTTTCTCCTTTTACTAAAAATAATGCCTTGCCCCGAATACAATAAAAGACTTCAACAAAATCAGAATGGGAATGTTCAGAAACACTGTTTCCCGGCTGGAGGATGATATGACTTATATTTCTGACACAGTGAAGTTCATCTCTTGCGAGAACCTTCTTTTTAAGTTCAGGGTTGTGGCTGACGGGCTCATAGGGAGTTTCGTTAAGAGAAAAGAGTTTCATAATCTCGGTGTATCCCAGAGCGGATAATTATACAAAGACTCATAGGGCAAAAGATGTCATAGCCGTAATAATTTTCTCGTATTCATCATCTTTCAGAAACCTCACAATTCCTGATAAAACAGGTGAGATGGCCATCGGTGTAAAAGATAGAAAATCTCTCATCAAGAAACCTGGCCAGACAGTCGGCCACACTGAAGATTACAAGGGGTTTATTTGTAGAAGCGAGCTTTTCTGCGATAGCCCGGTAAAGCTTCTTTCCGCTATTGAGAGGTTTTGCAGGCCTGTAGATGTAAACAAAATCAGCCTTCTCGATAGATACATTTACTATGTCGTCGTGGATCCATGCGACACGATCATCACTTATGCCGAGAGCTTTCTGAAAGATTTTGCCGATGCGGATCATTTCGAAGGAGAGTTCGATCTGAAGCGTCCTGCAGTGAGGGTAGAGACGCTGGAGTAACAATCCCTGAAGTCCATTTCCTGCACCAAGGTCTGCCACGATAGAATCCGGTTTGATAAATTGGCCTGCCATGATTATAGGAGAAAGACCGCCAGGATAACAGGAATAGCCGCATCTCTTGTAAAGAAGTTCCTTTTCGGAGGGAGAATACCTGGAGCCCGCAGCATGTAAATGGACATAAAGATTAAGAAGGGCTGATTCTATCGACTCTGGATCTCCTTTCTCGAGTTCAGAAAGAAAGATTTTCGCATGCCTCCCCGCATCAGCCACTTCTGACTGAACCGCCCTGTTTGTAGCAAGTTCAAGGAGACATCGGGCAATGAGGCCCATCGATTTTTCTGAGAATCTTTTTTGCAGTAAATTATTCAACTCAGTCAACTTCATATTTCTATATTACAGTTGAAATATTCAGACCTTCAATGATTGCTGCTATTATAAGTAGTGGTAATATAAAAGCAAAGAACAGGTGGTAGGCTTTCTTCGCCCTCTCCCTGTAAGTTTCATCTTTATTCTTTCGAAAGACCCACAGGCCCCTCCATATTCCGAGTCCCCAGGACAAAAATATAGCCGGCAGTTCAAAGACACCATGAGGGATCAAGGTCCATATTACTTGCGTTAAATCAATCTTATTTCCGACTGATAGAACCACCCCGATCAATAGACCGTTTGTAATTGCTCCAAACAGCGGGATTATGCCAAGTAGCGTACCCAGCCAGATTGCGATAAGAGCTGACAGAGAATTCTGAAGAAATATCATTAATATTAAGACCGGTGTGCTTCTGCCCTTGAAATGTTCGGCGAAGGTTTTAAAAGAATCAAGCAGGCTCTTAAAATGCTCGGGAAATGTCAGACCAGTAAAGACACCGAGAAAGAAGATGAATATCGCTATATAGACAAATTTCTTCGCTTCGTCAAGGTATTTTATCGCCTCAACGTAATAGTTCTTAATACTATCCCTTGTAACCTTAGTCAATTCTTGCTGTGTTAGCAGAAGTGCCAGCTTTTTAACTTATGCAGTCTCATATTGAAGGACTTTTAACTGGTCAGGGGTCATACGTACACTCAGATTGAGAATCTCGATCCCTACTACTTTACCATCTGCATTAAAATCCAAAACCACGCCGGGTTGCACCTCCTCTGATTCTACAATAGAGGATTCATCCAATCTGAAATAAAGAGCATCATTTTCTTTATCTACCTTCAATCTCAATTTTGCCTCCTTGCTTTACGGTCAAAGAAAACTGTAACGACTTTCTTCGGTGAAACATGAGGATTAACAACTACATGAAGAATTCGTCCCTCATGTTCGGTGATACTTTTGAAATAATGAACATTATTGTCAGTTCCAATATTTTCCCAATCAGGATTATTTATAGTTCGCCATATCCACTCCTCTGGGATATCAATCACGTTCATTTAACATATCGTGGGTATGTCCAGACAATATATAATTCACAGATTATTATATCAATTGAAGGTCATTTACGCTATCGTTCCTGGTGCAAAAAAGCCCAAAGGTTTGGAGTTAAACCAGCAATTCACGGCGAAATAGAGGATGTCTTCTTCATAAGCTTTTTGAGGATAGAGAGAATTTATTTTTCGCAAAGAATCCATCTTATAAAGGTATCCACAGATTAATCTTAATATTTCCTTATAG
>JBFMEC010000177.1:0-4282 GCA_040753575.1 Nitrospirota bacterium | reverse complement strand
TTGCAAATGGTATCTCCCAAGGAGAGATCCATAAGGAGGAAAGCAAACTGTCTTTCCTGCTTTAAAGACTTCAAAAACTATTATAAACTTCCTTACCTAATCTACAGGTGAGGATTATACCAGGAGGAAAACATGAAAAAAAAGTTTGGTGTATTCATTTTGTCGTTTCTTCTTTCAGTCATTTTATCATTCCCCATGATTGTTTCTGCTGCACCTCCTGATAACTTCACGGCAAAGATGATCATGAGTGGTATGACGATGCCCATGGCTAAAATGGGAGACAAGATGCGTGTAGAAAATCCGATGTTGCAGAGTTTAGTAACTATTTCACTTCTTGGCTCAAAAAAGATGATAATGATGTCCACTGTTAACAAGACCTATTTTGAACAGAATCTGAAAGAAGATACTCCTTCTGTTTATGACCCGAGAGTAGTTTTTGAAAAGAAGAAGATTGGTTCTGAAACTATCGATGGACACCCCTGTATCAAATATGACACCACGTTTTACCTCAAGGACAAGCCAGCGGAGAAATTCAGGGCTATCATCTGGGAAGCCCAGGATCTTGGGGGATTGCCAATAAGAAATGAGTTGATTATTCCTGAAAATAAAAGAATGGGAAAGGGAGGCAGGATAATTAGCGAGCTGAGGGAGATAAAGGTGGGTGCGGCGAAGGCCTCGATGTTTGAAGTTCCCGGTGGTTATAAAAAGGTAAGCAATATGATGGAAGTAATGGGTGGTATGGAAAACATGGGCAAGACTCTGGAGCAGATGAAACAGAGGAGAAAGAAATAGAATTGACCTCATAAAATTCGGATGAGACTAACTCAGAATGCGGCCTGAAGAATCTCGACGAAAGTTCAGGAGAGATACAAGCACAGATCAGAGTCAGGGGTTCTTAAATCTTTTGCCGATTTTCAAGCTCTTTTTTGACATAGTCAATGGCCTTACGAATGAATCCTTCGTCGAGCCTTCCTGCCGGTGAGAGAGTCTCAAAAATCCTCCTGGGTATTCTGATGTTCTCCAGAGAAAATCCCTCGCGGATCTTGAATCTGTATTTTTCCCAATGTATATCTTCTCCTATTTGATTGAGGTCATCCTGAGAAAGATCAAAGCCTGTAAGATTGAGGGCCTTTATGACTGTGTCGGGCTTATAGACTCCTCTTGCAAAGAAACAGACCACAAGACTCGAAAGGATCTGTCGCCATCGCTCTTCAGCCAACAGAACCTTTGCAAGTTCTTCGGGACCCTGATGCTTTTTGCTAAGAATAGCATTCTGGTCAACGCTATAGCCTGCATTATCAAGATGACTATGTCTTGCACCTATTATAGTACCTGTATGTGCTGCAGGTCCCGTATGATATCCTGGCATTTCGTTTCCACCAAAGGCAAGGGCAAAATCTTCTCCGCCATATAAGGAGGCTGTGTGGTCAGCACCGAGTGCCAGGGCCTTATAAAATTCATTAGGCTGTTGGATGATGAGACGAACTGCCTCGATGTAAGTGTTGAAATCTCCCCAGCTCAGTTTAAGGTTCCCTGTTTCCTTCTCGGAAATAATATTTTTTTCCAGTGCCTCCGTTGCCCATGCGAGGACTACCCCCGTACTCATCACATCGAGTCCCACAGTTTCTATCTCATGCATTAATTTCAAAAGACCCCTCGTATCATATACACCCAGCATGGAGCCTATCGCATAGACTGGTTCATAGTCATAAGAAAACATAGAAGTCTTATAAAAATAGGCCTCATCCTCATAGGGCTCCCTCAGAGCAGCAATATGAATGCAGCCTACAGGACAGTGTGTACAGGCAAGCCGCCTTCCGAGATAATGCTCTGCAAATCTTTCACCGGAAATCTCCGATGCCCCTTCAAATCTTGATTGCCTTAGATTTCTTGTTGGAAGTGCACCAAGTTCATTTAAGGGCATGATGTTTCCGGCCGTTCCCAGATCATGATATTTTTTCATCACAGGAGAGGCCACAGCAGCCTGGTAAATCTCTTCGTATACCTTTCGATATTGTCTTACATTACTCACGGGAAGTGAACGTTTACCCGAAACCACAATTGCCTTGAGTTTTTTGCTTCCGAAAACTGCTCCCAGACCCAATCTTCCGAAATGCCTGTATGTCTCTGTTGTCACACAGGAATAAGAGACGAGTTTCTCCCCTGCATTGCCGATACGCATTATTGTTCTCAATCCTTCGCCGGGCTCATTTTCTCTGATAATCCGGCCGCCTGTAAATGTACTTATTCCCCATATTGAGGAAGCATTACGAAAATGAACTCGATTGCCATGAATTGCAATATAAACGGGTGTGTCACTTGCACCTTTTATGACTACCGCTCCATATCCGGCCATTCGAAAAGCGATGGCACTTCTTCCACCACAGTGGCTCTCTCCCAGGTTGTTATTGTGAGGAGATTTAAAGAGGGCCACTGTTTTTGAGGCCACAGGGAATATCGATGTAAGAGGTCCTACAGCAAATATGATGGGATTTTCAGGGCTCAGGGCATCGCAATCCTTTGGACACTCCTCATGGAGAAGCTTTGCCGCAACTCCCGTTCCCCCTATATATTTATCAAAAAGATCCTCTCGCCTTTCTATGCGGAAATTTTTTTTCGAAAGATCAATATAAAGAACCTTTGATAGAGGGTCATCTTTGAGCATTCCGGGGAGTCTCCTTCTTCTCCAGTTTGAGAACCCCATGAGGGCAGAACTTGACACAATATCCACAGTGGGCACAGATCATCGGTTTATTTATCTCATCATCCCAGAAGATCGCACCTATAAGACAGGCATCAGAACAATATCCGCAGCCCAGGCACTTAGAAATATTGAGACGGACTCCCCCGCCAGCTCTTGGTTTCAGGGCATCGGTAGGACAGACCTTTGCACAGGGCGGATCATCACAGGCCCTGCAGACGATCCCTATAAATCCCCTTTCAAGCCCTCCCACAGATCTTACATTGATACAGGTCTTTGCCAGTCCCACCTCGTTCTGTCTTCTGGCACAGGCAAACATGCAGCTCTGGCAGCCTACACATCTGTCTGCCTCGACAACCAATCTCATGCATTACCTCCTCAATTCAATTATTATAAAGACTGCTGTATTTATTTAACAACCACCGGAGGTCAAGATTAAGATTAAGACTGAGACTTCCTTACCCTCAACCTTAGCCTTGATCTCTGACTTACTTTATTACTTAAATAATTTGTGTTAAAGTAATTTATGGGTATTCTTAAATGCATTGGTAACACACCTCTTGCACTAATCAAAAACATAAATCCCAATCCGCGGGTTAAGCTCTATGTTAAACTCGAGGGCAACAATCCGGGTGGTTCTGTTAAGGACAGGATTGCCCTTTTTATGATTGAAAATGCAGAGAAGGAAGGCAAGCTCTCAAGGGATAAAATAATTCTTGAGGCGACATCAGGCAATACAGGCATCGGTCTTGCCATGGTGGCCTCCGCCAAAAGATACAGAGTTAAGCTTACGATGCCCGCCTGTGTAAGTCTTGAAAGGAGAAGAATTCTTGAGGCCCTGGGTGCCGAACTGATATTAAGTCCTTCAGAAGAAGGCACAGATGGTGCGATCAGACTTGCTCACAGGATTCTGGAAGAGGACACAAATTTATATTTCATGCCCAACCAGTTCGACAACCCCGGCAATGTGCAGGCTCACTATGAGACGACAGGAAAAGAGATAATAGAACAGACAAAGGGAGCAATTACTCATTTTATAGCCGGCATGGGTACTACAGGTACTCTTATGGGTGCAGGAAGAAGACTGAAGGAATTTAACAAGGATATTAAGATCACCGGAGTTGAGCCCGTGCTCGGCCATCGAATTCAGGGTCTTAAAAATATGAGTGAATCAATAGTCCCAAAGATATTTAATCCTGCTTTTCTTGACGAACGCTATATTGTTAACGACGATGAGGCCTTTGATTCAACCAGGATGCTTGCAACGAGGGAAGGCATCTTTGCAGGCATGTCAAGCGGTGCAGCCATGTACATAGCCTTGAAGAAATCAAGTGAACTTAAAGAAGGTGTAATAGTTGTTATACTGCCTGACAGGGGAGATCGGTACCTGAGTACTTCTCTGTTTACTTCAGTTTGTGCTAAGTGCCCCCCATAAATTTTGCCAGATCAAGATTCTACCTGGGCCGACTCTTTTTGTAACCTCTCCCACTCTCTGTCCACATCTTCCTGAAACTTCTTAAGAAGCCATTCGTTTTCGGGCTTAAAAAGATGTTTGAATCTTCCCTGAGGCCTAAGAAATTC
>JBFMEC010000176.1:0-4311 GCA_040753575.1 Nitrospirota bacterium | reverse complement strand
TGTTGAGGTGCATTACTACAGAAGAGTGGATTATAAAACTCCAGCAGAGTTTATAAATAAGAATCTTTTACCCGGAGAAAAGGTTTTTTCAACAATTGTTCCGGTAGCTTTTTATTTGAAAAAAATGGATGTTATTTATCTGAATAAAGATCATCCTGATTTTATGGGAGTACTTACAGAAGATGGTGTAAGAGAAATCTGGACTGGTTCGAAACTCATTTATGACTTCGATGAGTTTATAAGGAAAATTGCTGATGAAGCCCCAACAGGTATCTGGCTATTAATACGCTCTCCGAGTTGTCCAAGGGTTAAACCCGAAGAGGTCAATTTGTTCAAAAGATTTAAAGAATCTGAAGTATTTACCAGTTTGGATGGAAGAGTTAAGGTATTAAATATTCATTTTAAAACACAACCTCGAATTTAGGTTAATGACTTTTTGCGATGAAACTTAAACCATTGACTGTAATCACAATTTTTGGAACACGTCCAGAGGTAATCAAACTATTTCCTATAATAGAGCAGCTAAAGCAAAACAGGCTTTTTAGGTGTATTACCATCTGCACATCTCAGCACCGGGAAATGATTGAAGACCTTATCACCCTTTTCTCTATCGATGTAGATTATGATCTAAACATTATGCGTGACAACCAAACCCTGACAGATATCTCAATCAATGCGCTATCCAACATCGAACCCCTTTTAGGGAAACAGAGGCCTGACCTGGTTCTTGTTCAGGGAGATACGACAACGGCCTTTATAGGAGCTCTTGTTTCTTTCTATCAGAGGATACCGGTTGGACATGTAGAAGCAGGACTTCGGTCGTTCGACAAAATGCATCCATACCCCGAAGAGATCAACAGGAGGTTGATCTCCCTTGTCTCTGATCTCCACTTTGCGCCAACAATAAAGAATGCTGATAACCTTTATAGAGAAGGCATAGATTCCGGCAAAGTTTTTGTAACTGGAAATACTGTCATTGATTCTCTTCTTTATATTTCGAGCCGAAACGGCCAGACTTTAAATAAATATCTGCCTTTAGACATTATGAATTCTCATCGGCTTATTCTTGTGACAGCTCACAGAAGAGAAAATTGGGGAAAACCTCTCGAAAACCTTTGCTGTGCTCTAAAGGATCTTGTGCGATCATATTCAGATCTTCAGATTGTCTATCCTGTACATCTCAATCCTAACGTGAGAAAGACCGTCTTTAACATATTGGCAAATCAGGAGAGAATCTATCTTCTGGATCCTCTCCCATACGAGCCCTTTGTTGAAGCAATGGCAAGATCATATTTGATTATCACAGATTCGGGTGGTATTCAGGAGGAAGGCCTTTCTATGCGCAAGCCGATTCTTGTCTTTCGAAAAGTGACGGAAAGGCCAGAAGGGGTTGAGACTGGTGGTGCCAAGATCGTGGGATTAAAAAGAGACAATATAATCCGGGAGACTTCGCGCCTTCTCGAAAATCCAATAACATATCAGAAGATGGTCTCAAAATCAAATCCCTATGGAGATGGAAAGGCAGCAAAGCGTATTGTGAAAGCCATACTCCATTATTTTGATCAAGGTGATCGACCCAAAGATTTTGTTTCCTAGATAACGCATATATAGGAGGTAAAAAGTATGCAATTACCAAGCGATGCTGATAGCACCGGAAGAAATTTAGGAAAGGAAGAAATCGAAATTCTCAAAAAAGTTATTGAATCTGGCACGCTCAATTGCACCAAGGGCACAGCAGTAAAGGAATTCGAAAAGAGATTTGCCCATAAATATGGCGTGATCTTCTGCAGGACAACTACATCGGGAACGGCAAGCATCCATACAGCGATAGCTGCTATTAATCCAGAACCAGGCGATGAAATCATCACTACTCCAATTACTGATATGGGAGCGATAACACCGATAATTTATCAGACCGCCATTCCGGTTTTTGCTGATGTCGATCCCGAAACCTACAATATTACAGCAGAAACAATCGCTCCAAAGATTACGAATCGAACGAAGGCGATTATAGTGACTCATTTATTTGGTAACCCCTGCGACATGGATCCCGTTATGGATCTGGCACGTCAATATAATCTACCCGTAATTGAGGATGCATGTCAGGCTTATCTGGCTGAGTATAAAGGAAGACTGATAGGAACCATCGGGGATATTGGATGCTTCAGTCTTCAACAGGGAAAACATATGACAACAGGTGAAGGCGGGATTGTTATCAGTAAGAATGGAACGTACTCAAGGCATATGTGGCTTTTTGTTGATAAGGCATGGGGGTATGGAGACCCTAAACCAGATCATTATTTTCTTGCTCTGAATTATCGAATGACAGAACTGCAGGGTGCTGTTGCAATTGCTCAGTTGGACAAAGTGGACAGAGTAGTTGAAAACCGTATTAATACCGCACAGATGTTCACTAATCTCATATCAGATGTGCCAGGCGTTAGCCCACCAAAAGTGACTGCTCATAGCAAGCACGTTTACTGGAAATATCCCCTTCGGATTGATGATAAGATCATCGAAGGCGGCGTCGACCTCTTTGCAGCTAAATTGAAAGAGAAAGGTATTTTTTGTGCTCCTCGTTATATCCAAAAACCTGCCTTTATGTGTGAGATATTAAGGGATAGAAAAACTTTCGGAAATAGTCATTTCCCGTTTGAAGGAGGGTCCAGGAAAAATGATCCTCCGGTGGTATACGATCCATCTGAATATCCTGGCACTTTTGACGCGCTTTCCCATGTGTTGGTACTTCCATGGAATGAGTTTTACACTGAGGAACATGTTGGCTATATTGTGGACAGTATTAAAGAAACCGCTAAGGCATTAAGGAGGTAAAAGTTGTTACCTTTAAAAGGAAATTCTCCACTCAATTTTGCTTTAATTGGTTGTGGAAGAATATCTCAGACCCATCTTCAGGCAATTGCATCTCTTCCTGAGTGTCAGTTGAAAGGAGTTGTTGATATCCGTGAACAGGCGGCCTTAAGTGTAGCAAATCAATATGGATGTAAAGCTTATATCGATTATCATCATGTATTAGATGAGAATCATATTAATGCTGCCGTTATCTGTACACCACCGAATACACATGCGGAGATAGCAACTTTCTTTTTTGAAAATGGCGTTCATGTGCTTTGTGAAAAGCCTCTTGCAGTCAACTCTCAAGACGCTGAAATGATGGTAAAAACTGCTGAGGACAATGATTGCTTGCTCATGATGGCTTCTAAGTTCCGTTATGTGGACGACATCATTAAGGCAAAAGGGATTGTAGAATCGGGGATTCTGGGAGATATAATTCTTTTTGAAAATGTTTTCTGCAGCAAAGTTGATATGAGAGAACGCTGGAATTCGAAGAAAGAAATTGCAGGTGGCGGAGTATTGATTGATAATGGAAGTCATTCTGTAGATATTGCACGTTTCCTTCTTGGTCCAATTGTTAAGGTGCAAGCAGAGGAAGGTAAGAGGGTGCAGAAACTTGAAGTCGAGGACACGGCCCGTCTATATTTCAGGACACAATCAGACGCAATGGGTGCAGTAGATTTGAGCTGGTCGATTCATAAAGAACAGGAATCATACATCGACCTCTTTGGAACCGAGGGAGTCCTATCGATCGGTTGGAAATGTTCAAAATATAGACAAAGCGAGAAAATGAACTGGGTCGTCTTCGGTAAAGGATACGACAAACTTTCCGCCTTCACCGGTCAGATTAAAAATTTTATTGGATCCATAAAGGGAAAAGAGATGCCTTTAATTAATGCAACTGATAGTTATGAATCAGTTAGAGTTATAGAAGTCGCATACAGATCCACAAGTATGAACAAGTGGGTTGAAGTTGAATAAGACCGTCATTCATTCAACAGCTCGCATCCATCCAACCGTAATCATCGAGGAAAGTGTTTCTATCGGTGCGGGAACATCTATCTGGGATAGCGTCCATATTCGAAAAAATACAGTGATCGGAGATAATTGCATTATTGGTGAAAAGACTTATATTGCCTATGACGTGAAAATTGGAAATGGAGTAAAGATCAACTCTTTCGTTTATATATGTACCGGTGTGACCGTTGAAGATCAAGTTATGATTTCTGCCGGAACTGTCTTTACCAATGATAGATTTCCTCGTGCTTTTGACATAGATGGACATTCAATAAAAACATCAAATCCCACGGAGGAAACATTAGAAACCAAGGTGAGGAGAGGAGTCACAATCGGGGCAGGATGTATTATCGGGCCGGGTCTGGAGATAGGAGAATATTCTATGATAGGCATGGGATCAGTAGTAACCCGCAATGTCGCCCCATTCCATCTGGTATCTGG
>JBFMEC010000175.1:0-4317 GCA_040753575.1 Nitrospirota bacterium | reverse complement strand
CAGGGAGCGTGATCAGAGATTGGGTGGCCTTGTAGACGAGGCTGTTGATACATTTTATTCCTGTCTCCTCTGTCAGTCCTTTGCGCCAAGCCATGTATGCGTCATAAGCCCCGAGAGGCTCGGCCTATGCGGAGCGTTTAACTGGCTTGATTGCAAAGCCGCCTATGAAATTGACCCAACCGGTGGAAACCAACCTATACAAAAAGGAGAACTTTTAGATTCCAGGTATGGCAGATATTCGGGCATTGATGAATACCTTAAGAAGGCCTCGGGAGGTGCTGTGGAAACGCTTAACCTTTATACGATCATGCAGAATCCGATGACTTCCTGTGGTTGTTTTGAATGTATCATAGCTATCGTACCTGAAGCAAATGGTGTGATGATTGTCCAGCGAGGGCATACTGGAATGACGCCTGTGGGAATGAAATTCTCGACATTAGCTGGAAGTGTCGGTGGAGGCACACAAAATCCCGGGTTCATGGGAATCGGTAGGAATTTTATAGTGAGCAAAAAGTTTCTCTATGGTGATGGAGGAATCAGGAGGATTGTCTGGATGACAAAGAACCTTAAAGAGAGCCTTAAGGAGGCATTTAACAAGAGGGCCGAGGAGGAAGGAGTTCCAGACCTTTTTGATAAGATAGCCGACGAGACGATATGTGAAGATTCTGAAAAATTACTGGAGTTTCTCGCAAGTGTCGGCCATCCGGCTCTCGAGACGGAGTCGATACTATAAATGCAAAATTCAAAGTGCAAAAATCAAATTTAATGTATTCCTTAATTTTGCATTTTGATTTTTAATTTTTGAATTTACTGACGGAGGATATATGGAAAAAGTTATAAAGAGTGCGAATGAGGCGGCAGAAAGGATAATAGAATGGGGTGAATTGCACGATATAGAAACTTGCTTTGAGAGGGCACAAAGACTTAAACCATGTCCCATTGGTTCTACCGGTGCATGTTGTAAGATATGCCATATGGGTCCTTGCAGGTTTGTGGGTTCAAATGCCGAGGAAGAGGCAAGAGGGGTATGTGGAGCAACACTTCCAACGGTTGCTTCAAGAAATCTACTCAGGATGGCAGTGGCAGGAACTGCCGCTCACTCAGACCACGCAAGGGATATGGCCTTCATATTACTTGCAGTAGCGAATGGTGAAACGAAGGACTTTAAGATAACCGATGTGAGGAAACTTTACTGGGTCGCTGGAATCATCGGGATAGAGTTTGAAGCCCGCCCTGTGAATGATGTGGCAAGAGATGTGGCCCTTAAATTCCTTGAAGATTTTGGAAGGCAAAAGGGCGAGATCAATTATGTAAAGAGAGCTCCGAAGAAGACTCAGGAGAGGTGGCGAAAATGGGGTATTGTCCCCAGAGGGATCGACAGGGAAATAACGGAATCAATGCACCGCACACATATGGGCGTCGATCACGATCCCGATAACCTTCTCTTGAGTGTTCTCAAGGTTTCTCTTGCTGATGGTTGGGGTGGATGTATGATCTCTACGGATATTTCCGATATCCTCTTTGGAACTCCCAAACCGGTAAAGGCGGAGGCGAGTTTCGGAATATTCAAAGAGAATGAAGTGAACCTCATTGTCCACGGACATGAGCCTTCCCTTGCGGAGATGATTGTGGAAGTGGCCAGCGAACCTGAGCTGGTTGCCTATGCGAAATCGAAGGGTGCAAAGGGGATCAATCTCGGTGGAATATGCTGTACCGCCAATGAGGTCTTAATGAGACATGGCATTCCTACGGCAGGGGGATTTACAAACCAGGAACTCGCCGTTATGACAGGGCTTATTGATGCCTTAACAGTGGATGTCCAGTGTATCATGCCTGCCCTGACGGAGATTTCCAGGAAGTTCCATACAAAGGTGATCACTACTTCTTATAAAGCAAAAATACCGGGTGCTACTCATATAGAGTATGACGAACACCGGGCAAAAGAGATAGCTAGGCAGATTGTGAGGATTGCCATTGATAATTTTATAAACAGGAAGAAGGAGGGTAGCTATATTTCCGACAAATTCCCTGTAATTGCCGGATTTTCCCATGAATATATAGAATATATGCAGGGAGGAAGATGGAGGGCATCCTTCAGACCTCTGAATGATGCCATAATGGCCGGGAGGATCAGGGGGGTAGTTGGATTAGCCGGATGTGATAATCCGAGGGTTCCATCCACGGGCCTTCATAGATTTCTTGCCACAGAACTGATAAGGCATGATGTGTTGATAGTCTCAACGGGTTGTGGCTCCGCTGCCTGCGGTACTGCAGGATATTTAACACCGGAAATGGCCCTGGAGAATGCCGGACTTGGATTGAGGGAAGTCTGCGAAGCAATCGGTATACCACCTATCCTTCATCTCGGTTCCTGTGTTGATAATTCGAGGATTCTGACGATTGCAACAGCCATGGCTGAAGAAGGAGGGCTCTCGGACGAGATAGGAGGAATGCCGGCAGTAGGTATTGCTCCTGAGTGGATGTCCGAGAAGGCCATTGCCATTGGATGTTATTTTGCAGCATCTGGTGTGCCTGTAATCTTCGGTGGAGAGTCGCCCGTTGAGGCAAGTGAAGAGGTCACACGTATTATGACGGAGGTCTGGTTTGAAAGATTTAAAGGTGCTCTTCATTTTGAGCCAGATCCTGAAAAGATATTAAGTCTCACCTTAGATTACATTGATAAGGCAAGAGAAGCTCTTAAACTCAGAAAGTATGAGCCTGGCAAGTTTGGCGCCGAGAGAGTCCTTATGGATATGGCTGCAAGGCGCGAACTTGAAAGGGCTGCCAAGCCGCACATGGGAATATATTAGGTTAAGGCCTAAGGTTGAGGCTGAGAAAGCTTAATCTTAGCCTCAACCTCAACCTTTCTTTGGAGGTTTGATGAAGGTAGAAGAAATAGACGTTAGAGAAGAAATCGGAAAGATAGGCACAATCATATCCAGACATGCCATAAACAAAGGAGTTCTGATCCATACACTCCAGAAGATACAGGAAGACTATGGTTATCTGCCTGAAGATGTCCTGAGGAATCTTTCGAAGAAGCTTAGTTTACCCCTTGCCGAAATCTATAGTGTGGCAAGTTTCTATAAGCAATTTCACTTTACGCCGAGGGGGAAAAAGGTTGTAAGGGTATGTATGGGTACAGCCTGTTATGTGAGAGGCGCTAAGAAGGTTCTGAGTACTCTCGAGGATAGGTTCAATATCAAGGCGGGAGAGACTACCAAGGATCTTCTTATGACCCTTGAAACGGTGGGATGTATCGGATGCTGCGGCCTCGCGCCCGTTTCCACTGTCAATGAAGATGTGGTGGGTGAGATTGGCCTAAAGAAGTTGGGAAAATTGATTAAAACAATTGAAGAGGAATAATAATGCAAAGGTTGACGAACTTACAGGACCTTAGAAGCCTGAGATTATTTCTAAGCGCAGAAACATTTAAGGAAGACAGGAGTAGAGTTAGAATCTGCTGCGGGACTGCCTGCACTGCAACGGGTTCCGGAGGCGTTGTTAGGGCTTTTGAAGAAGAGATTTCAAAAAGAGGCATGGATCTTGAGATTGTGAAAACGGGTTGCCAGGGTCTATGCCAGAAGGGGCCTGTGATGAAGGTTGAACCCTATGGGTATTTCTATCAGAAAGTCAGAAAAGACAACGCAAGGGAAATTATCTCTACCACCTATTCTGCTGGCTTTCCCGTGAGGAGCCTTCTTTATAGAGGCAGTTTTCTTGAGAATCCTGTAGAAGTTATGGAAGAGGTTCCCTTTTATAAGAAGCAGATGAGGATCGCCCTCAGAAATAATGGCAGGATAGACCCGGCTGATATATATCATTATATTGCTGTCGGAGGTTATGGCGCTACAGAAAAGATTTTTTCCTCCATGAGCCCTGAAGAGATCCTCGAAGAAGTAAAAAAGGCAAATCTCAGGGGTCGGGGTGGTGCTGGATTTCCGGCGGGGGTGAAATGGGCTCATACCAAAAAGGCTCCAAACCCCATAAAATTGGTCATTGCCAATGGTGACGAGGGTGACCCCGGTGCTTTTATGGATAGATCGATCATGGAAGGCGATCCTCACAGCCTTCTTGAAGGAATGCTTATCTGTGCTTATGCCATCGGTGCCCATTATGGATTCATCTATGTACGCCATGAGTATCCCCTCGCCGTTAAGAATTTGACCATCGCTATCAAAGAGGCGGAAGAGTTGGGACTTTTGGGCGAAAATATCCTCGGAACGGGTTTTGATTTTACCGTTCATATCAGAGAAGGTGCCGGTGCCTTCGTCTGCGGTGAAGCCACTGCCCTTGTTGCTTCTATAGAGGGAAACA
>JBFMEC010000174.1:0-4335 GCA_040753575.1 Nitrospirota bacterium | reverse complement strand
AACCCCTGGATAAGGATGTCGATTTAAAAGGGCTGTCTAAAGAAACGGAGGACATGGTTGGTTCGGATATTGAGTTTATCTGCCGAAAGGCGTCTATGTTAGCGATAAGAGAATATATAAGTCAGGGGTCAGGGGTCAGGAGTCAGGAGTCAGAATTCAGGATTTCAAAGAGGCATTTTGGAGAGGCCCTGAAGGCAAGTAAAAATCAAAAACAAAAAGTGAGAAGGTGAAGAGCGGAGCGAGTGATGGAAGCTAAATATATTTACGGTATTATCGAGGCTTCAGAAGAGAAATTATTTAATTCATGTGGATTCGCTGCCTATGAAGAAGTCTATACAATCCCTTATCAGGATATCTCAGCGGTTGTAAGTGATTCCCAATTCATAAATTACGCTATCCTCCCTAAGAATCAGGTTGCTAGATACCTTCTAAGACATCAGCAGGTAATCGAGAAGATTATGGATTCTCACACCATCATTCCTATGAAACTCGGCACTTATGCCTTTAACATCAGAGAGGTTGAAGAGATTCTATCCAAAGGATACCAGATGCTTAAAGATATACTTGCGAAGATTAACAACAAAATTGAGATGGATGTTGTAGCAACATGGAGTGACCTGAATTCGATAATTAAAGAGATCGGCAAAGGAGAAGAGATTAAAGCGCTTAAGGAAAAAATTATGTCCAAACCTGAAGGCATATCCATGGAAGACCAGATAAAGATAGGTAACCTCGTTAAGAATATCTTAGATAAAGAGAGAGAAAAACTTACTTCTGAGATATGGGATGTATTAGGAAGAGTGAGTATAGATTCAAGATCGCATGGTCTTATGGATGACAGGATGATTCTTAATACCGCCTTTCTAATAGATAGAGAAAAAAAGGCTGAATTCGAGAGAAGGTTAAATGAGCTGAATGAATTATTCAATGAAAGAATAAATTTTAGATGTGTTGGTCCGCTTCCGCCCTATAGTTTTTATACGGTTGAGACTAAAAAAATAAGCTTTGAAGAGAAGGACTGGGCAAGAAAGATGCTACGTCTGGGTAACCGGGCAACAAAGGAAGAAGTTATTAAAGCCTATAAGAACGGTGCCAAATTCTATCATCCTGATAAGAACCCGGGCGTTTCCGATACAGAAAGACGATTTAATGAGATAAATAGGGCTTATAGAATCCTTCTCGAATACTGCCTGTCTGCCGAACAGGCAGGCCAGGAGGATGCCTGTTTATTTAATGAAAAAGAATTTGGTCAAAATGCCATCATCGTAAAGATAAGAGAGTAGCATTATGGAGAGGGAAGGCAAATATATCTATTGTATTACCGCCACAAAGCAGGAAAGAAATTTTGGACCTATAGGTATCGGTGGCAGAGGCGATGAGGCCTTAACCGTTGGCTATGATGATCTGAGTATGGTGGTAAGCAATTACCCGATGACTAAATTTGTTGTGAGTCGCGAAAATATGTTGGCCCACGAGAAAGTAATCGAAGAGGTGATGAAGGAATTTGATAGTGTGCTTCCAGTTCGCTTCGGCACTATTGCTGCGAGCGCTGACGAGATAAGAAATCTCATAGATAGGCGATATAGAGAATTTAAGAATCTTTTGAGGGATATGGACCATAAGGTAGAATTAGGTGTTAAGGGAATATGGAAGAATATGGACATGATTTTTAAAGAGATCGTAAAAGAAAATAAAGAGATTAAGTGGGTAAAGGAGGGAATCCAGAACGATACGGGGAAAAAGATACTGACAAAAATGGAAGTTGGTAAGATGGTTGAAGAAGCTCTTAAAAAGAAAAGAGAAAAAGAGACTGAGAGATTTATAAATATTCTAAGAAAGACGTCTATTGACTGTAGGCTCAACAAGACTATCGGTGATGAGATTTTTATGAATGCTGCCTTCCTGGTAGATAAAGGCAGGGAGAAAGAATTCGATAACATTATGGATGGGTTAGGTGATGAATATAAGGAAAGAATAAAG
This sequence comes from Nitrospirota bacterium, assembly GCA_040753575.1. Lineage (GTDB taxonomy): Bacteria > Nitrospirota > Thermodesulfovibrionia > Thermodesulfovibrionales > SM23-35 > JBFMEC01. The sequence goes on along the minus strand of JBFMEC010000174.1, from coordinate 2,355 downwards.
TTTATGTATGCAGGTCCCTTGCCTGTATTTAATTTTGTTAATATCGTAATTTATCCGGAGGAATGGGAAAAATAGTTTATGTTATCAGGAACAGAAGCTGACATTATAAATGCCGTTGCCAGATTAAGGAAGGCAACTAAGGATCAGATAAGGAGAGAGGTTGGTTTTTCCTCAGACTATATAGAGTTTTTATGTCGATATTTAGTCAGAAAAGGTTATCTAAATTTTTCTAATAAGCATTATTCCATAGGGGAAGTGGGAATAAAAACACTATTGACAGAAGAGACACCAGAGATTGACAGGGGGTTAATCAAAGAGATTACCGCTGAAGTAGCTGGAGAGATCAGTAATGAGTTAAAGGAGACAAAGATGACTGTTGCACGGATAGGGCAGAAAGTGGAATGGATGCCAGAGGAAAAAACAAAGATAAAGACCGATTTTGAACTCCCTGTAGAAGATGAGAGTTTAGTCTTAGAGAGTAATATCAATAAAATAGGGCCAAATTTAGAGAAGGAGAGATCTGATATTGATGAGTCAGTTAGATTATTTAAAAAGATTCAAAAGATATTTAAAAAGATTCAAAGGGGAGGGAGAACATGAATGAGGGAGGTAAGGGCATTGATATAGGAACAGTATTTGTGAAATGTGCGCATAAAGAAGGAGATAAAATCATATTCGGGTCTCAGCGAAACGCCTTTTTCCAAGTAGAGTATGCAGGAGGTTTTACTAAGAAGATATTTGACGACCGTATGATAAAGTACGTTGTAAAAGATGATAAATTGTATGTGATAGGCAATGACGCATTACAATTTGCCAATCTCTTTAATAAAGAGACAAGAAGGTCTTTAAGTAATGGTGTGATAAGCCCCACAGAAGAAGAGGCCCTTCCTATAGTAGAGCTATTGATAAAGAGTGCAGTGAGTGAACCTCATTATCAAGGTGAGATAGTCTATTTTTCCATCCCAGCAGAGCCTCTAGATGCAGATTTTAATATCATATATCACATAAAGACCATTGAAGGATTCTTAAAGACCCTGGGTTATACTCCAAAACCCATAAATGAAGGTCTGGCAATTATATTATCTGAGTTAGCTGATAAAGACTTTACAGGAATTGGCATTTCCTTTGGCGGCGGGATGGTCAATGTATGCTTGAGCTTTATGTCTGTGCCCATTTTCAAGTTTTCCCTTACGAAGGCAGGTGACTGGATAGACCAGCAGGTTGGAATGGCAGTGGGTGAGGCAGCCAGCCGTGTAACAGCGATAAAGGAGTCCTCTTTTGATTTAACTAAGGTGGGAACATTAAGTAAGATCGAGAGTGCCCTGTCTATTCACTACAATGATCTAATTGAATATGTAATTGAAAATATAAAGCAGGAGCTTGAGAAAGTAGGTGGGATGCCGGGTATAGTTAAGCCTATAAGTATTGTCCTATCAGGAGGAACCTCGCTTCCTGAGGGTTTTAGCCTTAGGTTTAAACAGATTTTAGGCCAATTTAAATTACCTGTTTCAGTTGGCGAGACAAGGATGGCAGCACAACCTTTAAATTCAGTGGCTAAGGGTGCCTTAATTGCTGCAATGGCAGAAGAGGGTCATTTGTAAGGCTGTGGAAGGTAAATATATATATTGCATAATAAAGTCAAGCCAATCTCAATCATTTGGTCTACTGGGAATTGGTGGCAGGAGAGATGAATTGTATACGATTTGCCTTGACGATATAGCCGCTGTAGTTAGCAATTCTCAAATAATAAAATATTCGGTATCAAGGGAAAATATGCTTGCCCATGAAAAGGCCATTGAGGAAGTAATGAAGGAGCATACAGTGCTGCCGGTCAGATTTTGCGCAATTGCCGAGGATGAAGAAAAGGTTAAGAAGATATTAGAAAGAGAGCACGATAGATTTATAGATTTATTAAGAAATATTGAAGGAAAAAAAGAACTCGGGCTAAAAGCAGTATTTAAAGAGGATGTTATTTATAAGGATATCTTGGAAAAATATGAAGATATAAGGGTGTTAAAAGAAAAAGTCGCGGCACTACCTCCTGAGAAGACATATTATCAACGTATGGAAATAGGAAGAATGGTTGAGGCTGCTTTACAAAAAGAGAAAGAGATTCATGAAGAGGATATTTTAAATGCCCTGTCACCCCTGTCAGTAGAAGTCAAGATCAATAATACCTATGGCGAGCGGATGATTATTAATGCTGCTTTTTTGGTAGAGAAACATAGAGAGACAGAATTTGACCGAAGGATAAATGAACTTGGCGTAAGATATGGCGATAAAATAAAATTCAAATATGTGGGGACACTGCCGCCGTTTAATTTTATTAATCTAACAATAAATGTAGGAGAATAT
>JBFMEC010000173.1:0-4355 GCA_040753575.1 Nitrospirota bacterium | reverse complement strand
TTCGGTTGAAAAAAGTGCCTTAGAGCTTGATAAGACTACACTAAATTTTGATAAGAAGCCTGTCTTGAATGCATCACAGAATGATATTTCATTGGAAGATGCTGCAAATTTTTTTAAAACCACCGGTCTTAAGCTTAAGAGTAAAACCGAAATCATAGAACATCTTAAAAAAAGAAACTTGCTGCATTACCTTTCCAACAAGAAAACACTGGTTCCCACTGTCGCCGGTTTACTGCTTTTCGGAAAACATCCTGAATCATATCTTGTACAAGGCAAGATAAAAGCTGATGCTTTTCAGGGTGCTGACCCTGTTCCTGCAACCACAATAGATCAGAAAGATATCAAAGGTACTATTTTCGATATGGTTGAGGGCGCTGAGGCATTCTTTCTTAAGAATATGAAGACGGCTGTGAGAATAGAGGGATTCTCACGCGTGCAGGTTTCCGAGTATCCAATTGAGGCACTGAGAGAGGCAGTCATAAATGCCCTTGCACATAGGGATTATGGAATAACAGGTGCAACCATAATGATTCACATTTTTAGCAATAGGATTGTAGTAGCAAGTCCAGGCCTTCTTCCACAACCATTAACCCTTGAAATGGTGAGATCATTTAGATACAGGCCAGTATCCCGGAATCCCATAATAGCCAGAACCCTATTTGACGTGAAACTCATGGAAGAAAGGGGTGGAGGGTTTAAGAGAATGCACGATATGATGGTGAATTATGGCCTGAAGCAGCCAGAATTCGATTATGACTCAGGCTATTTTACAGTCACCTTCTACGGGCCTGAAGATATCCTTAAGGTTAATCCGAGCAAACGTAACGTTGTTTATAAAGTACCCGATGAAAAGTTGCGGCAATTAACACCAAGACAAAGAGATATTTTCAAATATATCTTTGATCACGCAAGGATAACCAGCGAGGAATGCACAAGGGAATTCGGAATTACCAGAGACACGGCAAATAGAGACTTTAAGAGGTTGATGGAATTAGACCTTATAGAACAGAGGGGCTCCGGGAGGGCTACCCATTATGTCCTCAAGGAATAGCGTTTCGTCAGATTTACGTCAGAACAAACTTGTTTTTCGTCAGAACAAGTTTTAAACAAACTTGTTTCAATACCACTCCCCATTTAATAAAAAGCCTTAAAGATCAGTTATTTGCTCATGCAAGGATTCCAGGCAAGGATTCCAGGGACACCATACTTATTTATTGCCCCCTGTCTCTATGCCCAACGACGGAATTGAGTATAGTGTCCCTCGAAATCGAAATTTAATGGTCATCTTATGGTGAAGTGTTCTTGGTGGAAGACGCTTCGAAAAAAAATAAGGAAGATGAAATGAGCTTTTGCTCCTCGAATATAGGTAGTTCATCATTATGCGTAATGGAACTTTTGGGCGAGGGTATGCGGAAGTTGCTTGTTTAATTTCTTTACCTTAAAGTAAAATAACTTTTACTATTGAAAAAACAACTTGGTTTATGCTTTAATATTTCCGTGTAAGGCGTTTAGCCTTATTTGCTCTTTGAAAGAACAGTACTCACGGTAGACACCATGTCTCCTCCACGGGCAGTAATGTCCTGCCGCAAGGCTGACAGGGTTTAGACCCTACTCCGATCTCGGAGGTTCTGTCGGGACTATAGAGCTACCTACTCATCAGATTAGCCTTACTCACAAGTAAAAGTTAATGGTGACAGTGAGAATCTTATTAAAATCACTATTACTCTTATTGTGAGAAACAAGTAAGGTAGTTCTTGAAAATAGCTCATAGAAGACCGATAGATTTAATCTGCTTTATAGCAGATTTCAATAGAGTGTATTCCTCTCTGAGGAATATTCCCACGAACTTTCAAAGAAAGGAGGAGAACCATCATGCATGTCAATACGCCGCGAGTACTCGAATTGCTTGAGGAGATCATTTCGGAACTCAAGGAGCTTCAGGAAAATGTCTCAGAGAGCAATCCGGAACTGGTGGGTGTATTTGACCGCTTAATAATGCACATTGAGGGTCAAAAAAGCGAACTTCTCAAGGGAAGATTTTCTTATGAAAGAATTTCAACTTTAATGAAGTTCATCGTAGACCTCATTTACATTATTGACAAGTGGACTAATACACTCTATTACAAAGTCAGTCGCCTTATTGCGATATCAAATAAAATAGAGTTGAGGAGAAGAAAATGTCGGTTGGGAAAAATATCAAACTTTTTAGGATTAATGCCAATTTAAAACAGAAGGAATTAGCAAAAAAACTTGAAATAAAGGATTCCTATCTCAGCTTAATCGAGAATGAGAAGAAGGAGCCCAGTTTATCGCTGTTAAAGAAAATATCAGAGGTTCTAAATGTTCCTATTGGTATGTTTTTTTGGGAAAATATGGAAAAAACTGAGACCACTACTCCAATAGGGAGATTGAAAAGACTGCTCTTTGAATTAGATGCTGAAATGAAGAGACCGCATGCGAAATCAAAGGCTTCTTGAGACAAGAGATGCATTAAACATTCAATCTTTAAAACAGTTGGCATTACAAATAGGAATACCGAAAGAAGAAATCATTGATATTGCGAGCAATATAAAAAAGCACTACCAAACAGAAGAAAAAACACAGGAAAAGCCTGATGGAAGAATCAAGAAAAGGACGATTTATCATCGATCACCAAGACTTGAAAAGATTCTCAAAACGATCAACAACTACCTTTTAAAAAAAATAAAACTTTCTGAGGTAGTTCACGGTTCGCGGAAAAAGCATTCTACTCTTACTAATGCCAAAATGCATGCCGGACAAAGGTATGTTTTAGGTTTTGATATTGAAAACTTCTTTCCAAGCATAAGACCTTATAGCGTTTTTAATATGTTCAGAAGGCTGAAATGCACTCCAGTTGTCTCAAAATGTCTCACTCGTTTATGCACAGCCGATAATCATGTTCCTCAAGGTTATAATACCAGGATCTAGCCCCAAAGTTCGTTGAAGAAGTTAAGCGACTCGATTAAACTTGAATCGTCAAAAAACAAGATTTAAAGGAGTCGCTTATGAAGAAAGAATACCGAACAATGCAGAGAAAAGCAAATGGGAGAGTGAAGGAGGTAGCAGGGGATCATGTGACCATTGAATTGCCTTTACCGATGGCAGAGATAATGCTTGGGGTGCCGCAGGTGATCGAGGAGATGTCCCGGGAAGTGGGGTTGATGCTGATGTCGGCGGTCATGGAGGCGGAAGGGCAGAAGATCGCGGGCAAGAAGGGGGTAAAGAACCCTGAGCGGACGGCACACTGGTGGGGCAGCGAACTGGGTGGCGTGTATTACGATGGGCAGAAGATCCTGATGGATCATCCCCGGCTGAGGGGCAAGAACAATAAGGAGATTCCTTTAAGCACGTATAAAGCCTTTCAGAGCGCAAGGGGCATGAGTGATTTGGTAACGAAGCGGATGGTGCTGGGGCTGTCGTCGCGCAATTACGAAGAGGCGCTGGAGGGGTTTCTGAAGGGATACGGGATAAAGAAATCCAGTGTCAGTCGTCATTTCATCAAGGCAACCGCTGAGCAGATGAGGGAGTTTCTGGAGCGAGACCTGTCCGGGCTGGAGCTGTGTGCGATATTCATAGACGGCATTGAGTTCAAGGGGCACTTGCTGGTCGTGGCACTGGGACTGGATGTGGCAGGCAGGAAGCATATCCTGGGTCTGCGAGAAGGGGCGACCGAGAACAGGGAAGTGTGCATGGGCCTACTTGAGGATATGACGCGGAGGGGACTGTCGACAGAGAGGGATTATCTCTTTGTCCTGGACGGTTCTAAGGCATTGAGGTCAGCCGTAGCCCGCATGTATGGCAGCAATGTCCTGGTGCAGCGGTGCCAGCAGCACAAAAGGAGAAATGTGCGCGAGCATCTGCCACAGGAGCATCAGGAGACAATAGACGCACGGATGCGGTCCGCCTACGGCATGGCAACCTATGAACAGGCGAAGCAGTCATTGGAGCTCACCGTGAGACATCTTGAGCGTCTGAACCCCAGTGCAGCGGCCAGTTTGAAAGAAGGGCTTGAGGAGACACTGACAGTGCACCGGCTGGGGATAATAGGCCTGCTGAGGAAAACACTGTGCTCGACCAACCCCATAGAGTCGTGCTTTTCGGTAACTCGCACTATAACCGGACGAGTGAAGCGTTGGAGGGATGGAGACATGGTGCAGCGATGGGCCGTGGCAGCCCTCTTACGGGCAGAAAAGAAATTCAGACGCATCAAGGGATACAGAGAAATACCAAAACTTCTTGTTGCCTTGCAGCAAAGATCGCTTGACAGAAAGGAGGAAGCCGCTTAGGATACGGGCAGAGCCGCTTCTTCTTCAACGAAAGGACGGGACATCATC
>JBFMEC010000172.1:0-4552 GCA_040753575.1 Nitrospirota bacterium | reverse complement strand
TCACGGTGACGCAGTTACGTTCAGTTACAGGCCGGAGAGCGTATGCCTGAAGGGGACTTTCACCCCTCTGGCCATGCACGCTTCCAGGCGCACTCATTCCGGGCTTGGCCCGGAATCCAGTATTTTTCCTGGATTCCTGCCTTCGCAGGAATGACGGAATGTATTCTTACTTATGGCCGAGTTAGTATATCTTCTGGGACTATCCAGAAGTAGAATCCCTTGCCCGAGAACTGTCTATTCTGGATTTCAGGAGATTTATAGCCAATCTCAAAGGAGAAAATCCTTCTTTATTCAACCTGATACTTAGGAGGTTTATTGAAAGAGGAAGTTTGACCGAAGCATTCCAATTATTTGAGATTAAGGACATCGAGAAAGGTCTCAAGGAATTGCATATATGGGATAAAATCCCTGAAATCAGGATATATGCCTGGAGAAATGCTATCGAGTTTATGAAGAACTTAAAAAGCAAAACATAAAGGTGGGGAATGGTTGAAATTATAGAACATGTAAAAGGATACCAGAGCAATGAACAGCGGGATTTGCTATTGAAGATATTTTCTTATGAATTCAGCCGGAATAATCTGTTTATAACAGGAGGCACCGCACTTTCTGTATTTTATGCTGCCCACAGGACATCTAAGGATATCGACCTTTTCTTGATGAAGGAGGTAAATCTTCTTGAATATGTAAGACTGTTTAAGGACATCGGCAAAGTATTGACGACTATCTCGGAAAGCCCAACATTCTGCTCTTACATATACGATTTAGGTATTAAGGTTGATTATGTATTTGACAGGTTTTCAGCATCCGGCAATAAAGAGACTACCATTATTAATGATGTAAGGATTAATGTTGATACGCTGGAAAACATTGCAATTAACAAGATATATGCTGTTGTCAGCAGAGCGGAGCCTAAAGATATAATTGACTTAACATGGCTTTTTCTTAATGTATTTAATCCTGACAGGGATTTCATCCAGTTGTTTCATAAGGCTACCGAGAGGGAAGGGTTACTGGAAGACCTTTTATATGTCAAGGGTGTATTCAATCATATCGGGCAGAATTCTGAAAGCATACTGAAAGTTATGCAAGCGGCTTTGCTGTTGGTTTTTAACCACTCGTATATATCAAAAGTATTCAGCCTTTTTGAAGGTTCCATAAATAGACTTATTGTATAAAAGACATAGTTGAAGGTCTCCTGGAAATGGGGAGGCATCATCTATAGAAAAAGCTGGTTTCTTTTGTTCTTTGACAACTTTAGTTTTTTAAAAAGCTCCTGAGGATAGGAACGAAAACCTGACTTCTGTGTCTTTTGTGATCAGAATCCTTGCCAGTTCAGGGCATATATGGTTATAGTTATCCATGGCTAAGGCTAAGGTTCAGAGGATACATCCTGAATACAAGCCTGAAGAGAAGCCTCTTCACCACCCTGCCCAGTATAACCTTTTCACAGGAGAAGCAGAAGCTATCCCAATACTTGTAGAAGAACAACTCGAAGGCGAAGTGAGTATAGATGAGGGTATTACAATGGTCAAAACTTGCGATATCTCACAGATTATACTCTCAGGCTATGGGATTTTTCTTTCTAAAAAGAGTGAGCGGCTGCTTGTAAGAAAAGGTAAGGATGTTATTTACCAATTTCCACTCTTTAGGTTGAAAAATGTAGTTATTGCATCGAAAGGCATTACCATCTCATCAGATTTGATTGAAGAGCTCTGTCTGAGGGGGATCACTCTCCATTTTCTTTCAGGAGTGAATAAGCCTTACGCGATGATTACCTCTCCCATGCTCACTGCAACTATAGAGGCTCGCAGAGAACAGATAGAAGCAATGAAGGACAAGAGAGGCCTTGAGTTCTCAAAGGCAGTTGTTTTCGGGAAGATAACCAATCAGGAAAGACTCCTGAGATATTTTGGAAAGTATATCAAAGAGACTGCCCCCGAAAGATTCAGAGAAATAGAGTCTATTGCAAAAGACCTCAGAGAACTGAGAGGAAAGGTTAAAACAGTAACAGGCAGCCATATTGATGAGAAAAGAAATACTCTCATCGGTATTGAAGGCACAGCGGGGAGGCTTTACTGGGAGGGCGTTAAGGAGATATTGATGCAAAGGGTAGAATTTTTCGGCAGGGAGACGAGGGGTGCCATAGACCCTGTAAATTCCCTTCTCAATTATGGATATGGAATTCTTTATTCAACTGTCTGGGGATCACTGGTTAATGCAGGGCTTGAGCCGTTTGCAGGATTTCTGCATGTGGATAGACCCGGTAAACCATCTTTGGTCCTCGATCTTATAGAAGAATTTCGGCAACCTGTCGTTGACCGTATTGTTATTGCATATATTAATCTCGGGCAGGAGATAAAAATGGAACAGGGGCTTCTGGATACAGAAACAAGAAGGCTGATTGGAGGTAAAATCCTTGAAAGACTTGAATCCGTTGAGACTTACAAAGGCAAGAAATACCAGATACGCTCCATCATTCAGATGCAGGCAAGAAATCTGGCATCCTTTTTAAGAGGTCAGCAGGATTATAAACCTTTCACTTTTAAGTGGTAGTCTAAATATTTCGTAAAATGAGGGGCAGACATGCTGCAAAACCCCTGCAAAGCGGCAGGATTTGATTGTGTTTCACATGACTGTAATTCTTGCGGCAAGTACATTTTGAATAAAGACTGGCTGGCCATGCATAAGGGCATTAAGGTGTCGCTGGCAGGCGTTTTTCATCACATCTGCCTCTCAAAACAGTAATAAATCCTGGAAGAGTAGGTTTGTAATGGAGGAACTTACACATTTTGTATTTTATGACATTGAGATTGACAGGATAAGAAACAAAATTGCCGATATATGTATGGACTTTGGTCTTGAGCGTATTCAATTCAGTGGCTTTTCAGGGAAATTGGGACGGAACAAAAGAGAGGAGCTTTTTCTAAAACTCAAAAATGTCATAAAAAAAGGTTCCGGAAAGATTCTGATCCTTCCCGTATGCGAGAAGGATTTCAAAAGCATTCTTGAATATATCAAAGAAGAAGAGGATGCAAAGTCAAATACCTCTCAGGGTGAGTGATCTCAAGCAATATGTATACTGTCCAAGAGTTGTGTACTATCAGTATCTTATGCCGGTTGGGAAAAAGACCACGTTCAAGATGGATTATGGGAAGATTGAAGAAGCAAGAATTGATAAACTTGAGACAAGGCGTAAGCTCAAAAGATATGGTATTACTGAGGGGAAAAGGCTTTTTCATCTCGCAATAAATTCCGATAAACTTTCCCTGTCAGGAAAACTCGACATGCTCATAGAGACACAAGATGAATATATTCCCGTTGATTTTAAATATACGAAAGGGAAACCACATAGAAATCATGTATACCAGCTCTGCGGTTATGCCCTTATCCTCGAGGATATATATCATAAAAAAGTCAGTCATGGTTTTGTTTATCTAATACCTCTTGAAGATGCGGTTATTTTCGAGTTGAACAATCATATGAAAGAAGAGACGGTGAATATGCTTTCTGATATACGGCAGATGTTGAGACAAAAGGAAATGCCTGCTGCAGCGGATAATAGAAGTAAATGTTATGATTGTGAGTATAAAAACTATTGTGGCGATGTCTTTTAGAAGTTTCGCAAACCTAAAGCATATTAAAACAGAAAAAGGGATTTCCAAATTTCCGTTAAAAAAGCTTGCGAAACATAGCAAAATATCTGTATTTTTAGAGCGGAAGCAATTAACATCCCAATGAAGAGGGAACTGAAAGAGCAGCGTGGATGTATTGGTTGTTATGTGACTGCTGGCGAAGCAATTAACATCCCAATGAAGAGGGAACTGAAAGTCTAAACGCTCATATGCCTCCTGATTGAAATTATATAGAAGCAATTAACATCCCAATGAAGAGGGAACTGAAAGTCGTAATTGGAGAATGGATATTTAGAGGTAGAATGGAAGCAATTAACATCCCAATGAAGAGGGAACTGAAAGGTAAAAACCTGGAGGCATCTGATGCCTCGGCTGTTACGAAGCAATTAACATCCCAATGAAGAGGGAACTGAAAGACCTCATGGGCTAATATTCCCAGGGCATATTTAGTGAAGCAATTAACATCCCAATGAAGAGGGAACTGAAAGCCTCAAGGTTTGCTCTCCTGAGATCTGCTCTTACAAGAAGCAATTAACATCCCAATGAAGAGGGAACTGAAAGGTCATGAAATAATCAGTATCAAATTCCTTTATGGCTGAAGCAATTAACATCCCAATGAAGAGGGAACTGAAAGTATGAAGCCGGGTCACAATTTCACAATAACTGTCTTGAAGCAATTAACATCCCAATGAAGAGGGAACTGAAAGTGAGCACCAGTAGCACCTGTATCCCCTTTTACTCCCTGAGGAAGCAATTAACATCCCAATGAAGAGGGAACTGAAAGGTTCAATATGTAGATCGTAAAATAGAATTGACCCCTGATCGTCATTTAAAATTGACCCCCCTAAACCCTATAATCTCCTTTCTGGAAATAAGGAAGGAGGAAAGAAAAAGGGGTGTTAAGCATGTACAAGTGG